>JASJGO010000031.1:0-6433 GCA_033791505.1 Cycloclasticus sp.
TCTACGATTGGCAAAGCGCTTGGGCGTATCGGTCTAAATATCATCAACCGACTATTCGGTCTTATTTTAGCCGCCATTGCGGTGGAAATTATAGCCAACGGCCTAAAGCAATTATTTCCTGTACTAAACGGCTAATTTAGCTAATTACAATTGAGCGTATAAAACACCGCGACGTACCAGCCACTTTTCAATCTCAACCGCGAATAAAACCAGTGAAGACAGCGCTATGCAGACCGTGAGGTCGAACATCGGTAGCGGCTGGGTATGAAAAATAACGTTCAATGCGGGAGTATAAATCACCGCCATTTGCAGTAATAGCGTTAGCATAAACGCAGCTAACAACGGCAGATTAGTGAAAAGGCCGATACGAAATAGTGATACACTCTCGCTTCTGACGGATAAGGAATTAAATAACTGTGAAACGGTTAGTACGGTAAACACCATTGTCTGCCAATGGGCGGCCTCACGAGAAATAGCCCATGCCATGGTGGCCAGAGAAAGACCCGCAATAAATAACCCCACCCATACAATGTGTTGCCACATACCATGAGCGAAAATATTATCATTCGTCGGCCTCGGTTTACGATGCATAATGTCTGGTTCTGCCGGTTCTGCGGTTAAGGCCAGCCCGGGCAAACCATCGGTAACCAGGTTGATCCACAAAATATGAATAGGCAATAAAGGTATCGGTAAGCCAAGAAATGGGGCAAGTAGTAGCGTCCAAATTTCACCTGAGTTGGAACTCATGGTGTAGTTGATGAACTTGCGAATATTATCGAAAATTCGACGACCGGCGCGAACCGTACGCACGATGGAGGTAAAGTCGTCATCAAGCAATACCATGTCCGCGGCCTCACGCGCCACGTCGGTACCTTTTAGCCCCATCGCTATACCAATACCGGCGCGTTTCAATGCTGGTGCATCATTAACACCGTCACCCGTCATGGCGACAAACTGATCCTTTTCCTGCAAGGCTTTAACGATGCGTAATTTCTGTTCCGGTGTTACTCGCGCATACACCCGTACCGACTCGACAATACTGGAAAATTCATCATCCGATAAAGCTGACAACTCCTGGCCAATTAATATCTTTGCATGATCATCATCAACGATACCAAGACGACGGGCGATGGCCATGGCGGTACCGGGATGGTCGCCGGTTATCATCACCGGGGTGATACCCGCGGTTAGGCAATCTGCCACCGCCTGTGGTACTTCGGCTCGTGGCGGGTCAATCAGCGCTACCAGCCCGAGAAACGTCAAATCCTGCAGGGCCGTTTCAGCTTCAATCGGTTGTGGTAACGCAGAAAACTCACGCTTTGCAAAAGCCAGTACACGGTAACCCTCGTTCGCTAAGCGTTCTGCTTCAGCCAACACAGCTTCTGGTTCAAAGGCCAGCGACACGCCATTACCCACCGTTTTGACGCATTCTGCCAGCACTTTTTCAGGCGCTCCCTTAACGTAAGCGACCACCTCTTCAGACGACTGGTTTAATTGATGAAAGGTCATCATCTGTTTACGTTGGCTATCAAATGGGATAACAGCCAATCTAGGTTTCAGCTGTTCAAGTGATGCTTTGTCAAAACCTGCATTCAGTGCGGCTTCAAACAAAGCCAGCTCTGTCGGTTCACCGGCGGCTTTAGCATTCTTTTCTGATACATCGTTGTTCAAGGCCATAGCTTGACCGAGTTCGGCCCACGGTTCATCGCTATCAGGGGCAGGTAATGATTCGTGCCCTTCAGCAGCGGCAAAAAACAACTCTACGGTCATGCTGTTTTGTGTCAATGTACCCGTCTTGTCGGCGCAGATATACGTCACCGAACCAAGAGTTTCTACTGCTGGTAAATTACGCACCAGTGCATGATGCTGAATCAACTTACGTGCGCCGAGGGCTAGCGAGATCGTCACGACCGCTGGCAGCGCTTCGGGTATTGCCGCAACCGCCAGACTTACAGCCGTAAGAAACATCAACATCACTGGCTGACCTTGTAACAATCCGGCGCTAAACACCACTACACAAATGGCCAGCACAGCCAAAGCAAGGTAGCGACCAAAGCGTGTTAGTCGTTTCTGCAGCGGTGTCTTTACGCGTTCCTCACCTCGTAGTAGCTCTGCAATACGGCCAATTTCTGTTTCATGAGCCGTGGCAACAACTATTCCTTTACCCTGCCCACGGGTGATCAGGCTGTTCTTAAAAGCAAGGTTTTGACGATCTCCGATGGGCAAGTCGGTTTTAGCTAAACAAGACGATAGCTTTTCAACCGGGTGCGACTCACCGGTCAGGGTTGACTCGTCTGCCTGCATTTCTTCCACTTCCAGCATTCGCAGATCGGCGGGCACAATATCACCAGCGACCAGCATGACCACATCACCCGGTACCAAATCGGTCGCCAACAGCGTGATCGCATGACCGTCGCGCAACACCAGAGCCTCCGGCGCTGCCATTTTACGCAAGGCCGCCATCGCGCGTTCCGCCCTAAATTCCTGCACTACGCCAATAATCGCGTTGAGCAAGACGATGACTAAAATGGCGATGGTATCCTGCGGTTCACCAATAAAGCCGGAAATCAGCGCGGCTATCAGCAGTACCACAATCATAAAATCGGTGAACTGCCCATACACCATAGTCAACAGTGATCGAGCCTGTTTTTCAGGAAGGGCGTTCGAGCCGTGCTCAGCCAGGCGATTTTGCGCTTCTTCTGTTGTTAGGCCAGTTGCAGAAGAATCAAGGCGCTGCAATACCTCATCAGTATCGATACTGTGCCAGACAGGTTGAGCCATATATTAATGCCCTGCAAAAATGAAAATAAGCGCCGCAGTGAGCACCGCAACTAGTAATGTTTGGCTACCACTACGCAGCCATGAAACACCGGCAATTCGACCCAGGAAAACGCCCAGCAGAAACACCAGCAGTAGCGCTACAATAACGGCAGCGTATAGCGGCGGTACGGGCAGCTGGACTCCGGCAACGAATAGCCAGAGCGGCGTCAGAATTAACAACGAAATACTCATCGGTGCCAGCCCGTTGACTAGCGCTATCAACACGGGCACCCAGCGAGTTGCGTAGCCGTGCGTGCTTTCTTCGAGATCGCTGATCATTGCGCGTTCAAGTTTTCCCTGAGCGTGTCGCCGCTCCGCGGACTCACTGATGTAGGCGCTGCTCAATCCGCTCATAAACAATGCTATGGCAGCACCCAGGCAGACGTTGATGATGACCGTTAAGTTATCCGGCGCACTAACAAGAAACCCTATGATTAATCCCAACATGGTGAGCGCCCCATCAAAGCCGTTCACCACAAAGTAACGTCGAGCAATATCATTGCTGCGCGTGATATCGAGAAGAAATTTGGCTCGATTTAATAGCCGCATATCAGCTTATCCAGCCTTTACTTCACTCGCAACATCAACTTCGTCAATGCTATGCAACGACCCGCCCATGCCATTAATAACGGATTTAATCGTTTCAAAATCAATCGCATTCCCCTCGAGTTCTATTTGAACCGTTTCGGTTTTTTCATCCACCTCGATAACGGTCAAACGCACTCGGTAATCGTCGCCCGCATCAGCTAGCGCTTGCGAAAGCTCCAGGACATTAGGTTGATGTGGTTTCAGTACATCCAGCACAATCTTTTTCAGCAAAGCCATTATATTTACCTTTTTTAAAGTTTATTTAATGCATAACAACATTTCGTACACAGACGTTCGTCACTGTTTATCCTTTATCTCGCCCTGTTCTTCCTCGCTTACAGCTGCTGATAATAAGAGCTTAGATTCCCCCGTCCCCGCTATCATAGAAAGCTGACTGAGATAGTGCATAGCTTTTAGCATTTGCCTGGCCATACGACGGATACGGCTATTTTGATCAATATTATCCATCATAATGGAAATGGCTATGCGCCGCTCAACCCCTGCTTGCAACAAAGATGCTTTTACCTCGTCGTATGCACTTTGAACCCGGTCTAATTGCAACTCGCAATCAGCAACTGAAAAATCACTGTTTTCAGGGTCCGATATTTCCATCAGACTGACCACTTCTGCGCGGTAGTTAAACAGCTCAGCCATTAACTTCTCATCCATTACCTTTTCAACTGATGCCTGCGTTTTAGCTATTAATAACGCCTGATCGCCACAGGCTAACAGGTGTTGTTCTGCACGTAGTACTTTAGTCAGCTGTGCAGAAACTTCTGTACCCAGCACACCTCTTTCCAGGCGGCTAATAAAGTCCGACACGGCGACCGAGAGTTTATGCGCCACTATATGGTCTATCCTGATATTTTTGCTTTGAATGAATTCACTACTTAGCGCTTCAAGCCCCATTCGCCGCACCACCGTCGTTATTCTAGATAACTCCAGCGCCAGCGCGTTAATGGCGAGTATCGGCGAAACGATAACGGTCTTGTCCAGGTATCTGGGGCGTCCTTCAGCCTCCTCCTGGGAAACAAATCGACCTTCAAGAAAACTAGCCAGGCGGTCATTGAAAGGGAATATTAATAAAACCCCCAATATATTAAAGGTCGTGTGGAACATGGCTAAGGTAATAACGGGCACAGATTCCAGGCCTAGTAACACAGTGGTGCTTTCTACCAGCCAAAATAAAGCGGGTAAGGTCATTAAAGCGATTATGCCCGTGCCAGCGTTAAAGATAATATGCGCACACGCCACTCTTTTTGCATTGGAGGTGGCACCAATAACGGCAATAGCAGCCGTTGAAGTGGTTCCCAAGTTGGTACCGATGACCATCGCCGCCGCCGCATACAGTCCCAAAACCCCTCCAAAAGCTGCCGTTAGGGTAATCGCAATGGCGGCACTCGATGATTGAGTGAGTACGGTCATAAGAAACCCTATACCGACGTAGAACAACACACCTGCTAGCCCATCGACAGTAAATCTCTCCAGATCAATAGTTGATACCAGGCCATCAAAGGCGTCTTTCAGGACGTCTATTCCCATAAAAAATAGGCCAAAACCAGTCAGTGCCAGCCCCAGGTTTGCCCGTTTACTATCGCTTCCACTAAGTCGTAATAGCATGCCCAAACCAATGATCGGTAGCGCGAACGCTTCTACATTAATTTTGAAACCCACCATGACGACTATCCACCCCGTCATCGTAGTGCCGATATTAGAGCCGTATACCACTCCAAGCGCCTGACGCATAGTAATGAGTCCGGCATTAACAAAGCCAATTGTCGCCACCGTCACCGCGCTGGATGACTGCACAATGGCCGTGATCAACAAACCATTTAAAATACCGCGCAAGGGTGAGCGCGTCCATTTTGATAACAGCTTGCGTAACGCTTGACCGGCGGCCAACCTCAGACCGTCGGTAATCATATTAACTGCTAACAGGAACAGGCCCAAACCACCTGCCAGCATCCCTATTATGATAAAACTTTGCTGCATATTCTTCCTTTCTGAGCCTGCAGGCAGTTAATGGTGTCAATAAACCTTATTTGTTGACCAGTAAAGAAGGTTTATACGGCTGTTTTTAAACCCGGCTATACACTGACGATATCTGAACTAACATTTCTAGCTATAGCAAAATAAATTCTACCTCTTCAGAGAATAAGAATCGTGCAAATAACTTAGCCGATCTTGTTCTTGATCAGGTTATGACTAATTTTTTGTGAAAATAGCGTTTTATTTAAGTGTTTTAACAACTAACTTATTTATAAAAGGTGTTTGTACGAATAGCGTAAACACCACAACGCCATAAACAATTGACTGTACCGTGTACCAAGCTTCGATCTCGGTTGGAATAGATAAGGC
Source organism: Cycloclasticus sp. (assembly GCA_033791505.1). Taxonomy (GTDB): domain Bacteria; phylum Pseudomonadota; class Gammaproteobacteria; order Methylococcales; family Cycloclasticaceae; genus Cycloclasticus. The sequence continues at coordinate 5,767 of JASJGO010000031.1, forward strand.
AAGCGACAACGATACCGCGCCCCGCAAACCGCCCCACATCATGACATTTTTATAATTTGAATCTATTTTCACAATTGCGGGGATCAGGGTGAACGCGGGTAACAAACCATAAATTACCAGTCCTCTTGCGATGGTGGCGGCGATAATACCTAGAAGCATTGCGTACCATTGGCCAGTAAACATCGAAACGGTAATGGTAACGCCAACCAGAATAAATAAAATGGCATTCGCAATGTACGCATTGAGTTCCCAGAATTCTGCTGCGAACTTATTATCGGTATTCTCTTCGCTACGATAAAATTCACCCAGTAAAAGGCCGGCTGATAAAACAGCCACTACACCTGATACGTGGAGTAAATGCTCAGCTATGTAAAATGTAAATATGGCCGCAATTATTCCTAGTAGCGTATGACCAAAATGGTTAGAGCACAACCTGTACAGATATTTCGCTATCCATCCAACAACAGTTCCTACGACAATCCCACCGGCAAAGCTTTTTAAGAAAAAGACGATTGCTTCAGTTGTTCCCGTCACCTCTGTTGTATTCAGCGACATCCCGATCAAAAGGGTAAATACCACGATAGCGGTTACATCGTTAAATAAACTCTCACCTTCCAACAAAGCGTTAAGTCTGGCCGGTGCGCCTAGCTGTTTGAAAATAGCCACG
>JASJGO010000032.1:0-27879 GCA_033791505.1 Cycloclasticus sp.
AAGCAATCAACCAGCTAATAAGTCTGGGGTGGTTGATTGAAAAAAGAACAATCGGGTTGACGGATTTATGATCGAAAGGCGTATTCATATTTTTTTAAACTCCCAACTTCTGCTATAAATATATAGCAAAAAATTATTTAACCTAATTTTTTAGCAGGCTAATGGGTTCAATATGATAAAGATCAAAAAAACGCACTCTTTATTCCAATAGCTTACCGCGTGGGTTCTTGTTATCCATTCGCTTGCTCTTTTTGCCGGTACTCAGCGCGGTTTTACTGTTGTCGGACTTTAATGATGATAACGCCACATTTATTAGTAAGTTGATTTAAACAAGAACCATAAATTAGCATCAATTGAGTTTGAACTCCTTGATTAAAAAGAGGAGTGCTTAGCGGTAAGATCTGTTTATATGCTTCCTTAAATTATTAGCAGCATTAATTAGCAGCTTTAGTTTGTATGATAATAATCGCCAGCATATTATGAGGGGCGTACTTTCTCTATTACACACTCACAATTGACAAGGATGGCAGTTATGAATCTTACAATCGGTATTTTTTTCGATGGAACCGGCAATAACATCAACGACAAACCCTCGACGATCACCAATATTGCCAAGCTATTTAGAGTCTATGGTGAGTCAGGTGACCACGCGATTAAGAAGCTTTATATCAGGGGAGTAGGCTCAAAAAAACACAAGGACGATAATGATCGTCTGGGTGGTCGGAATGTTTTTTCTCAAGGAATGGATGTTATGTTTGGTGGTGCTTTTGGTTCCGGTGGGCATGATCGAATCGATTTTATGCTTAAACATGTGAAATCAATTCTCAAGGAAACACCCGACGTGACAGGGCTAACGTTTGATGTATTTGGGTTTAGTCGAGGAGCCGCCCTGGCCCGGCATTTTGTTAATGTGCTCAGAAAAACCCCCTTACATGCGAAGCAGTCTATTCGTTTCCTTGGTCTATTCGATACGGTTGGCTCATTTGGACTGCCAGGAAATAATAAAGATAACTTTGATTTCCGTATCGCTAAAAATTTTGTTAAGTATGTTTACCACCTCGTCGCCGAAAATGAGCTGCGTGAGAATTTTGATTTGCAATCCATTCGGTCTAACGCCAAAACCCCGCTTAATCATGACGATTCTTCTTGCACGGGTAACCATTGGGCGGTAGAAATTCTTTGCCCCGGCGTGCACTCGGACATTGGTGGTGGATACGACCAGCTTAAGCCCGGAGCTGAAGACCTTGAACATGGGAATCGAAACAATCGCCTGTCGCGACATTATTTAAAACAAATGCATAGCCGCGCGATAGCCTGCGGCGTGCCTTTTAAGGATGCACCAGCAGGGGAGTTTAAAAATCAATGGAGTCATGGTGAAGCATTGTCATCATCGATCAATGCTTTATTAACACAGTATAAAAACCAACCCGGCCTTAGAGTTAAACACGCGATTTTACGTGAAGCGGCACACATGGAAGAGGTCGTTTCAGATGAGCTTGAAAGTACACCGAAGCGCGCCAATAAACGCCGTAACCCACGTTATAGACAGCTAAAAAGTAAACTTAAGAATATGCGTGAATTGGGTATCCCTCTGCTGAATAGTGTTTTTTTACAAGACGCCTTTGATGAAAATGAGCAAGACCGTAAAGACTTTCTTTCAAGCTACGCAAAATTTAATAAGGGCTATATCCATGTGTCGCATGTACCCGTTAATGACGGCATAGGAATGGACGCACAAATCACTACATCACTGGTCAACACTAAAGTATGGCCAGCGCTTGCGGGAACTGCTTATACATCGTTGATTAAAAAAACGGTAAAAAGGGAAATTTTTTACAATAAATTAAGAAGGTGATTGAACCGTTTTGTTTTTTTGCATAAAGGTCTAGTCAAAGCTTTTATTGCGTAATTGCTTTAGTTTTCCGCGTTGGGTCTTGCTGTCGGTTCTTTTTCTCTTTGCGTTTTTACTCGGCTTGGTGGGGCGTCGTGGCTTTTGCACAAGCGTTGCACCTTTAATGATGTCCGACAATCGTTCGAGTGCGGCTGTGCGGTTCTTTTCTTGCGTGCGAAATTGCTGCGCCTTGATGATAACGACGCCGTCTTTACTGATGCGCTGGTCATTCAGCGATAGCAGGCGCTGTTTGTAAAAATCAGATAGGGAAGAGGCTTTAATATCAAAACGCAGGTGGATGGCTGTCGATACTTTATTAACATTCTGCCCACCTGCTCCCTGCGCGCGAATGGCAGTGAGCTCTATCTCATCGTCGGGGATGCTGGTATGTTGCGATATTTTTAACAAGGCCGGTTATTTATTTAAGGTTTTACGCCATGTTGGCCCCACTAGTCGATGCGGCGTTTTACGAACGCTTTTCCGCGCGACGTTTGTTGCGAGCACTTTGTTTGCTAGTGAATAAAACGAGTTCTTGTTCCGCCCAGGCTTTAGCTTCGGACTCGGTTTTAAACCCCGTCTGCGTTTTTGAAACGACGGTATTTTCCACGCTGGCACGGCGAAGAATTTCAGCGCTCCATGTGTCTTTATCTTGCGTGGTGCGGAAGTCGTATTTTTTACTTTGTTTTATCATGTTAAATTTTCTTCTGTGTGGGGTTGTTTATTAAGCAAACGAATGCCGTCTTTTTCAATGCTGATAAGGCGTTCTTTATAGAGGCCGCCAATGGCTTTTTTGAACGCGCCTTTACTCATGCCAAAGGTGTCAGAAATGATGTCAGGGCTCGATTTGTCGTGCACGGGCGCGAAGCCGTCTCTCTTTTCTAAATAGTTAAGAATAATTTTGGCGTATTTATCGCGGGTTTCTTTACCGCCCTGTAAGCTCAGGTCTATTTTCCCATCAGGGCGAATTCGCTTAATAAAGCCTTTTTTAGATTGCCCAAAACTCAACTCCTGGAACACGTCGTTTTTGTACAAAACGCCCCAGTGACTGTTATTGATAATCGCTTTAAAGCCCAAATCGGTGCTATTGGCGATAATAAGATCAACCTGTTGTTGCGGGCTAAAGTCGTGTGGTTTCTCATCATCAAGAAACTTATCAATTTTGGAAGAAGCAACGATTCGGCCGTCGTTTTTATCGAGGTAGAGGTAAATCAAATACGATTTATCCACTTCCATTGGTCGATGCTGTTCGGCGAAAGGTACTAGAACGTCTTTGTCTAAACCCCAATCCAGAAAGGCACCTACGTGGGTGCTCGCAACGGCTTTAAGGTAGGCAAACTCGCCGACTTGAACTTTAGGCTTTTGAGTGGTGGCTATCGGTCGGTCTTCTGAATCGAGATAGAGGAAGACATACAATAAATCACCGATTTTTAGATCACGCGGCGCGTGTTTAATGGGCAGCAAGACGTCGCCTAGTTCTTTAGCGTTTAAATAAAAGCCAAACTCTAAGGCCTTTATGACCTCTAATTGATACGTACTACCTACCTTGACCATTTTTTTCTCAAATATGATTGCCTTAATAGTTGGCATTATACAGGCGCGCGGGGGTCATAAGATATCAAGCTTGATATCTAGCTGACGAAGGGGGCTTAAGGGTTGGAAATCTTAGCGGCTGGCTTTTATGCTGATAGCCGTCGTAATGCCCCAGATCCAGTTAAAGAATAGAACAAAAAACGGTGTATAAAGCCCTAAGTCTAAGCCGGCCATACCTTTATTTGCCTTCATTGGAAAAACTACGAATAACTGAATAATCGTTGGGAAAAGGCTAAGAATGGTTCCTTTCAACAAGAGTTTCGATGGCAACATAGGCAGCATGAAAAGCAGCCCCCATAGACCACCCCAAACAATTCTTGGGTATAACCAGTTGGGTGTAAAGGAAGGCGCAATAGACACTCCAAACGAGGAGGTTATGCCGAGTTGCCCAAACTGCCATACGGCCAGGCTATTGGCTAAAGCGCCAATACAGCCAGCGGCGAAATAAATTAGTGCCTTATTCATCGGTTATCCCAGTATCGTTGCATTTCATAATATAAAAATGACGCCGTCCAGGTGATGAGCACCAGACCCGTTAAAGACTCTACCCCGGTTAAGTGTCGTAAATCACCAAACGGTTGAATATCGCCGAAGCCCAGGGTGGTGAACGTAGTGAATGATAAGTAACTGCAGTCGAGTAAGCTGCCATTAAAGTTTCCTTCCAAATGCCCCCAGCCTTCTGCGTGATGCATAAAATAGAAGGCTACAGCGAAAACCCAAATCTCAATAGTGTGTGCGATGAGCGCGGCGAAAACGCCAAAAAGAATTCTAAGCCGATGTCTTACCTTCATCTTAGGAATAAACAGTGAGATGCGGTACAGAAACTCATAATGAATAATGACCGCTATCGCCACCACTAAGGCATTTAAAATAAACACACTGATCATTATTTAATGCTAAAGACTCTAAAGTTATAGACGTTTAAAATCACCTGAAGCCCACTAAGCGTTAACCCTGCGGACGTCGATAGTCATTTATGCTGGAACGGTCGCTAAATATTTAATCGCGGGCGGTGCAGATAAAAGCGCCACAAGTTTGTCGATATCGCCGCGTTCTGTACGCCAGCCCATATAGCTTTCATGGTCAGAACGGTTATCCCATTTTTCTAGCAGGACGATATTATTAAGGTCGTCTTCATTACTGGTAACGACCACGCTTTGGCAACCCTGGTAAGCTCGGGTGTCGGGTAAAATTGCTGCAAAAACACTCAGCAGTTCTTCACGGTTTTCCAGTGCAACCTGCAAATCTAAAATAACATCGACAGACATATCGTTCTCCTTTTCTTTATTTTAAGTTATCAAATAGCGAGGTTAACGAGTATAGGCGTTTAGATCAAAGGTCGCAATCATTGGAAAATGAAGAAACTGGTCGTAGGTGAGACGGTTTAGAGCGTCCTATGAGATTATTTTGTCAGCGTTAGTTTCCAGCAATAATGGATTTTTGGATTACGTTCAAAGTCTTTCGGCAGTGTTTGTGGGCTAATATTTTCAATCGACAGGTAGGCGAACGCATCTTTATCAAACTTAAACTTTCTAAAATTGGTAGAAAATATAAGTGTGCCCTTTTTAGTCAGCAATTGAGATGCCTTGGTAATCAATTCGACGTAGTCGCGCTGGATATCAAAGTCATTATCCATTCGCTTTGAGTTTGAAAAAGTTGGTGGGTCGATAAAGATCAGTTCGTACTTTTGCTGTTCGATAATCGCTTTGTCGAGCCATTCCATGCAATTGGCTCTAACGAGTTGGTGCTTGCCCAGATCAAGGCCATTTAATTCAAAATTATTTTTCGCCCAGTCGAGGTAGGTTTGCGACATATCAACGGTGGTTGAAGTGGTAGCACCCCCGAGCGCCGCGTGAACGGTCGCCGTGCCGGTATAGGCGAATAAGTTCAATAGCTGTTTACCGTTCGCCTGCTCCCCCAGCCACTGCCGAATAGGGCGATGGTCTAAAAACAGGCCAGTATCGAGGTAGTCTTTAAAGTTAACTAAAAAACGAGCCTTGCCTTCTTGTACGGTATGAAAACCACCTTCGCTATTTTGTTTTTCGTACTGAGCGCTGCCTTTTTGCCGACGGCGTATTTTTAAAAATAGCTGGTTTTGCGGCACGTCTAATACCTCGGGTATCACCGCCAGCGCATCGCGCAAACGCTGAATAGATTTTTCCTCGTCAACGGTTTTAGGCGCCGCGTACTCTTGCACGTGCACCCATTTTTTTTCACCGTCGTAGACGTCTATCGCGATCGCGTATTCTGGTAGGTCGGCGTCGTATAAACGGTAACAATGGATGTCATTCTTTTTTACCCAAGATTTGAGTTTTTTAATGTTTTTGCGTAAGCGATTTGCCAGCATGGTAGCGCCTTCAGACCAGTCGCCTGGCGTAGCTAATAAGGCTTTTTTGTCACCATCGTTGAGGTTTTTCTCAACTGATTGTCCGCTGAAATGGCGGTCGGCTTGTACCGAAAAGTTAAACACTTTGCAGGCAATGGCGCCGTTATACAATTGGTAAGATTTGTGTGATTTAAGCGGAATGTTAAACGCCAGCGCGGTGTCAGCGGTAAAAACGCTGGCTTGCCAGCCGTCAAAACGTGATTTTAAAACAGTACCAATTTCTTGATACAGCGGCTCGAGTAGTTTCGCTTCGCCTAAACGCTCGCCGTAGGGCGGGTTAACGACGAATAAACCAGCTTTCCATTGTTCATCGGGTTCGACTTTAGACAACGGCGCGCTGATAACCTTAATTTGCTGCGATAAACGCGCGGCTTTGACGTTAGCCTTTGCAATACCTGCGTGCTTAATGCTGATGTCGGAGCCCATAATAGGCGGTATTTTCTCAAGCCCCTGTTCGCGCCGATATTCCGCTTCTTTAAGGAGTCGCTGCCAAATATCCGGGCTGAATTGCGCCCAGGCTAAAAAGCCGTAATAGTCGCGCAATAGCCCTGGTGCAATATCACCCGCCATCATCGCCGCTTCGGTTAACAGTGTTCCTGAGCCACACATAGGGTCGTATAAAGCACCACCTTCGGTAGCAATTTTTGGCCAGCCGGCACGGATTAAAATAGCCGCGGCGAGGTTTTCCTTTAAGGGCGCTTCGACCGACTCTGCGCGATAGTTCCGGCGGTGTAAGCTGTCGCCAGAGAGGTCTATGCTCAGGGTGACTTTATCTTCATTGATATACGCGTTAACCCGAATATCGGGGTGCTCGCGTTGAACGTTAGGGCGGTCGTCGAGCTTATCTTTAAATTGGTCAACAATCGCGTCTTTGACGACTTGTTCGGCGTAACGAGAATGGTTAATTTTTGAACGGCGGATAGACGCGTCGATGGCAAACGTTTTGCTTATATCGAAATGTTTTGACCAGTCGATTTTTGCGGCACCGGCGTAAAGTTGTTCGGGTGTTTGCGCGGCGTATTTGGCTATCGGCATAAGAATGCGATTAGCCAGCCTAGACCAAAGACAGGCGCGCAAAGCCATTTCCATATCGCCATCGAAATAGACGCCGCCGAGGGCGTCTTTGACGTTAGCAGCGCCCATATCCCTAAGTTCGTCGGCGAGGATTAGCTCCATGCCTTTTGCGGTGCTGGCGAAGTAGGTGGTGGTCTGTGACATTGTATTTCCTTTATGTCTCTATAGGTGCGCAGCGCTGGAGACGTTTTCTATTTATTTGGGTGGGCCGATGATAAGGCTTTGCCTGTAGAAGCACGGCCTGGATAAAGAGGTCATTTTAGTCGTTTTCGCTAGCCTATGTCGGCTATTCTTTTTGCTGCAAGGACTTATGGCCGCGTTAATGCATTCAGGGCAAGGTGAAATTAGCGATAATCGGCATATGGTCAGATAAGGTGAGCGACGCTTCAGTTTCGACGTGCGCGCTTTGCAGCCTTAGCTGAGGGCTATAAAAATAGTAATCGATCGTCCTGTCGGGGCGTTGAACGCGTGGGTCGTTGGGGAAAAAAGTAAACCATTGTTGTCGCTGATCCGATTGAATTAATTCGAGGCTCGGTACGGCTGAGTAGCGCTGAAAAAGCGTCGTAATGGCGGATTCAACTTCGTGATGGATGCGCTGATCTTCGGCTAATAGCGGGTATGCGCCGGGCGGCAGTAAGTTGAAATCACCGCCAATAACCCAGGGTACTTTATTTTTATTAAGTGATTGCAAATGTGTGTCAATTTGACTGATCTGTCGTTCAGACGTGCCGGTGTTTTTTGCAAACGCCGATAGATGGGTATTTAAAATAGCCAGTTCGTCAGCTCCATCAACCGGTAAGCGCACGTCTTGCAGGGCGCGTTTGAGGTTAAACAATTGGCTGATTGGGTTCTCTGGAATAAGGCTCAATTGAAGGCGAGTGGCGGAACTTATTTTGTATTTCGAGATGATACTCAGCTTCATCCCCACGGCGCCCATAATGCGAGGGTGCGGCAGGTAGTCGGCTTGCCAGTAAACGCTGCTGGTGTGACACAGGTAGTCGGCAGGCAATAAGCTGAGTAATTGCGCCAATTGATCGGCATAGTCGGTGCGTTTAGCGCCGTCATCCACCTCTTGCAGCAAAATAATATCGGGGTTCTGCTGCGTTATCAGCTGCGCTAAGCCTGTTAGCGTTTGCCCTATATCGGCCTTAGATGGACGCTCGTCAGGACCAAAATTGCCAGTTAAATCAAAGAAAAAAACGTAATTTTTGCCCGCCATAAACTGCACGTTCTGGTTGTATAGTTTGACCGATTGGCCGGCCGACAGCCTGGGTGCGTTTTGTGGACAAAAGACGGGTTTCTGCTGCACTTTGGCTGGGTGAAACGTAGTCGACCACGCTGCAATAAAAAGCCCTGCCAGTAACAGGCTTAAGCTGAGCAGGAAACGGATTAATACGGTGTTGAGCCGTGGGGTAATCGTGGCTAGTATCTGCTTGATACGAGCCAAGAGCTTATTTTAACTTGATAGCGATGCTATCTATATTATTCTGGTGCAGGCGGTTCTGAATTTTATCGACCATTCGGAATGACGTGTAAGGCCCTGATTTAACTCGATACCAGATGCTACCGTTTTGATCGACCTTTTGCACGCTTGATTCGACACCCAACATGGCAATTTGGGCTTTTAGCGTATCGGCCTGTTTGGGGTTTCTAAATGAGCCTACTTGAATAATAAAGGTGCCCGGATTGCTTTTTCCGGTGCCCTCCAGACGCCTTCTTTCTTCAATTTCATGCTGCGGGATAACGATTTCCATATCCGGCAAAATCTGATAAAAATCGAAACGCGGTTGCTTGCTGTCTATGGCTTTAGCAGCAAGAGGAACGGGCTTCTTTACGTCTCGCACATCCTGTTTAATGACGGTTTTTTTACTGTTTTTGGTCGCCGTATTCGTGGTTTCTTGCAAGTTCGATAAAAACACCATAAAGCCACCGACTAATAAGCCGGTTAACAGCCACCACCAGCCAGCGATAGGCGTCTTTTTTTTTCGGCGGCTATGATTATTAACGCGGTTTTTGTAGTCTTTCGACATTACATTGTCTCCGGCGCTTTTACACCCAGTAAGCTCAAGCCATTATGAATGACTTGCTTGACGGCATTAATGAGGACGAGCCTGGCTTGCATAAGTTCGTTGTCTTCGATGATGAATTTATGCGAATTGTAATAGCTGTGGAACTCGGTGGCCAGTTCACGCAGGTAATGGCTCAACTGGTGAGGTTCGTATTGTTGTGCGGCCTGTAGTAGTTTTTCGGGGTAACGATTTAAGGTGTCGATTAAGCTGAGTTCGTGTGATTCAGTGAGCTTGTTGATGTTTTCTAAGCCCAGTGCTGCGGAGTAGCTCAAGTTTTTTTCAGCGAGTAGCTTCATCACACTACACACCCGAGCGTGCGCGTATTGCACATAAAACAAGGGGTTTTCGTTAGACTGTGAAGTGGCTAAATCGAGGTCAAAGTCCATATGCTGTTCAGATTTTCGCGTCACGTAAAAATAACGTGCGGCGTCGGAACCGATTTCTTCGCGTAGCTCTCGTAGGGTAACGAACTGGCCGGAGCGGGTGGACATTTGCATTTTTTGTCCGTTTTTATACAGTACGGCAAATTGCACCAGTAACACGCGCATACGTTTGGGGTCAGCGCCCATCGCTTGTAACGCTGCCTTAACGCGCGCTACGTAACCGTGGTGATCAGAACCCCAGATATCGATAATATCAAAGCCGCGGTCGAGGGTTTGTAAGTGGTAGGCGATATCGGAGGCAAAATAAGTCGTTTGACCGTTATCGCGAATCACCACGCGGTCTTTTTCGTCGCCAAAATCGGTTGATTTAAACCACCAGGCACCATCTTTCTGATACATATGGCCCGAGGCTTTTAACTTCTCTATTGCGTTATCAATAGCGCCGTTATCCATCAAAGAGCGTTCAGAGAACCAGTCGTCATAATGAACGCCAAAGCCCTCAAGGTCTTCGCGTATGTCGCCTAAAATAGAGCTGAGCGCGGCATCAAAAATAATGCGGTAATGCTCGTTACCAAGCAAACTTTTTGCTCGTGAAATAAGGGCATCAATATGCTGATCTTTATCCCCGCCTAAGGGTTCATCGTCGGGTATTTGGTCAAAAACGTCACTGGCCTTACGGCGAAAAGTGTCGCCATGCTCAGCCATAATCGTCTTGGCGATAGCGATAATATAATCGCCCTTATAGCCGTTGCTCGGGAAAGTGAGTGTTTCACCGCAGGCTTCAAGGTATCGCAGCCAAACACTGGCGGCCAAAATGTCCATTTGTCGACCGGCGTCATTGACGTAATATTCGCGGTGTACGGTATAGCCAATGGCGCTTAATAAATTAGCCACCGTCGCGCCGTAAGCCGCGCCTCGTCCATGCCCTACGTGCAGTGGGCCGGTCGGGTTGGCAGAGACGAATTCCAGTTGAACTTTTTTACCCGCGCCTATTTGGCTTAGGCCAAAGGCTTCGCCCTGCTTAATAATGCTAGCAACGACGCTATGTCGGCTGAGCGGGTCTAGAAAAAAGTTAATAAAACCGGGCCCGGCGATCTCTACGCGTGCAACGATTTGATCATCGGGTAGCGCTTCAATTAAAGCTTCGGCAATTTGCCGTGGATTCTTTTTTGCGGGTTTCGCCAGGGTCAATGCGATATTGCTGGCAAAATCGCCGTGTGACGAGTCGCGGGTGTGGTCAATTTGGATGTTGGTGGCTAAGTCGGTGGCCAAAACACCTTGATCTTTCAGAGCCGTTATCGCTTGTTGAAGTAAAGACGCTAAGCGTGTTTTCATAAATAGTTGTTACGTGTATTAGATAGCTGGAGCGCGATGCGGGCATGCTGCGTCAATAGCTACGTATTATCGCTTGTGGGTTAAAAGTTGCAAGTTTAATGCGGCCTTATCAATGGTTTTTTGTATCTATTTAATACAGATCAATCGGATCAACGTCTATAGACCAGCGGATTTTTCTTGCGGACTTGACGCTGTCTATGCGAAGTAATAATTGCTGTAAAAATTGGTTGCGTGATTTTCGATGCGCTGTTTCAAACAGTAATTGATACCGATAACGCCCCGCGCGTTTGAGCATCGGTGAGGGTACTGGGCCTAACACGCTTATTTGTTGCAGGTTAATCGCCTTGATATGAGGTTTTAGGTCGTGCAAAAATTGTAAAACCGCGTGTTCTTCTGTCGCGTTAACGCGCAATAGGGCCTGATATTGATAGGGCGGTAGCATCGCCTGCTGTCTTTCATTAAGTGCGTCTTTGGCGAACGCCGCGTAATCATGATGAATGAGTGTTTGTAATAAGGGGTGTTCTGGGTGATAGGTTTGCACCAGCACTTTGCCGGGTTTGCTCTCCCGCCCAGCTCTCCCCGCCACCTGAATAAGCAGCTGCGCCATGCGCTCGGCAGATCGAAAATCTATGCTGAATAATCCCGCGTCCATATCGATAATTCCCACCAGGGTGACGTTGGGGAAATGATGGCCTTTGGCGAGCATTTGTGTGCCGACTAAAATTTGCGCACCGCCGAGCTGGACTTTATCTATCACCAATTGCATAGCGTCTTTGCCTCTGGTGCTATCTCGGTCGATACGGGTGATCGGTATATTGGGATAAAGTTCGTTTAAGGCGTCTTCAATGCGCTCTGTACCGGTGCCAAGCGGGAAAAGCTCTGCCTGCTGACAGTCGGGGCAAATGCGCGGATTGGATTGTTCGCCACCACAGTGGTGGCATTTAAGTTGACGATTTTTTTGATGGATGACTAAACGGCTGTCGCACTGCTTACACTGGGCAACCCAGCCGCAGCTTCGACACATTAAAACCGGCGCAAAACCGCGGCGATTAACGAATAAAATAACTTGTTCGTCGCGACTTAGGCAAGTATCGACGGCGCTGAGTAAGGGCTTGGATAAATGCTGGTCTATTTTTTTATTGCGGCAATCAATCAAGCGTATCTCAGGCGCTATCGCGCTCCCCGTGCGTTCTGGCAATAGCAGGTGTTCGAAGCGTTTTTGCTGAACATTGTAGAGCCCTTCTAATGAAGGTGTTGCACTACCCATAACGATAGGTATGTTTAAATTTCTAGCGCGCATAATGGCCACGTCGCGAGCCGAGTAACGAGTTCCTTCTTGTTGTTTAAAGGAACTATCGTGCTCTTCGTCTAAAATGATCAGTGCCAGATTTTTCATTGGCGTGAAGACTGAAGATCGCGTGCCGAGCAATATACTGGCGCTACCGCTGCGGCACTTTAGCCAGGATTGAGCGCGTTGAGTATCAGATAATCCCGAGTGATACACCGCTATGTACGCGGCGAGGCGCTGCCGAAAGCGGTTGGCGAGCTGCGGTGTCAGGTTGATTTCAGGCAGCATCACCAGCACCTGCTTGCCAGTTGATAAAACTTGCTGGATCAGTTGTAGGTAGACCTCGTTTTTTCCGCTACCGGTTACGCCATCCAATAAATAGGTTTTAAAACAATCTATCGACTCTAAAACGCTATCGATAGCGGCTTGTTGCGCGGCGTTGGGTAAAAAATCAGGCTTAACAATATCGCTGGAGTGAACATCGGGTGAGTTGCTGACGTTGACCAGGCCTTTTTTAACGAGAGTCGCTAAGCTTGGCCGCCAATTCCAGTCCAGCTCAGCGAACACGTCTTCTGTCGCGGGTGCCGTCTGTTTAAATAAAAGTTGCTGCAAAGCGGCTTGTCGTGGAGCGCGCTGTAGCGCGTCAGATTCAATTGCCCGACCAGAGGGAGTTAATTCAAATGTTTTTTCAAACGACTCGTCCGGTAAATGGTCTGTACGTAATTTTTTCGGCAATGCCTGACAGAACACTTCGCCGATAGGCTGGTGATAATAGTCGGCGGTCCACTTGAGTAACTTAATGTCGTGAGTTGAAAACAGGGGCGCGTCATCCAATAGCTCATTAATGGGTTTAAGTTGCTTTTCGCTGAGCTCAGTGGTGTTGGAAATGCTGACGATAACGCCCATTTTTTGCGTTCGACCAAATGAGGCAATAACGCGCTGCCCCGGTTCGTATCGTTGAACTGGCGTTTGCTTAATGGGTAAGTAATCAAAAAGCCGTCTTAGGGGCGTGTCGATTGCAATTTTTAAGTAAAATGGCTGCATACTTTTGGTGCAAATAGTGGTTGCTTAAGTTAGCGTAAAAAGCAGGGAATGAATCTACGAATAATCGCTAACTTCATGCCTTTATTATGTTTTTTTTGTTATCCACAATTTCTGTGGATAACTTTGTGGATTATCTTTTTAAATATGCGCTAAGTGCCTGTTCAAAAAGGCCTGTCTTTAAATTGTAACAATTTACTCCAATTTAAAAATAACTATAAAAAACAGACGCTTAAGTATTTATGCTGGAATGCTTTTTGTGCGTAGCAATAATTTTAAAACTCCGAGCTGTTGGTTTTTCTGGGTGTGCATAAGAAGCCTTTATTTATATGACTTCGCGCTATTTTTTTTAAAAAACAAGCTTTTTTTAGGTTTATTTTTTGTTCGCTTTAAGTGAGCGCGTTTGAGTCATCTATAACGTAAAAAAGCTGGCTCTAAGGCTAACATAAATTATTCATTGATTACTGAGTTTGTGCCGCTTCAAATAAACCTTATTAAACGAAAAACTATAATCAATTAGGGTGTTTTTTGAACGCTATATTTTGAGCCCTCTATCAACAAACTTGTATTTTTTTTATTGGTATAACAGAATGATACATCAAATTTTTAATCGAAACGGCTATCAATATGGTGGTAACCGTTTGCTGTATTTAATGTTTTATTAACTTTGTAAGATAGCGAACGCTATCAAGGTCTAGTCTTGCAAGACAAACAAAAGCAATTGGAATATGAACGCTTAGTTTTAGTGTATAGCGACGATCTTTTTCGTTATGCGATGTGGCTGTGCCGGGATAAGAGTATGGCTGAAGATTTGGTTCAGGAGTCATGCATGCGGGCCTGGAAATCATTAGATAAATTGCGAGAAACAGCCTCTAGTAAGGCCTGGTTGATGACCATTTTGCGCAATGAACACGCCCGTCAATATGCACGGTACAGGCCGAATATGTCCGATTTAGATCTGGATATGCTGGGCCTGAGAGATACCGATAATGATACCAGTACCGAGGCTTTTGCACTCAAGCAGGCGCTCAACGAGCTGGCTAATGAGTATAAGGAGCCATTATTATTGCAAGTGATCGGTGGCCTGAGTTGTGAGGAAATTGCGTCGGTCTGCAATATTACAAAAAGTGCGACCATGACCAGATTGTTCAGGGCGAAACAGAAACTTAGAGATATATTACGGCCAGAAGAAGGGCCATTGGTGCAAGATGAAATGTGAAGACTTTGAATTTGAATATACTGTGGCGCCTAACGAGATAGTGGGTGATGCCGACGAGCACTTGCAATCATGTGTCACGTGTCAAAAATTCACCCAGTTTCATACCGCTTTCGAGCAGCAACTGGCCGGCGTTATAAATTGTGCAGTGCCTGATGGTTTAAGGCACACGTTGCGCGAATACGTGGTGACTAATAAGCCTGCTTTTTGGAGCCTGTCAAAAACATCCGTTGCGTTGGCTGCCTCATTAATATTGGCCATAGGCATCGTTAGCATTAATTTTTTGCCACGAGATGGCGGCGGGTTACCGATAGATCAGCTCGTTGTGCAGCACTTTGAACACGATGGCGCTAACTCGATGAAAACCTCTCATCAGGTTACTCCGCAGCTACTGGCCCGGGTCAGCGAGCAGTTCGGCGTGCGCATTAAACTGGCCAGTGATATCAGTTTTGTGGAAAGGTGTCCGATTGGTGATAGTTATGGCTTACATATGGTGTATCAATATAATAACCAGCCTGTGACGGTGATTTATATGCCGGAAATCAGCCTGGATCGGACCCTGCCGTTTAATTACTCTGGCTTAAAGGGTTGGATTAAGCCACTCAAAAAAGGCTCGCTGGCGGTGTTAGGCGGCTCTACCGTCGAACTGCCAAAAGAAGAGTTTGCAAAAGAAGCGATAGAATGGCTTTAGTGCTTCTGCGCTGAATGATCCTTCGCCAGTAACAAGTAAAAAGCTGGAACGATAAATAAGGTAAACAAAGTACCTATGCCCAGGCCTGTGGCAATCACAAGCCCAATATCAAAGCGACTAACGGCTCCAGGCCCAGATGCAAACAGCAGTGGCACCATCGCGACTATCATCGATACCGTGGTCATTAAGATCGGCCTGAGGCGAACGGTCGCGGATTTTTCTACGGCGTCTCGTAAAGATAGTTTTTCGCTTATTTGTAATTGGTTTGCAAACTCAACGATCAAGATACCATTTTTGGCGATAAGGCCGATCAAGGTAATCAGGCCAACCTGGGTATAAATATTCATTGTCGCGGCACCCATCATTAAAAATGCCATGGCACTGGCTAGCGAAAGGGGCACAGAAATTAAAATAATAAGCGGGTCGCGCCAGCTTTCAAATTGCGCGGCAAGTACTAAATAAATGACTAATAACGACATGAAAAAGGTAAGCACCAACGCGCTACCTTGTTGTTTGTACTGGCGCGAACTACCCGTGTAATCCCATTTAAAGCCTCGCGGGAAGGTGCTTTTTGCCTCTTCTTCAAGAAAGTCCAGGCCGTCTCCCAGGGTGACACCAGGACGTAAGATACCTTCAACGGTTAAATTATTGAGTTGCTGAAATTGCGTTCGCATACTCGGCTCTACAGACGTAGATAATGTGACGAGCGAGCTCAAAGGCACCTGGTGACCCAATGAGGTTCTAAGATAAATATTGTCAAACTTAGTGGTATCAAAACGGTCTGCATCAGCGACCTGTGGGATGACTTTATAACTGCGACCCTGCATGCTAAATTGATTCGTGTAGCCTTCACCAAAGTAGCCCGACAGGTTTCGAGCTATCTCTTCCATGCTGATGCCTAGATCGGCCGCGCGATCTTTATCAATCAATAAGTTTGCCCTGGGACGGTCAAACTCAATGCTTTTTTGTAAGAAAATAAATAAGCCACTTTGCATCGCTTTGCCAATTAATTCGCCCGCGGCATCACTGAGTTGCTCATAGCCTGCGTCTGAAAGAACGACAAACTGTACGGGTAAACCGCCTCCTGCACCGGGCAGCCCTGGGCGCTCTACAACGGCCATTCTTAGGCCAGTAACCGCCGCCAACTTTTGTTGAAGTTCGGGCTTTATGTCCATCTGGGTACGCTCTCTTTCAGCAACAGGGCCCATTTTGAAGCCGCCGAGCATTTTGTTACTGTCGCCACCGAAACCTAATAAAATAAAAGTGTGATCGTATTCAGGAATGCTTTCGAAAATATTGACGATGTGTTTAGTTTGTTTTTTTAAAAAATCTAATGTGGCCGTTTGAGGTGCAGAACCAAAGGCAATGAGGAACCCCCTGTCTTCAGTTGGAGCCAGTTCTTTTTTTGACAATAAGTACATCGGGTACAGGCTGAGTACAACGGCTAACGAAAAGGCAATGGGAATGGATGGCGTCGATAAAAGTGGGTGTAATAGTTTTTTATAGTTAAGCGCTAAGCGTTCAAAAAAATGTTCGACCGACTTTTCAAATGGCCCTATATCACCGGCGGGTTTTAAGATCAGAGAGCTCAGCATAGGTGCTAGTGTTAAAGCGACGACACCGGATATAAACACAGCCGCAGCTAATGAAAATGCAAATTCGGTGAACAGCGTGCCGACCAGGCCTTCCATAAATCCAATAGGGAAGTAGACGGCGATCAGCGTTGTCGTCATCGCAATGATAGGTAAGCCCAATTCTTTTGCGCCGTCCAGTGCCGCCTGAAGTCGTGTTTTCCCCATCTCAATGTGTCGGTGGATGTTCTCAACCATAACGATGGCGTCATCAACCACTAGCCCTATCGCTAAGATCATCGCTAACAAGGTGAGTAAATTTAACGAGAAACCCAGTAGTAGCATAATAAACGCACCGCCGATTAACGATAATGGAACGGTGATAGCAGGAATGATGGCGGCACGGAACGAACCTAATGAAAGAAAAATAACGATAATAACAATGCTCAAGGCTGCAACTAAGGTAATGCCGACTTCATTGATAGACTCCTCAATGAACTTACTTGCGTCATAAGGTAAATAGAAATTTAAACCCTCGGGTAGGTTTTGCCTAATTTCTAACAAGGCACTTTGTACTTTTTTAGCGACTTCCAGTGGGTTTGAACCCGGCGCCTGATCGACGGCGATAAAAATAGCGGGTTTGCCGTTAAATAAATTTTCGCTGTCGTAACCTTCTGCACCCATCGGATAGACGAATAAGGGTATTGCCCTGTTTGCTGATAACTAAATTATAAAACTCCTGCTGTTTTGAGATATCGGTTGTCGCGCCCAGGTCGATGCTAACGTATTCACCTTTTGTGCTGCCGACGCTCGACAGATAGTTGTTGCTACGTAGCACTCTACTAACGTCTGTAGCGGTAACGCCCAGCGCAGCCATTCTTTTAGGTTTTAGCCAAATACGCATAGCGTACGTGCTACTGCCTAAAAGCTTCGCCTGTCCGACACCCTCAATGGATTGAAGCCGAGGTTGAATGACGCGCAGGAGATAATCGGCAATTTGCGTCGGCACCATTTTATCGCTAAAAAAAGCCAGATACATTAAGGATGTAGTAGAGCCGGTTTTGGAGGTAATGACGGAGTCCAGTGCCTCGGTGGGTAAAACGCTCCGTTGACTGGCTACTTTGGCCTGGATATCAGCAATGGCTGCATTGGCGTCGTAGTTCAACCGCATATGGGCTTCGATCAGTGAACGCCCTTGCTGGCTAGTTGACGACAGATAGTCGATACCCTCTGCTTGTGCTATTGCTTGTTGCAGAGGTGTGGTAATAAAACCTTTCACTAACTGGCTGCTAGCACCAGGGTATGAGGTGCTGACTGAAATGACGGTATCTTTAGTTTCTGGATATTCGCGAATTTCTAAAGAGCCTAATGAGCGCAAGCCCAGCACTAAAATGAGTAAGCTAATAACGCTAGCTAAAACCGGGCGAGTGACGAAAATATCTGTAAATTTCAAAAGGAATACCTATTGTGTCGGTGCGGTTGGCGTGTCAGCAATAGTAACCGCAATACCATTTCTTAACTTAACGTGTCCCTCGTCCACAACCGTGTCGTTAAGGGATAAGCCTTGTAAAATTTCAACTCGCCCGTGACGGCTTTGTCCTACCTTTACCGTACGGTGTTCGACAATCTTTTTGTCATCCCTGTCGACGACTATAAAAACGTTTTCGCCGTATGTGTTGTGAGTAATGGTGGTATCAGGAAGGGTTAAAACGGTTTTTGGCTGCGATACGAGAATATTGATGTTGGCGAACATGCCGGGCTTTAATTTGAGCTCCGCATTATCAATTAAGGCACGAATAGAAAGTGTTCGGGTGTCAGTGTCCAAATTGGGGCTAATGGCCTGAATGCGGCCTTCAAAAATCTCATCTGGGTAAGCCTGAACCTGGAGTTGTACGCTTTGGTTGACCGCTAAGTCTGCAACGTATCGCTCCGCCAGGGTAAAGTCAGCAAGAATGGGGGTTAACGAAACCAATGGCGCGATCTGGTAGCCTTTATCTAAGTATTGCCCCGGACTAATTTGACGAATGCCGACGACACCGTCGAAAGGCGCGCGTATTCTTTTTTTATTCAGGATGCTTTGTTGAGCGATAACTGCAGCATTCGCCAAGTCCAATTCGGCGCGCGCTTCATCGTGGCTTGAACGTGAAGTCGCTTTACTCTTGAGGAGAGACGCTTGCCGGTTAAACTTTAGCTGGGCTAATTTGGCAGCGGCCTTGAGGCCATCTAATTGTGCCTGATCGGTTGATGTGTCTAGCTCGACCAGTAAGTCACCTTTAGCAACGGCTTGTCCTGATTGAAATTGAATGGCTGAGACAATGCCGGCTACTTCATTGCTGACAAATATGCCGGAAACGGGATTCAGGCTGCCTATCGCCGGCAGCATTTGTTGCCATTTTTCTTGCGCAACATTAACCGTGGTGACTAACGGTGGTGGCGGTGCTTGGCGCGAAGACATAGCTTTGTTAATCTGCAAAAACTTAGTGCCAAATAAGCCGCCAAAAATTAATACAGTAACAATTAGCAGTAGAACTATTTTTTTACTCAAAAGAGTCTCCGTAAAGTAGCGTTTACTAAAGTAATAAGCTGTATTGTACGATGATCAACATACAGGCTCAAACCTTTAATATTAACTTGCCGCCGAGTCGTTTAGCCACTTAAAACTAGAATAGCAATAGACGGTTAAGCGTAATAGACTACGTAATACACCGGTAAATGGATAAAATATGAAAAATATCAAATGGCTAAGTATTGTTGTATTTCTCTTGCTGTCCTCTTGCGCGCATTTATCAGAGCAAAAAAAACAAGAGCATTTGGAGGCGAAACAGAAATTGTTTATGAAAGCCTTGCGCTGGAAAAGCTATGATATGGCTGCGAGCGTTATCCGTTTCAGAAACCCCGCCCGTCGATTAGCCCCCATTGATGGCTTGAATAATATAACCGTTACCTCGTACGACTTAATCGCCTCACTACCGAATGCGGAAGATGGCTCGGTGGTGGCACAGGCTTTATTTAGTTATATACAAGACAGTACAGGGCGCGTTTATCAACTCAAACATACTCAGGTATGGTGGTTTGATGAAGAGGCTAAACAATGGTTTTTAGATAGCGATATGCCCGAGTTTAAATTAGATTAGAGTGTTACTTATCGAGCTTGGACATTTGCTTTCGTAACGACTTTGTTTTTGCGTGAAACTCTTCAAACTCGCCAAAGTCTAGAAACTTTTGGTAGTGTTTATGCGTCCCCATCACTTTTTTTGCGTGTTTAATGGGGCACCAGTACAACTCAATTCGGCCAATAATTTCCCTCGTGTAGGCGATGACGCCATTTCCATAACTACAATACGCACAATTGAGTTTTTCGATGATATTTAGATAGGGTAGTAGATGCCTGTCTGCAACAAAATAATCAGCGCGTTTTACTTTAGGGATTTTATATAAACTAAAACAAATAATATGAAATATTTCGATACTGATGTGTAACAAAACCAATGGAACGATCATGCCGTATATAAAAGGGATCGATAATATCGAGCGCAATTTACTGGATGCGAGCCACTCGATAAGGCCTACCTTTATCGCTTTTTGTTGAGCAATAATGGAGGCTTCGAATTTTATTTTGGCGCCTTCGACGTGATATAAGAAATCGCGTTGCTGCTCGGCGATAAGTTGTTCGAGCTTATCTTCAAGATCTCTAATGTCCGCAATAATATCGCTGATAGTTTGGTTCATACTATTTCCGTTTTAAAAGGCAATAAGGTTTTCAAATACGCCAGCTGCGCATCGACCTGGGTTTTTTCAGCGTTGATAAACTGCTCAATCGCATGACTAAAGTCTGCTTGCATGATGACGTGGTTTGACAGCGTTTTAACGGGTTCAAAGCCGCGTGCAATTTTGTGCTCGCCCTGCGCGCCGGGGTCAAATCGCCGTAACCCCGTTTTAATGCAAAACTCAATGCCTTGATAATAACAGGCTTCGAAATGTAAAAACTCATATTCCCGTTCACAGCCCCAATAACGGCCGAATAAAGTGCTGTCATCTTTAAAACATAAGGCAGCACCGATCAGGCTGCCATTTTTTGTAGCGCTGATCATGACCAGGTTGTCTTGCATTCTGACGAGAAGTAAGTGGAAAAACTTAAGATTAAGATAACCGTGTTGACCGCTACGTTTTAAGTAGGTCAAATGGTAGAAGCGATAAAATTCAGTCATCATTTCATCGTTTATATCCGCCCCAACGATCACTTGCATAGAAATACCCTGCCTGACGATGGCTTCGCGCTCCTTGCGAAGTGTTTTGCGTTTGCGCGATTTAAAACGCGCTAAAAACTCATCAAAAGATGCGTAGTCTTTATTGAACCAGTGGTATTGAATGCCAACGCGCTGTTGCCATCCGCACTTGACCAGCAGAGATGATAGCTCGGCTGTTGGAAATAACAGGTGCCAGCTAGATAGTCCCTGCGGTCCAAACTTATCATGTAGAGCCTGGCCGATGGTTTTAATGACGCTGATTCTTTGCTCATCGGATTGTATGCTTTGGTCAAACATTAAGCGCGGGCCAGTGGCTGGTGTAAAAGGGATAGCTGACAGCAATTTGGGGTAATAATTTAAACCGTGTTGATGATAGGCATCTGCCCAGGTCCAGTCAAAAACGTATTCACCATAGGAGTGAGTTTTTATATAGCAAGGCATCGCGGCGATTAGTTTGCCGTCTTCGTGAGCTAAGATATGTTGGGGTTGCCATCCGGTTGACTGCTGAACGCAACCACTGGTTTCTAATGACGCTAAAAATGCGTGCTGAGTAAACGGATAATTATCGGCAAAAATTTCCTGCCATTGGGTTGGCAAAATGTCATTAATGCTGTGGAGAAACGTTATGTCCATAGTGATAAGATTAATGAAAAGTTAAACCCATGTGAAAAGTATTTAAGCGTACAAAGGACACATCATAATTGAGAGGGAGGACTGCCTGGTGACAATTCTGAGTAAGATTTTTGTCTACCCGATAAAAGCATTGCCGGGTGTTCAGGTGAACGAAGTGGCAATAACGCAAGGTGGTTCGCTTTGTAACGACCGACGTTGGGCGATAGCGGATAGAAAAGGCCGCTTGATTAATGCTAAAAATAATAATCGAGTCTTTTTGCTCAAACCCATTTTTGACCTGGTGTTGGGAGAGGTGAGTTTTATTGAAAATACAGAACAGAACCAGACGTATCAATTAGACGATGCAGAGGGATTGTCAAACTATTTTACGGCAAAGCTAGGCCAGCCCGTTTTCTTAAAAGAAGATAAGCAGCAGGGCTTTCCTGATGATACCAACGCGTCTGGCCCAACGATGGTATCTACGGCGTCATTAAAAGCCGTTGCTTCCTGGTACCCAGCGCTTTCCCTGGACGATGTTCGGGCGCGTTTTCGTATGAATTTGGAAGTATCACCTGCGCCAACTTTTTGGGAAGATCAATTATTCCACAGCGAACAGGCGCCAAAAGAAGTCCGAATTGGACGAGTGAAAATTCATGCATCCAACCCATGTGCACGCTGTGCGGTTCCGATGAAAAACCCCGAATCAGGAGAGCCATATGGCGAATTTTATGAAACGTTTCTTAGTATGCGAGAGCAAACTCGACCTGGCTGGACGGATGCAGCGTGTTTCGACCATTGGTATCGACTGGGCGTTAATACGCGGATATCTCGCTCCGAAACCGGCCTGAATATGACCGTGGGCGATGCGGTGAGTATAGAATTGCCTGCAAGAGATTAAAAGGGAATAAGCGATTACTTATTGTCGAATAGCGCGCAATGGCATAAAGTGTGACAGAGAGCTATATGTTTTTTAAAAGGGGATGGTATGTCAAACGATAATGTAGTCCAGCTGAAGGAACGTAATCAAACGAATAGTTTGATTAACGCATTATTAGAAGAACGTAAACAAGTTTGGTCGCTGTATTGTGTAGTGGCGGGCCTGAACGAGACGAAGACTAACAAATCTATGGAAGTCTTGATTGAAGACTTTTGCCAATTGTTGGTCGATTATATTTCACTCGGTCATTTTGGCGTGTATCAAAGAATTCTTGATGGTAGTGAAAGGCGTAAAGCGATTATCAATGCCGCTGAACGCCTCTATCCTAAAATTTCTAAGGCAACCGAAGTGGTATTAGATTTTAATGATAAATATCAAACACTAACACCAAAAATGATTTTGAATGATTTGGCGAATGACCTATCTGAGCTAGGTGAGCAGCTGGCTAATCGGATTGAACTGGAAGATCAGCTGTTAGACGAAATGCTTGCCTAGAGTGGTTATGAAGTATTGCCCTCAATGCGGCAATCAAACCCAGTCGACCATTCCAGATGGTGATAACCGTCATCGGGATGTATGTGACTCCTGCGATATTATCCATTATCAAAATCCTCGTATCATCGCGGGTTGTATCCCAGTTTGGGAAGATAAAATTTTACTGTGCAAACGCGCGATAAACCCTCGAAAAGGTTATTGGACCTTGCCGGCAGGTTTTATGGAGTTGGGTGAAACTACCGAGCAAGCTGCTTTGCGCGAAACCCTGGAAGAGGCGCAAGCGGTTGTTAAAACCGACGAGCTGTATGCGGTATTTAACCTGCCGCATATCAATCAGGTTTATATGATGTACCGTTCAGCGTTGTTAAAACCAG
Source organism: Cycloclasticus sp. (assembly GCA_033791505.1). Taxonomy (GTDB): domain Bacteria; phylum Pseudomonadota; class Gammaproteobacteria; order Methylococcales; family Cycloclasticaceae; genus Cycloclasticus. Next base: position 23,201 of record JASJGO010000032.1, read on the forward strand.
AGTTCTCAAGCGGTATAGAAAGTTTAGACACACGCCTGTTTGCAGAACACGAAATTCCATGGGACGAACTCGCCTTCGAAACCATGCGGCTATCACTAGAGTTTTACTTTAAGGATAGAGCAGATGGAATGTTCACTTTTAGATCGGCAGACATTGTAGGTACTACACTACGATAGCAGCGCTCCATTGTTGTAAACTAGTGGCTTATGAAACGCGAACACATCATTCAGAGTCTGGAACCTTTGTCGAGCATGCAAGACTGGCCCCGACAAAAGCGCGACGACGGTTTAAGAGATGCGGCGGTGTTGGTGCCTTTGATAGAGCGCGATGAATGGCATGTATTGCTCACTACGCGAACCGATCATTTGCATCACCACCCAGGTCAAATCAGTTTTCCAGGCGGGCGAGCGGATAGCATTGATCAAACGCCAGTGCAAACGGCTTTAAGAGAAACCCATGAAGAAGTCGGTATTGACGAAAGCTTTATCGATATTGCGGGACTTATCGAACCCTATTTAACTGTAACCAGTTTCAGTGTTGTACCGATTGTTGGGTTCGTAGACCCCGGGTTTACCCTCAATATAGATCCCTTTGAAGTTGCCGACGTATTTGAGGTGCCGCTTTCCAGTTTGGCTGACCCGTCAAAATACCAACGTAAAGAAACGTTCTGGCAGGAACAATGGCGTGAGTATTGGGAATTAACGTACCAAGATCAAAGAATTTGGGGTGCAACGGCCGCCATGTTGTATGCGTTGAGCAGGCGTTTACAAAAGTAAGGGTATTAACGTAAGGTTTTTTGTTGCTCAAGCCTAATCAGGCTTTCTTTCGCATCGGTACCGCCTGCATAACCACTCAATTGCCCATTATTTGCAATCACTCGGTGGCATGGAATAATAATACTCATCGCATTAGCTCCATTAGCGCTGGCTACGGCGCGAACGGCCTGCTTATTACCCAGTTTTTCTGCAAGGTCAAGGTAAGACGTCGTGGTTCCATAGGGGATCAGTAATAACGCTTGCCAGACAGTTTGTTGAAAAGCAGAGCCGGTCATCATTAAGGGTAAATCGAATTGCTGGCGCTTGAGCGCAAAGTAACTATCAAGTTGTCGTGCTGTTTCATTCAGCACATCACAGCTTGCTTCAACATAGTCGGCGTTTAAAGCCGTTTGAATGCGAAGATCAATACGCTCTCGCATCGTTCTAGTGTTCCAGTCACACAGGCACAAACGGTCATCATAGGCACCTAGAAGTAAGTCGCCCTGTGGAGCTCTGTAATGCTGGATTAGAATGTTACCCATCAAGTCATCATACGCTTCTAAAGCGCACAGTGAAGATACTATCTCAAAAAAGACAGAGGGGTATTTTTAGCGAACAGATACCTAAAATATACCGGCAGCGGTTAAACCACCGGTATAAGTAAGCATAACGACACGAACACCAACTAAAGAAAGATAAGAAAGTGTGGGGCCAAGCGCTACGGATGTCGCGCTTATGTTATAAGTTGCTGCTTATAAAAAGCAGCCTGTAAAATTAAACAGGCACAACGTTGTTTGCGCAGGGACCTTTTTGGCCTTGGCCTACTTCAAATTCTACTGCTTGTCCGTCATTAAGAGTCGCATAGTTGTCGCCACTTTTAATTTCTGAATGGTGTACAAACAAATCTTTACCACCATCTTCAGGAGTGATGAAACCGAAACCTTTGTCTGCATTGAACCACTTAACTGTACCTTTACTCATATTCTTCTCTCTACTTTAATTGTCTTCATTGATCGCAGAATTCTGCCTAGGCATTATAGCTGTTTAGTGCCCTTAAATACGCAAACTTAAGAATATAGGTTAATTTAAAGTTTCTGAAACGACAGAAGCCTGTAGATATAAGGCTTGTGGCTAAGGTGCGAAGGCTATCTTTTTTACGTATTAGTGATTATTGGGAGGGATTTGTCATCACTTTTGTTAAAAATAATGCCTGAATCAAGCAATAAACATGGCCCGTGATAGGAATATGGTGTCGATTTAACGGTTAAAAATTAACGTTTTTCTGTGCTTTTCGAGAATAAAGTTGCTGAAATATAAAATATTATGGCGTTGGCTACTCGAATGCAGGCTCGTCCGTATCGGCTCGATATTTCAGTTGGATCGCCTGTAAAAAGTTACGTAATACCTGATCCTTGCACGCACGATAATGTTTATGATCGGCGCGACGGAAAAAAGCACTCAATTCATGTTTGCTCAATGACAAACCAGCCTGAGTTAATAAATTTAATACCTCGTCATTCTGCAAATTGAGCGCAATTTTTAGCTTGCGCAACACAATATTGTTATTCAACTTGTTTTCGATCTCGGGTAAAGCCCCTTCTTGTTTGCCGCGTTTATCAATAATCAGGCCATTTAAAAAAGTAGCGAACTGTTTATCTGTGCAGTTAACGTAAGACTCGTCGTCATCTTTTTTAAGCCAATTACTAATTTGCTCACGATCAACCTCTACATCCATCAGCTTAAATAGCTCGATCATTTTTGAATCGCTAAAATCAAAGGTATAGCGCAGGCGGCGTAAAACATCGTTATTGGTCACAAGTAAATCCTAAATTAAGGGGCCATCGCGTCATATTGACGAACGGCCTAATGAGTTGGTTAAAAAACGGTCGTGCTTTTTTAGCGCGAAGAATAGCATTTTTAGGCGCTTTCGAGCGATATTGTTGTACTTGAGTATATTGTCAGGTGTTTTACCGAACTTGCTGGCACAAGCTGACGCTGAGCAGCTATGATTAGTACCTGATTCCATCCGGATCAGATGATTTGATGTGACGTTTGTGGACCCATCCATCTTTCCCCCTGTTTTGTCAACGCCCACCAAAAACCACGAGTCCTTCTTGTCAAACTCCACCACTTTTCTTTCCATTGCGATGATGAATTTTGTTTGAGAGTTTTCTGATGGAGATTGCTTTACTTCGGCCTGGAGGCTTCTTACGTAATGGAATGTTTCTGGGGCTGCAAGTAGTGTGGCAGGAAAAGGGACAAAATTAATCCAAGTATCTTTTTCATCGTGACCTCCTTATCAGATTGTATTTTTTCTCACATAAAAGGGTTATTAAGCGGAACAAACTTCCATGTATTGAGTAGATATTGCCACAGATTACAAATTTTACTATGAAGAATAAAGCATTCTTCTTAATTCAGCTGTGTGGGTGGAAACTTATTCCTTTTTTAAAATATTAAAGCACAGTTCCTTTATTAGTACCGACTCAGGCTTTTAAGCTACGCGTAACAATTTCCAATACGTCTTGGGATATGGGCGTGTGTGATTGAATGCGCGTGAGTTGTTGTTTGATCAGTTGCTGGCGATGGGTATCGAATTTTTTCCAGCGACTAAGTGAGTTTGCTAAACGTGCGGCGACTTGTGGGTTGATGGCGTCTAAGGTGATGATGCTATCGGCTATAAAGGTGTAGCCCGAACCGTCGGCGGCGTTAAAGTGTAGCGGGTTTGCCGAGGCGAATGCGCCGATAAGGCTGCGGACTCGGTTTGGCGTTTTAATATCAAAGTCGGGGTGTTCGAGCAGTTGTTTTACACCATCCAGAGCGCCAGCTTTTTCTGAACAGGCTTGCAGAGTAAACCATTTGTCGATGACTAAATCTTCGTCCTTCCACTGCTGATAAAAAGCGTTGAAGTAGGCTGTATTTTGTGCACTGTCGAGGTGGCTGAGTTGGCCCAATGCGGCTATTTGGTCGGTCATATTTTGCGCTTGGGTAAACTGCTGTGTACACAGCTCGGTAATACGCTCATCGTTCAGCGTCATTAAATAATCCAGGCACAGGTTTTTAAAGCTACGCTGCGCGACCTCTGTTTGGCTAATACCGGCGCTTATCAGATGGTTAGTCTGATAGTTAGCCAGCCATAAGTCTTTAAGCGAGCCGGCCAAAGCCTGTTTAATATGACGGTGGGCCTGATAGAGCGCATCAACGTCAACGACGTCCATTTGTTCAGCGAGATAGGCTTTTGTTGGCAAGCTTAATAGTAATGATTGATACGCGAGGTCATCTAATGGTTGCTGTAAAACGAGGCGAAAGGCATCAATTAACGGTTCTGGCAATTCGGATAGGGTAGTTTTGTTTTGTATTTCTTTGACCGCATTAAAAACCAGTTGGCTTAAACAGTTTTGCCCCGCTTCCCAGCGGTTGAATGAATCGGTGTCGTGTTTAAACAGGAATAATTGCGTATCGAGAGTTTGTTGCTGAATCAATTTAATGGGCGCTGAAAAACCACGAAAAATGGACGGAACGGGTTCACTTTCAAACTGAGTGAAGACAAAAGTCTGCTCTTGTTCGGTTAGTTCAAGCACGCGGGTATTTGATAAGTTGCCTTGCATGTCGCCTAAATGGCAAGGGTGTCCGACGCTATTCAATAAGCCGACTCGAATGGGAATATGAAACGGTTCTTTTGTTTCCTGATTGGGCGTGCTCGGGCAACTTTGTTTGAATGTCAGGGTGAACTTTTTTTCTGTCGCGATGTATTGGCTGCTGACTTCCACCACGGGTGTCCCGGCCTGGCTGTACCAACGCTTAAATTGCTCAAAATTAGCGTCGTTCGCGTCTTCTAAGGCTTTTACGAAATCGTCGGTAGTCACCGCTTGTCCGTCGTGGCGATCAAAATACAAATCACAGCCTTTTCTAAAGCCGTCTTGG
>JASJGO010000033.1:0-9854 GCA_033791505.1 Cycloclasticus sp.
GTCTTGTAGCTGATGCGGGCCTTTCATTTCTCTATTGGCCTCACCCGAATACTCAGTGTAATCGACATCACCCTTGGGGGCCGAAACGTTAAAATAATTATGACAACCCACTTCGTCGGTAATGCCTACGCTTTCCTGGCCCTGGCGGTACACGCCAAAGGTTGGGTAAAACAAGTGCAATAAAGCGCCGTGATAACTATCGCGGCTGTTTTCTGAGTACGCCTTCCAGTTGCCATGCATATACTGGCGCGTATAACCAATAACCTTAATGGGTTTATGCATAACACGCCTGATATTTGCACACATCTTTTCCCCAAGAAAAGCGGTCAGGTCAGGCGCTTCGTCATCAAAGCTGGCAAACACCATATTGGCGATAGTTTGCACTCGAAGCTTGCGCAAACCATGATTATTCATATCAAAGTCTTTGGCATAACCACCTTGGCCTTTCAAACCCCGGCGAAAAGGCACCCCTTTGAGGTCGCCTTTGGCGTCATAAGCCCACTGATGGTACACACAGGTAAACGCACCGTCTTCAGAATGTCCGTGTCTTTCACGGCAAACCAGCGCCCCTTTATGCGCGCAACGATTGACCCAGGCGTTCAGCCCGCCTTCCGCGTCCCTCGTTAAAACAATCGGCGTGTCGCCGACGTAGGTCGACTTATAGTCGCCCGCTACTGGCACCTCAACGTCTAAGCCGATATAGCACCAGATTGGCCCTCTATATAGCTTTTCCTGCTCTAACTTATAAATATCTTCATCCAGGTAAACCGAAAAAGGAATTCGGTTGCCGTTAAGGTCAATTTTTTCTATCTGTTGCTCTGCACTCATCATCAGCCTCCGAACATCATTATTTAAAAAAACCATTTCCCGCAGCGAGGTTGCCGGTCAGCTTCATCGCTTCAAGCATCATCGTATGATCCGCTGTTCCCGTACCCACTAAATCATAGGCGGTACCGTGCGCTACCGACATGTGCAAGTATGGCGGCCCCATAATCAAGGCGCAATTGCCCGAAAAACCCCATGTTTTAATCGCGATATGCCCCTGGTCGTGAAACATCGCGAGCACTACGTCATACAGGCCATCTATGCAGTGCCTAAAGACAGAATCCGGCGCAATCGGGCCGGTCACGTCTATGCCCAGAGCAGCCGCCTTTTCTACTCCTGGTTTTATTTCTTGCTCTTCTTCTTTACCACTCGCGTGGGGGTTTAAGCCCGCCACTGCAATACGGGGTTTAGCAATACCCCAGGTTTTTAGCGCTTCGTTGAGCTGCGTAATGGCTGTAGTCACAAGATCCGCATTGATCAGGTCGCAAACATCACGCAAGGGCAGGTGGTCGGTCAAATGCATCACGCGCAAGGGTCCACTAATGAGGAATAAATAACTGTGCCCCGGCTCCATATTAATGACCTTATCGAGCACGCCCGCCATCTTCATCGACACCGAGCTAATCGGCGCCATAATCGTCGCATCCACTTCGCCAGATAATGCTATTTGATCCATTTCATCCAGCCAGTCCGCGCTGATTTGGCCGCAAGAGGCGTTATCTTGCCCCATTAAAAAACTGGCCATATCAAACTTGCCTGAATCAATAATTTCGATCACCGCCGGGTTGTTTGTAATATCGGCGGCGGAAGCCACTTTTTTAACCTCTAACGATAAACCACAAGCCTTAACCGCCTGTTGCATCACCGCCTGACTGCCAACTAAAACAGGCTGGCTATACTGATGTACTTCACCACTAGCCCAGGCCTTAGCCACTACTTCCGGGCCAATACCGGCTGGGTCTCCTATCATGGTTGCTATTACTGGTTTTTGACTCATTATGATACTTCTCCTCATTACGGCCTTTATTATTACATTAGGTTATCATTATTTATAAATCGTATAAGCATTTTTTATGATCAAAATCATTTAACCTTGCATGAGTGCCCCACGAGCGGCCAAATAAACAAATAGCTATTGCCATTGCGCAGATGATTAGGCTAATCTCTAGTCCATAGGACAAACCAAATTTAATAAACTGCTGGGAGATCGCTATGTCTACACCTGTACATTTTAACTCTCTATTGAATACTGATGGCGTTCTTGGTGCCGTCCGCTGGCGTGAGTCTGTGCCCGGTAAAGGCGCGGCGACCCCGCCTTTTTTAATTGAGCACATTGGCGATATCTCTGAAGATCGCGCCGAACGCCTTATGGCTCACGCTGAAGCCGCTGGCCTGGGCATTATGGGCATTAGCCAACTGAGTTATCAGCGCGCCCGTCATGACCAAACCGTTGTCTACCCTTTAGACGCTTATTACCTTCACAGTATGCGTGGCTCCGTAGTCTGCACCATTAACCGCGTCGCGGTATTACTGGATAACAGCGCTAAAACCGACATCCAGGACCTTATTTCAAAAATGATATTGGTCGACAATAGAGCCAAATAACCTTTAACTGCAAACTTTTATTGCTGCAACGGCTCATATAAAACGGTATTTTTTTGACTATAATCATTTTCTAATGCTAGCAAATCCGTATACTTGATCCTAAATTATCAGGAGAACGTATGCCAAATGTAACTACCCCAGAGCTTAAGAGCGAAGTAGAGGACCTGCTTAACGCCTATGCACAGTGTATTGATGACGATGATCTAGAAAACTGGCCCAACTTTTTTACTGAACAATGCCTGTATAGAATCATTCCTCGAGAAAATCATGAAGTAGGGCTGCCTGTCGCCGTCATCTGGTGCGACAGCAAAGGCATGCTCAATGATCGCGTTACCGCTTTACGACACGCCAATGTGTACCAGGTTCAATGGTACCGCCATATCATCAGTAATCCACGCATACTGTCTTTTGATGGCGACGAAATTCACGTCCAGTCTAACTACGCGGTGTTTAAAACCTGCAATGATGGCGAAAGTACCGTCTATAACGTTGGCCGTTACGTGGACGTAATCGTCCGTGATAACGGTATTTTAAAATTCAAAGAACGCTCTGCGATCTACGACACGCATAAAATTACCACCCTGATGGTCATCCCTATTTAAAGGAGCACACATGAGCACACCCGAACATCTAAAATGGCCTGCCGACGCCGGCTGTACCGCCGTTCCATACTCTGTTTTCAATAGTGAAGAGGTTTACGAGTTAGAGCAAGAAAAAATTTATAACGGTAAAACGTGGAATTTCCTCGCCGCAGAAGCTGAAATCCCAGATAAAGGCAGCTTTAAATCCACCTATATTGGTGACACACCCGTCGTCGTTACCCGCGGTCAGGACGATGAAATATACGCATGGGTGAATCGCTGCGCTCACCGTGGCGCTGAAATTTGTCGTGAACGCCACGGCAAATCAGAAGATGGGGTATATACCTGCGTGTATCACCAATGGGCCTACGACGCCAAAGGCGACTTACGCGGTGTGCCCTTTCAGCGCGGCCTCGCGGGCAAAGGCGGTATGCCAAAAGACTTTGATAAAAAACAGCACGGCCTGAGAACCGTTCGTGTCGTCAACTATCACGGCGTCGTTTTTGGCACCTTTAGTGACGACACCCCCGATATTGAAAGCTATATGGGCGAAGACGTTAGTCATCACTTAAAACGCATCATGAACCGCCCGATAGAAATTTTAGGCACCACTCGGCAGTATATCGCTGGCAATTGGAAGTTCTATTCAGAAAATACCAAAGACCCTTATCACGCGAGCTTATTACATTTGTTTCACGCTACATTTGGCTTGTATCGTTCTTCGCAAAAAGGCGAGTCTATCGTTAACAATGACTTCCATTCTATTCTTTGGGCGAGCAGTGGCAGCGAAGATAAAGTGGCGTTGGACGATATGAAAAAGGATAAGTTAAGAACCTTACAGACGGGCGAGTATGAACTGCACGACCCTTCTTTATTAAAGGGCCAGCAAGAATTTGATGACGGCGTTACCCTGGTTATTTTGTCTTTATTTCCATCGCTGGTCATGCAGCAAATTCAAAATACCCTGGCATTCAGGCAAATTTTGCCTAAGGGCAAAGATGCGTTTGAATTGGTTTGGACTTATTTCGGTTATAAAGACGATAGCGAAGAACTACGTAACATCCGCCTAAAGCAGTTTAACCTGATCGGCCCCGGCGGTTTGATTTCTATGGAAGATGGCGAGTCAACCGAGCTTTGTCAAAAGGCTATCGTGCGTGATGGTAGCCGCACTAATGTCATTCAAATGGCCGGAAAAGAGCCCGTTGGCGATGACCACCTCGTCACGGAAGGGCTGATTCGTGGTTTGTGGAAGGGCTATCAAGACTTGATGGGCTTCTAACACGAACACGGCTACAAACGCCATATCTCCTCCCCCAAGGTTTGGGGCATAAAGGCTTCTCGTTATCAATTAGAAGCCTTCTTTTTTGCCGGCCGTTTCATCCGCCTAGACTGCTGTAGAATTTGCTAAATGCCACCGTTTATGATGGAATTTATAACCCTGATAAAAAGCTGTTACTGATGAGCCTAACTCGAGACTGCTCGCATACAAAAAAACCAACCGTGCAAAGTTGCCGCATCTGCGCATTGTCGTCGCTTTGCCTGCCCGCCGCCCTCGATGAGGCAATGATAGATGAATTGAAAAGTATCGTAACGTCTGACAGGCGTTTCGACCAAAAGCAGGTCATTTACTCACAAGGGGATCCATTTCAATCACTTCACGTCGTTAAATCAGGAGCCGTCAAAACCTATATTACAGACACTCGTGGTGACGAGCACATCACGGGGTTTTATCTTCCCGGCGAAATCATTGGGCTTGAAAGCATTGCTGGGCGCAAATATTTAAGTACCGCCACATCATTAACCGATAGCTACCTTTGTAAGGCCAACTACCCTCGATTGGCACAATTGCGAAAAAATAACCCCGCCTTATCCGATTGGGCCATTAATTTATTCAGTCAATCACTGGCATCAGGCCATGAATTTTTCAATTGCCTGTCCCACCATTCCGCCGTTTCAAGGCTTGCGACCTTTATTCTGGTCATCTCAAAACGCACGGGTAGAGCTGATCGCCACCAATTAAGTTTTACCCTGCCGATGTCGCGTCAGGATATTGGTAACTATCTTGGGCTGGCTTCTGAAACAACGAGTCGCGCGTTCTCACGCCTGGTCGAGACTAAGTGCATTGAAAAAAAGAACCGGCAAATCAACATTATTGACCTGAGCCACTTGATGCAACTTTCAGCGCTAGATTCAGCGCTATAAGAAAGAACGCCTCTTTTAGCGTTCTTACTATAAGCTTATTTAGAAAAAACAGTGTACGTTTTTATCAAGAATAACCCGTTGGTCCAGAGTAATAACCCTCGCCGCTAAACGCCATGCTCCATCTACTTTCCTAAGCCGGTCCTTTCGGCGACCATACATCGTTGAGTCATCCCGTTGCCCGCGACTACGATAAACAATAAAGTTAGACCACACGTCTACTTCATCTGGCGTGTCTGCCCACGACGCGTCAACATTTGTTATATAACGCCTGATCCGTATTGGCGGGTCTTCGGCCCACAGAAAACCCGTATCAAACCGCGCTACACGCATACACAACACTTCATAACTATCATTGTATAAATAGGTCGTTTGCGCCGTGCCAATCACCTTTTTATCGCGCCGATAGCGAACCTCTTCGGTAGGTAGTTGATAGCTGATATCTTTGCTAATCATCTCGTCTAGCCATTCGTGGTACCTCTCTTCATCCAGCGCACGCGCTTCTCTGGTCAGAAACTGGGCCACTTCAAAATGAATAATATGGTTCAACGCTTTTCCTGCAACATGCTGATTAATTTCCGCACTCATTTCTATCTCCTAGCCCTGACTGTCTGTTTTAGCCGTTTTAGAAAGCTCATCCCAGGACCTGCCTTCCATTAATTCAGCCCAACGACGATACATACCCCTGGTGGAGCTTTCATTCACCCAGCCATCACTGACCAAACCGGGCATTTCAGGGTCCGTTCGTTCACGCCCTTTAGCCATACCTAGATACAGGCTGCCTTGTCGAGTTGAATAGCCCCTATTAGAATGCGTACAATTTTCGAAGTTCTCACCGTCATCGCTCTCTAAAATACCCGCGGTACCAAACGTCAGCATATTATCCGCGTGAATCATTTGCTTTAATTCTTCTGGCATTTCTTTTTCGACCAGGGTCCAGGTAAATACTTCTATTTCCCTCGGCCCTCTTGGTTGCCAGACTTTAACGGTATTGGTGCCGTATAAAAAAGAACAATTAGGGAAGATAGTGGCGTCCCAGTGGCCGTTATAAAATTTTTCCCTGGTTTCACCCACTATTTCTCGTACCACTGGAGAGCGCTGGTCTAACCATTTTTGATAGGCGACCCCTGGTGGGCCAGGATGCAACGCCGCAGCGGCGTCCCAAATAACGCCAAACCCGTGACCTTCAGGAACCGTTACTTGTAAGCCAGAAGCTGGGTCGTAGTCATTTAAGCCTTTCATTTTTTCTAACGCGCCGCCCGCTATCTGCAAAGCGGAGGCGTGCGCCCAGCCCACGTGGTAACCATCGCCAACAAAGTTTTCTGATGGATTCTTCCAGTTGCAGTTTAATATCGACTTCATAGGCGGGCCTATTAACTCTATGCCACCCGGTACGTCCATGAAAGAGTCCATATACCACGCCATCCCGCCTAAGTAATCAATTAAAGAGGGCGCCTCTTCATCGAAAGTTCCAAAGATAAAGCCTTTGTAGCTTTCAACTCTAATTTGCCTTAAGCCAAGGGCCTTTTTATCGATATCATTAAAATAGGCTTGTTCTTCAAGGGGCACGTCATCTAATGCACCATCGATACCAAAAGCCCAGCCGTGATAAGGGCAAACGAATGAGCGCGCATTGCCTCCTTCAGAAAAACAAACGTAATTTCCGCGGTGGGTACACGAGTTCAAAAAAGCTTTCAGCCCACCGTCTTTTTGGCGCGCAACAATAACATTGTCTTCGCCCATCGTCGTTACCTGATAATCGCCTGTTTCTGGTATCACCGAGTCGTGCGTTAAAAACAACCAACAACGCGCAAAAATATGCTCCATTTCTTTTTGGTACACCTCTTCATCCCAATAAATAGAACGGTCTTGAATGGCGCCATCTTGTTGAATTAATTGTTTAATTGCTTTCATTCCTTATCCTCTTTATCTTGAAGCAAAATGCTGATGTTTCTAGTCGATAAACTCTACCCTTAAGCCTGCATAGAAAAAATGATTTGTATCAATATTTAGCCTTTAGCCCCCGGATAAATCTGCCGTTATAGGTTGCGGAAAGCTTAAAAAGTACTTTAAATAATCCTTTCATTAGTATAAAGTTCAGCATCTACTAATGTAGCAAGATCGCTATAGACAAGCCCCCTAATATGCCTGAGAAAAAAATAACCGCTGATTGCTCTAGCTGCACTCTAGCCAAGCGTTGCTTACCTTCCGGCATACCGGTAAAAGACTTATATCGCTTTACTAACATCGTAAGCACCAATAAAACCTTTGCCACCGGTGACGTACTTTTTAAACAGGGCGTAAAGGCAGCCAACCTTTACGTCGTTAAAATCGGCGCGTTTAAAACACAAATCATTAATCAGTTTGGTGACGCCCACGTCAGTGGCTTTTACTTAGCTGGTGATATTATTGGCCTAGAAAGCATGGCCGGGGGGGTGACGTTAAATAGCAGCATCGCCATAGAAGACAGCCTGGCCTGTAAAATAAGCTACCGGCCTCTCGCTCTTTTACGAAGAGAGTTCCCTAGCCTGTCTGATCTCGCCGTTAAAATCTATAGCCAGACACTCGCCACCACTCAAGATACGCAAAACTGCTTATCCATCCATTCCGCACCCTCGCGTTTAGCCCAGTTTTTAATCTTATTTGATCGGCGAACGAATCAACTTAGCTACAAACAATCGGATTTGCACTTAAATATGTCTCGCCAGGATATGGCCAGTCATTTGGGCATAGCGGTTGAAACGGTCAGCCGCTCATTTACAAAATTAATTGACAGTGGTTGCATTACTAAAAGCGGTCGCTTAATTCAAATTATCGACAGAGAGGGTTTAGAAAAAATTGCCCAATCTTCGTCTTATTGATTTTTAGTTACATTTTGTTAACTCTGAGGTTTGCAGTTAACGAGAAGTTAGTTATAGTTTTAAGTAAATTACGTTAAGGAGTAAGCATGTCGTCTAAAACACCCATTGATTTTTCGTTAGAATGGCCCGCAAAATACAATGAAATACCGAAAGAAGTCTTCGAATTAGAAGCTCTCTGGCCGAAAGAACTCGAAACCATTTTTTATGGCGAGGAATGGCACCCCATCGTACACCGCGCCGAAATCCCTAATCCCGGTGACTATAAAGCCGCCGAGCTGGGTGAAATGCCTATTTTTGCGGTACACGGTGAAGACGGTCAAATCAGGGTTTTTCAAAACACCTGCACCCATCGCGGCACCTCTTTGGTGACTGAAAGTTCGGGTAATAAAAAAGAATTTGAATGCCCCTACCACCGCTGGTTATTTAGTCTGGAAGGCGACCTCGTCGGTTGCCCTAATAGCCGCGAATTCACGCCCGATTTTGATAAGAAAAACTTCAGCCTTGCGCAATTACGCATAGAAGAATTTTGCGGCTTATTTTTCGTCACTATGAGTGATAAAACGCCGCCGCTTAAAGAATACCTGGGAGAAACTTTTTATGAACCACTGAGTCGCGTATTAGGTGGCGATGGCCGTTTGAAGCTTATCGGCTACCAAAAAGTCATGTACGACTGTAACTGGAAAGCCTATTGCGATAATGATGGCTACCACGCGCCGCTATTGCATAAAGCCTTTGCCTTATTAAATTGGCAGGGTGGCAAAGGTTTTCAGAAAGTCAGTGAAAATGGTCATTTAACATTTGAATCAGAACTAAAGATACCGGAAGAAATAACCGCATTAAAAGACGGCTCTATTCTCGATTTTAAAGGTACTGAAACGAGCACCGGCTCCATTGTTCAAATGCAATTCCCTTTGACCGTATACAGTAAGCATATGGATATGTTGAATATTCGCTATGCCTTTCCAAAAGGTCCTAAAGGGCTGGAGGTACATTATGCCTACTTTACCCACGAAGACGATGACGACGAAATGATCCGCCACCGCATTCGCCAATCGAGTAATTTGTTAGGCCCTTGCGGCTTGGTTAGCATGGAAGATGCCTCGGTTTTTTCGCGCATTGATAAGGGCAATAAAACACCGGGGAATGCTATTTTCCAAAAAGGCGTGCAAGATGAATACGCGCTTTCTTTTGAAGTAAAGCAAAACGATGAATCCGGCAATTTACCTCGCTGGGAGTATTACCGAAAAATTATGGGTTTCAAGAGGGCAGCACGATGAACAATTCGATTACTTTAATTGAAGATCTTAATAGAGATTATATTTGCGCACTAGACAAGCTAGATATGAACGCCTGGCTAGGCTGCTTTAGCGAGCAAGGTACATACACCTTCATTTCGGAAGAAAATGATCGCAGAGGGCTTCCCATCGCCTTTATGCTGGATGATTGTTACGAGCGTCTGCAAGATCGCGTCACTCAGGTGGTTGATATTCAATTTGATTCATCAGAACACTACCAGATGCGCCACTTTACCCAGTTAGTATCTAGCAGCGAGTTGGCCGATGGGCGGCTTCAGGCGGAGTTTAACTTCACGATTTACTATACCCAGAGGGATACCAACCAAACCCATATTCTCTGTGTCGGGCGTTACCAGGATACTATCGCCATTGAGAACGGGGCGGGGCGTTTTATTCAGCGCAGAGCAATAACCGATACCAATGTGCTACCGCGCTATATCGTTTAGCCGGTATAAAAGATAAGAGCATAAAAAAGCCGGCTAATAGCC
>JASJGO010000034.1:0-5239 GCA_033791505.1 Cycloclasticus sp.
TTCGGATTAATTGTCTAAAACCTTACTAAAGTTTTGATTGATAATTCATACAGGTTCAAATCTAAAATGACCTACTATAGTCATTCTATCCTGTTTTTTGTAATGACTATGTTCCAACTAGCTGAAGTCAAAACATAGCCATTTTTATTAATTTCCTTATTTGACTTTATATCTACATCACATTAAGATTGGCATCAGTTGCTTCAGGTGTCTCTTGAATTTCTACTCAAGGGATTAAACGGGAAGCCGGTGCGTACTGATAAAAATCAGGACAATCCCGGCACTGCCCCCGCAACGGTGAACGAGTTAAAGCCGATCAAATAGCCACTGCGTTTTTACGTGGGAAGGCGATTTGCTGGTAGTCATTACCACTCGTGAGTCCGGAGACCGGCCTGAAGTCGTAACAAGCATAGCGGAGGGCGATGCTGTGGCTAGCAGGTCGTTTCTCCTGCTTCGTCTATTTTTTCCTCTGCGTGTTTTTTTTCGCCAATTTGCGTACGGGCGAGTGCGCTTGAGGAAATTAATAATGAATAAATGTTGCCTATTTGCATCGGTAATACTGCTGTGTGTCCAATCAACTTTTGCCTCCGAGCCTGAACCTCTAGATATCATCGTCACTGCATCACGTACTGCAGAAACAACGGACGATACGCTCGCTGCTGTTACTGTTATTACCAGAGATGACATCGAACGTTTGCAGGCACAATCTGTTCAGAGTGTGTTGCAAGGCATAGCAGGTATCAACATTACTAACAACGGTGGGCCAGGAAAGGCTACCTCGGTATTCTTACGTGGTACTGAATCGGATCATGTGCTGGTGCTTATTGATGGCATTAAGGTGGGTTCAGCCACGCTTGGTACAACTGCTTTCCAGCACATTCCCATTGAACAAATCGAACGCATTGAAATTGTGCGTGGCCCTCTTTCTAGCTTGTATGGCTCTGAGGCTATTGGCGGTGTGATCCAAATTTTTACTCGTAAAGGTGGAGGTGAAACTAAACCATTTTTTAGTATCGGAGCTGGTCGTTACGATACCTATAATGCTTCGGTTGGCGTGTCTGGAGGGGGTGAACGTGGCTGGTTTAGCTTAAGCGCAAGTGGTCTTGATACAAATGGTTTTAATGCCTGTAATGGCAAACCTTATCCAGGCGGTGCTGGTTGTTTTACTATTGAACCAGATGAGGATGGCTACAACAATCTGTCTGGGTCTCTGCGTGTAGGTTACCGATTTGAAAGCGGAATTGAGATTGATGCTCATGCATTACAAACTACAGGCGAGATAGAGTTTGATGGAGGATTTGTTAATGAATCTGAATCGCTTCAGCAAATTCTCGGTGTATCAGTGCGTTTTTCACCGCTTGATATTTGGCAAATTTCTTTGGTCGCGGGCAGCAGCCAGGATGAGTCCGATAACTTCAAAGATGGTACTTTTCAAAGCCGTTTCGAAACCGAACGCAATACGGCTTCTTTTCAAAACGACTTTTCCATTATGGATGATCATTTGCTTACTCTTGGTTTCGATTACCAGAAAGATCGGGTAGACGGAACGACCAATTATTCGGTTACTTCTCGTGATAATACGGGCGTCTTTACCCAATATCTGGCTACCATTGGTAATCAAGACTTGCAGCTTTCTTTGCGCCAGGATGACAATGAACAGTTTGGTCATCATACCACCGGAAATGTTGCCTGGGGTTACAAGTTACATAATGGTTTACGACTCAACGCATCCTACGGCACGGCTTTTAAGGCACCAACTTTTAATGAGCTATATTACCCTGGTTATGGTAATGCGAATCTTGAACCGGAAGAGTCACGAAGCATCGAGTTCGGCCTTAGCGGAAAAACGGGCTGGGGAAGTTGGTCGTCTAATATTTATGAAACACTTATCGACGATTTAATTGCTTATGACTCAAGTATTTCGGCACCAGGCAACATTGACCAGGCGCGTATTCGTGGGCTTGAAGTAATACTCTCCACACAGTTCAAATCTTGGAATCTTACCACAAACTTCACATTACTCGATCCTGAAAATGATTCGAATGGAACTAACCAAGGTAACGTGTTGCCTAGACGTGCAGAGCAATCAATGCGAATTGATGCGAGTCATAAAGTTGGTAAAACTACACTTGGTTCAACGCTTATTGCTGAAGGTAGACGTTATGACGACCTGGCTAATACTCGTGAACTCAGTGGTTATGCCACGGTCGATTTACGCGCAGAATATGTTTTCGCTAAAGATTGGTTATTACAGGCACGTATCGAGAATCTGTTTGATAAAGACTACGAAACAGCTGCATTTTTTAACCAACCTGGACGCGGTTTATACATGACACTTCGTTATCAACCCTAACCATATAATAAAGGATAAAATTATGTTAACACTATCTACTCGAAACCAGATTTTTATTGGCTTTGTTCTGATATTGCTGATGGTAGCCACACGTGGTCACCATTTCGCTACACTGGAACATCTTCCTGGCGCGACCTGGGCGGTGTTTTTTCTCGCCGGTTTTTACCTTCGTTCCATCTGGACATTGTTGGGATTGCTTATGCTGACATGGTTAGTGGATTATGCATCATTTACCTGGGGTAGCAGCAGTGGTTTTTGTCTGACACGAGCCTATGTATTCCTTTTGCCGGCTTACGCAGCACTCTGGTTCAGTGGTCACTGGTATGCTAGACAATATCATTTTAACTGGAGTACATTGATCCCGCTTGTGGCAGCTATACTTGTTGGCTCTATTGTTTGCGAATTATTCTCCAGTGGTGGTTTCTATTTCTTTTCCGGTCGTTTTGTTGACACCAGTTTCACTGAGTTTAGCGGGAGATTAATAAAGTATTATCCATCTTATTTGCAATCACTGGCGTTCTACATTGGTATTACTGTTGTAGTACATACGCTCTTTACTACAGCACTCAATACGGCTAGCCCCAAAAAGTCCACTGTAATATGAATAAGTCTGACGAACAAGCGCAGCGTCATCGTAGTCGTATGCAGCGTAAAAAAGAAAGCATTGATACCACTATCGCTAGTGCAGATCGAGAACAGGGGCTGTTACTGGTACTTACGGGTAATGGAAAGGGTAAGTCCAGTTCGGCCTTTGGCATGGTGGCTCGTGCTCTTGGGCATGGGTTACGAGTCGGCGTGGCACAATTTATTAAAGGCCGAAAGGATACCGGAGAAGAGGTTTTTTTTAGCCGGCAGCCCGAGGTCGTTTGGCATGTTCTTGGTGAAGGATTTACCTGGGAAACACAAAATCATACACGTGATATAGAAACCGCTCAACGAGGTTGGTCCGTGGTGAAAGAAATGCTAAATGACGAATTACTGGGATTGATTGTACTTGATGAACTCACCTATCCACTGAAGTATGGTTGGCTAGAGTTGGATACTGTGTTGGCTGACCTAAAAACTCGCCCTTCAATGCAGCATGTTGTTATTACTGGTCGTGGAGCACCCGAAAATCTTTGTAAAGCTGCCGATACTGTGAGTGATTTACAGGATATTAAGCATGCTTATAGAGCGGGCGTAAAAGCGCAAAAAGGAATAGATCTGTGAGATCCTGTCCTGCATTATTCATTTCTGCGCCCGCTTCTGGGCAAGGAAAGACTACAGTAACGGCTGCGCTAGCTCGGTATCATCGTGATCAAGGTCGGCGCGTGTGTGTATTTAAAACCGGTCCTGATTTTCTTGACCCGATGATCCTGGAACAAGCTTCGGGTGCACCTGTTTATCAGCTTGATTTATGGATGGGTGGTGAAGACCACTGCCGTCAGCTTTTATATGAAGTGGCGGATAAAGCTGACCTCATATTGATCGAAGGTGTCATGGGGCTCTTTGATGGCAACCCTTGCAGTGCTGATCTCGCTACATTATTTAACATTCCAGTCATGGTCGTGATTGATAGCACAGCCATAGCTCAGACATTCGGTGCTCTGGCACTAGGGCTTGCTAGTTATCGAGGTGAATTGCCTTTTGCTGGTGTGTTTGCCAACCGTGTGGCAAGTCAGTCGCATTATCAAATGTTAAATGAAAGTCTTCCATCTGAACTTACTTCATTCGGTTGGCTTGCACGTAATGCTGACTTTACGTTACCAGAACGACATCTTGGTCTACTACAAGCGATTGAGATTGATGATCTTGATGAGCGTATTGCAAAAACGGCGGCGGCTCTTAATGGGGTCGGAGATGTTATGCCGGAAGCGGTAAGCTTCGAAGATCTTACTTCCAGTAAGCAGTCGAAAACATCTTATCCATTATATCTCAAAGGTGTTCGCATTGGCGTTGCACGGGACCACGCATTTTCATTTTTGTATCGCAGTAATATCAATATATTGGTTGAGATGGGTGCGGAAATAAATTTTTTCTCGCCACTCTACGATAATATCATACCGGAGGTTGATGCCCTTTATCTGCCCGGTGGTTACCCCGAGTTACACCTTAAATCACTGACGACTAATGAGCCAATGAAAGCAGAGATTTTTGCTCATCATACTGCGGGTAAAGCTATTGTTGCCGAGTGCGGTGGCATGCTGTATTTACTGGACTCACTGACTGATAGCGAAGGTCGAAGAGGTTCTATGGTTGGGTTGCTGCCCGGTAAAGCTGAAATGACAACACGCCTGACAAATCTGGGGTTGCATAGTGTTGTGCTACCCGAAGGTGAGCTTCGGGGGCATACTTTTCATCATTCAAAAATGCAGTGTGATCTGAAACCGATAGTCTATACAGAATCTGCAAGGCATCATGGTACACCCGAACCGATTTATCGCCAGGGACGATTGACGGCTACTTATTTACACTTTTATTTTTCATACAGTCCTGAAGTAAGTGCGAAGTTGTTTTTGCCATGAATCGTTACACTGAATCTGATATAGCTGCGGTATATCGTGTGATGCGTGAACGGCGAGATATGCGCCACTTTCTATCTGATCCTGTTGATGCTGATATTCTCATACGCATAATTGAGGCGGCGCATCTTGCCCCGAGTGTGGGTATGATGCAGCCGTGGCGTTTTATACGGATCACTGACCAGGTGCTGCGCGATTCGATTCATGCATTAGTGGAGGAAGAGCGTTTGGCTACAGCAGCTGCATTGCCTTCTCGTAATGACGAATTTCTTAAAGTTAAAATTGAAGGCATCAAAGAATGCGCTGAACTGCTTGTCGTGACTCTTATGCCTGAGCGAGACAAACACATCATAGGGCGACGGACGATGGCAGACATGGATGTCGC
>JASJGO010000035.1:0-7706 GCA_033791505.1 Cycloclasticus sp.
GTCAAACCACTTAAGGTTAAACTGGTCAGCTCATCGGTGCTGTCCGCTGTGCTCGCACTGAGCGTGACATCATT
This sequence comes from Cycloclasticus sp., assembly GCA_033791505.1. Taxonomy (GTDB): domain Bacteria; phylum Pseudomonadota; class Gammaproteobacteria; order Methylococcales; family Cycloclasticaceae; genus Cycloclasticus. The sequence continues at coordinate 75 of JASJGO010000035.1, forward strand.
GGCTGTGTCTTCTTTGAAGTAACCCAGCTCGCCGTTGATCACAACAGCTGCCTCAGGTTCTCCAGCAACTGCGTTTAAAGGTTCGTCTATAGCTAAAAGCAGCTCTTCCTCAGAAGACAGAATCACTGGATTTATACCCTTTGTTTCAAATCCTGACGTGGGATCAATTTTTGGATTAAGGTAGTCAACACTGACGATACTGTGACCATTATTCTCAGCTGTTTCAGACGCAGCTGCACCAGCAGCAGTTGCTGGTAAAGCAGAAGGGTCTAAATTGGGATTGTTAGCCAAGGCTTGTTGCAGTGCGGCTACCTCATCTACTGCATCGGACTGGCTTTGCGCAGTCTGCTCGCCATCCTGGTTGAGCACGTCATCATTTAGCACTACGCTTGAGTTGCTTCCCAGGTCCATAACCGTACCGTCGGAGAAGGCGATAACAATAACACCGTCGCCAGTGATGATCTTTTCGTTTTCTGCAACGCTGTCTCCTACGCTAAGTATGCGTTCAGACCCATCTTCTGCGATTGCTTTTACGATACCGGTTACTGATTTTACTGTGCCCACATTTGCCATGATATTAATCTCCGTTCCTTTTGAGGATTACTGTTAACTTAAATTTTACGTATATAAAAATAGTTTTTCTATTGTACTTAGGTGCTAATTTTTCGACTTTTTACGAGTCAATTGGCACATCCAACAGACAATGAAGGTCTGTTATCGTGACGCCTGTTAGTGTTGATGAATAGGTCGCCGGTTCGGCTTCTACCGTGGTAACGCTTATTTTGGTGCCACCGCTGAGATGTTCTATTGAAAGCGACAGATACTCGCTAAGCACATCGTTACTTTCATCGACTAATAAATCTTGCAGGTCTAAGGCGGTCTGCTCGCTGTTTAAGATATCTTTTTCCATTCTCTTATCCTCTTATTGCCTTCGTAAGGCGTCGAGTAAGGTAGCGGTCATTCGCCGTGTTATCCAAGCTTCTCCAGCATCCATTACTGTTACTAACTTACGAGCGTAATCCTTTAGTAAATCCAATTGTTGGTAGCCCTTCGCGCCAGCTAACAAACAATTTAACGTTTCTTCTTCACTGAGTTCATCGGCTATAACAACGATTTTGCTGCTTGAACTCACTTTTAAAACCACTTTTATATATTCGGCTGTTTGTTCTTGCATAACGCTGTAGTTGAGCAAAACAACCGCTGACACCTTAGTTTCTACCGCATTGAGTGCTTTTACTTCATCATCAAACGATGCGATATTAGCTTCAGGGACTAATAAGGCGGACTTTATTTGATCAGTTTTATCAATTATCAGTACGTCTATCATTGTCGTTTATTTGTTTGCTCACTATTATGCTGACTGAAGTGTATATGCAGGCTTAACACCTGACTATTGTACGAAGGTACTAAATTTGAACCTTTTTATTTTATATATTAATGAATGGCTCATTACAGAATATTATCTTCTTCCCCTATTAAATTACTGAGTGAACTGACGTCTTCTCTTAGTTTTTTTCGGGCATTTAACTTACCTTGCGCGGCTTCCGGCAATTCGGTGAAGGCAAAGACTCCTTTCTCCATTAACACATCCACCACATCTTCAACTACCCTGGCAATATCGCTATCTGAACTGGTGAGTAGCTGTTTTAACTCTCCGGCCTGCTTAGGATTCTTTAAAAAGCTCGTTACATCTGGGTGGTTTACTTCTAGCCATTGACTTGCGTCACTTGTTGGCGAGTCCAGTAGTTGAGTGATTTCACCTTGTTTATTACGATTAACGTACGGCATTTTGTCTACTCCATTTGCATTTCCCAGAATTTGTTCTAGTATCACTAAATAAAAACTAATAATCAAACTTAGCGCACAGTACAAGGATCGTCGTATTGCGCCCTAGCTTTTTGGATAAAAAATGACTGAAGCAACAATGAGTAACTCAAAGGATAACATTGCTAAAATGACGAGTCAGGATGACCCGTTATTACTCGCGCTTTTGTCTGTCTGTAAGGTATTGCATACACCGCACACAGCCGAGTCGCTAACGACTGGTTTGCCGCTGGTTGACAATAAGCTAACCGCCTCTCTTTTTGTCAGGGCCGCACAACGCGCTGGATTTTCTACCGGCCTGGTGCGTCGACCCTTGGCGGAAATTTCTAATTTAGTGCTGCCCGCCGTATTACTACTTGAAGGCGATAAGACCTGCGTATTAATCTCCAAAAATAAAGACACCTGCAGCGTTATTTTGCCCGAAACAGATAGCGGCGAAAAAACCGTTAGCTTAAGCTTAATTGAAGAAATTTACAGCGGCGCTGCTTTTTTTATTCAAGTTAACCATGTATTTGACGACAGGACGGCTAATTCTGCCATTCCCAAGGCGACGCATTGGTTTTGGGATGTTATTTACAAGTCTTGGCCGATTTATGGCGAAGCCTTAGCCGCTTCATTACTGATCAACCTTTTTGCCCTCGCTTCTCCGCTGTTTATTATGAATGTGTACGACAGGGTAGTGCCCAACCACGCATTTGAAACACTTTGGGTATTAGCCATTGGAGTCACCATTGTATTTACCTTTGACTTTGTTATGAAGGCTTTAAGGGGCTACTTCATCGACGTGGCTGGCAAACGATCCGATGTTATTTTGTCCGCCACTATTTTCGAAAAAGTACTGGGCATTAAGATGGAAAACCGCCCCAAATCAGTGGGCGCGTTCGCTAATAATTTAAGCGAATTCGAATCGTTCAGAGACTTTTTAACCTCTGCGACGCTCACCACGCTGATTGACCTGCCCTTCTTATTTATTTTCATCGCCGTTATTTATATGCTTGGCGGCAGCTTGGCCGTTATCCCCCTGGTGGTCTTACCACTCGCCATCCTCGGTGGCATTGCGGTACAAAAACCGCTAAAAAACACGATCACCGAACTGTTTAAATATTCAGCGCAAAAAGGCGCGACGCTCATTGAATCCCTCACTAACCTTGACTCCATAAAGCAAACCGGCGCTGAGGGCCAGATGCAAGCTAAATGGGAACAAAATGTTGGGCAAATTGCACGACTAGGGCTGAAGTCACGATTTTATTCTTCGATGGCCGTGAACTTAACCGCTTTTCTAACGCAAATGGCTTCTATTGCCGTTGTTATCTACGGCGTGTATAAAATTTCCGAAGGTGAACTAACGATGGGTGGCTTGATTGCCTGCACGATTTTGACCGGACGCGCCTTAGCCCCTGTAGGCCAAATAGCTTCGTTATTAACGCGCTACCACCAGGCTCGCACGTCTCTCGACACCTTAACCAATATGATGTCACTACCGGCAGAACGCGAACCCGGTAAAAAGTACTTACACCGCCCAACATTTAAAGGTGACATTGAGTTTAAAAATATTACCTTTAGCTATCCTGATCAACCGATTAAAGCGCTTGATAACATCTCATTTAAGATTAAATCGGGCGAGCGCGTTGCCTTTATTGGCCGCATTGGCTCAGGCAAGAGTACCGTCGAAAAACTGATGTTGGGGCTGTACCAGCCGCAAGAAGGTTCCATATTGATCGACGGCACGGATATCAGGCAAATTGACCCCTCCGACTTGCGTCGCCAAATTGGTTACGTACCGCAAGATATATCGCTGATGTTTGGCAGCGTTAAAGACAATATTACAATGGGTTCGCGCTACGCGGACGACGCTTCAATTTTACACGCCGCTGAGATAGCCGGTGTGACTCAATTCGTCAATAGACACCCCGAGGGGTTTGATATGCCCGTTGGCGAGCGCGGCGCATCTTTATCTGGCGGGCAACGTCAAAGCGTTGCGGTCGCCCGGTCCATGCTGCTATCTCCGCCTATTTATATTATGGATGAACCCAGCAACTCAATGGATAACAGCACCGAAGCGAGGTTTAAAGAAAAACTATCCGAGCAATTGGCGCATCAAACGCTCATACTCGTTACCCATAGAGCTTCTTTATTAACCCTGGTTGACCGTTTAATTGTTATGGATGGGGCTAAAATTGTGGCCGACGGCCCGAAAGAAAACGTGCTTGAAGCATTGAAAAAAGGACAGATCAAGGTTTCAAACTAATTATGCTAAATAAACTTTCTGCGCTTAAAAAGAAGTACGAACAACAAACCGAAGACCACATGTACGTTACCGATGTTAACGCGGCGAGTTTGTACGGCGCGTCAATTCAAAGCCATATCATTTTATGGATGGCCATGAGCTTTATGGTCATCGCCATTACCTGGGCCAGTTTTGCCGAGTTAGACGAGGTGACTCGTGGTGCTGGCAAAACCATCCCATCCAGTCATATTCAAATCATTCAGAATTTAGAAGGCGGGATTCTCGCTGAAATCCTGGTAAAGGAAGGTCAAATAGTTGAAAAAAACCAGCCCTTAATGCAATTAGACGCTGTTAGGTTTTCGTCCTCATTGAATGAAAATAAGCTGAAATATTACGAGCTACTGGCCACCACTGCTCGCTTGTCTGCCGAAGTTGAAAATACGCCCCTGGTTATTCCTAAGATCGTTTTACAGGTCGCTCCTGAGATCGCTGATAACGCTAATCAGCTATTTGACTCTCGCCGCAATGAGCTAAACGCCAGCACCAAAATCCTGGATGAACAAGTTATTCAGCGGGAGCAGGAACTTATTGAATTAAGAGCCAAAGCGAAACAAATTTCAAGAAGTTATCATTTGCTAAAACAAGAAGTGGACATGTCCGCACCACTGGTTGATGAAGGGGCTATGTCAAGGGTAGAACTGCTGCGCATTCAGCGAGAAGCTAATGATTTAAAGGGACAACTAACTGCGGCAACGCTGTCGATTCCCAGAATTCAATCCTCATTAGATGAGGCTAGAAATAAACTGTCTGAAACGAGAATACGCTTTCAAACCAAGGCCCTGGAAGAACTAAATCAAGCAAAAGCAGAGTTAGACAGAACAGGTGAATCTACCCTGGCGCTTGAAGATCGCGTTACGCGCACTCGTGTGCTCTCCCCAGTGAAAGGCATTATTAAGCAGCTTAAAATAACAACCGTCGGCGGTGTGATTCAACCGGGTATGGACTTGGTTGAGATCGTGCCGCTGGAGGACCAACTTCTGATAGAAGCAGAAGTTAGGCCCGCGGATATTGCCTTTCTTCACCCCGGTCAAAAAGCCATGGTAAAACTAACCGCCTACGACTTTTCTATTTATGGTGGGTTAGAAGCTCAGCTCGAACATATCAGCGCTGACACCATCACCAATGAAGAAGACGGTAAAAATTATTACATCATTCGTCTACGTACCGATAAAAATTACCTTGAAAAAAATGGTGAGCAGCTAAACATTATTGCGGGCATGACGGCCGATGTTGATATTTTAACTGGTAAAAAGACTGTCTTAGACTATATACTTAAGCCGATTTTAAAAGCTAAAGAACGCGCTTTAAAGGAGCGTTAAGATGTTTTTATCAACAAATAAATTAAAACTTGTGCCTATAGCTGAACAGGGTTAATCGAATGCGTCGCGTTGGAATTTTTTCTGATAACCAGGACCTCATTAAACTATGGTCGCACGCACTGATCAGGCACTTTGATATATTCACTGCCACCAACATTCAAAGCCTTCAGGCTGCTACCGTTGCCATCATCGACTCTAAAAAAATTGACGCAGACGAAGGCTTAATAAGTCTTTTTGCAAACGGCTCAACGCGCTTTCTTATTGTTGGGCAAGATTGGCCAGAAAACAAACAAATTAACGCGCTGGTCCATGGCGCCGCAGGATATTGTGGAGAGTCCGAACCACCAAAACTTTTGCTGCAAGCGGTCGATAGCGTTTTAAAGGGCGATATTTGGATTCAGCGCCACTTGGTACCGCGCATTATTGGCACCCTGGTAAAAATGAAACCGGAGACTAACGAACCTGATAACACATCCAGGGCTATTGAGTCTTCTGCATTGTTGGCTACCTTATCCACACGCGAACTAGACGTTGCTAATATGATTCGCGTTGGAGAAAACAATAAGGCTATAGCAGAAACATTAGCTATTTCTGAACGAACCGTAAAGGCACATTTGACCTCGATTTTTAAAAAACTAAATGTGCCGGACCGATTACACCTTGCCTTGTATATAAAGGAATATAGTTGACCTATTTACTATCTTAGGTTAGATTTGAAGCATCAATCTTAATACACTGATTTTATTGTCATTAATAATAAATAACGAGAGGGAACTATGAAACTTAAAACTACATTAGCTGTGAGCAGCCTGCTGGCATTGAGCTTGGGCACAGCGACCGCTGATTCATTGCAGGAAGCAATTCAGTACACGGTCAACGAAAACCCAGAAATACAATCTGCCGCATCTGAACGATTAGCCGTTGAGCAAGAAATCAGCCAGGCAAAAGCCGGCTTTTTCCCCACCGTTGATATCGCCGTTGGCGCTGGTTGGGAACGCTCACTAAACCCTACCACTGAAGCTGCTGGCGAAGGTTCTAAATCGTTGGGCAGGGACGAAGCCTCTATTCAAATTAGGCAAATGATCTACGACGGGTTTGCTACATCTAGCGAAGTTAACCGCCAAACAGCCAGAACTAATTCACGCGCCTATACGGTTTTTGGTCAGGCTGAGATTACTGCTCTCAATGCGGTTGAAGCCTATATTAATGTGTTACGTCGTGAAGAGTTATTGGCTTTGTCAAACGAAAACTTAGCCGTACACGAAAGTACAAACGAGCAAATTAAATCCAGAAGTGGCCGCGGCGTAGGCAGAGCCGCAGACGTAGAACAATCTACTGGCCGTTTAGCGCTGGCCCAAAAAAATGTGTACTCTGAAATTGGTAACCTTAAAGACGCACAAACAGCTTATCTTAGAGTCGTTGGCAAACTCCCTCAAGACCTGGAGGTCGTTACCGCACCTGGTGACGCACTACCCGCTAGTTTTGATCAGGCCATTGACGCCGCCATTGAAAACCACCCCATATTAAAATCTGCGAATGTCGATATCGAATCTGCTATAGCGCAACACGCCACCGCTAAAACGGCTTTTATGCCGCGCGTTGACCTCGAGTTAAGCGCCACGCACAATAAAGACATCGATGGTATAGAAGGTGTTAACGAAGACGCGTCTGCGATGGTTCGTTTGCGCTATAACTTATACAACGGTGGGAAAGATACCGCGCGTCGTAAAGAAACCGCTGAGCTGATCAATCAGGCCAAAAGCATCAGGGACAACACCTACAGACAAGCCGTAGAAAGCATGCGCTTATCCTGGATTGCACACCAAACAGTAAAAAGCCAAATGGCCTTTTTTGAAAGCCATAAAAACTCAAGCATAAAAAGTAACGAAGCCTACCAGAAACAATTTAATATTGGTCGCCGCTCACTACTAGATTTACTTGATTCGGCCAATGAAATGTTTGTCGCGAAAAGCGCTTATACTAACGCCAAATACGACGAGCTCTATTCGCAGTTCCGTATTCTCGCAAGCAGTGGTGCGCTAAATAGTTATCTAAACGTTAAATTACCAGAAGAAACAGCTCTTTTACCGGTAAACGAACCGTGGATTGGTGCTTCTCAAAAACCTGCTGTTGAACCTACTTACGCTACAACAGACGCTGAGTAAAGTAACGCAGGGGTTTTTACCAGCTGTTCGGTAAAGT
>JASJGO010000036.1:0-30650 GCA_033791505.1 Cycloclasticus sp.
CGTTTATCCGGTATAAAAGATAAGAGCATAAAAAAGCCGGCTATTAGCCGGCATTTTTATTCTTGCTCGGGCCGTTAGCCGATACCGATGCCACCATCCGAATTGAAAACGCGGCCGGTGATATAGCCACCGTTCTTATCAGAAGCCAGCAACAAGTAAATACCCGCGTGATCTTCTGGTTTTGAGATAAACCCTAGTGGCGTCATATCGCTGATGAGTTTATCGACACCTGGAATCTCACTAAGCTTTGCATCCGCCTGCCCTGCAACGGCGCTGCCGCCTAAATTCGTCATCGTACCGCCCGGCGCAACACCGTTTACCCGAACGTCTGGCGCTACTTCATAGGCTAATTGTTTAATCATCCCCAGCACCGCGTGTTTTGAGGCTACATAAATTGCTCCACCGCCGCCGGTATAAAAACTCGAACTCGATGCGGTAAACACCATGCTACCCTTGGTTTTTCTTAGTTCAGGCAAGGCCGCTTTAGCACCGAGCAAATAACCTTTGACGTTGACGGCAAAAATCTCGTCACAAATCTCTTCAATTTTGTCGTCTTCCTGAGCCTCTAACGGCACCATATAGTCCCAAATACCGGCATTACCGATGAAGGTATCTAGTTGGCCAAAAGCTTTTATTGTTTTAGCGACCGCATCTTTGTTTGATTGTAACGACCTAACGTCGCCCGTTAAGCCTACGACCTTGCCCGCAAATTTGTCCTCAAGTGCATCAATACCCTGTTGTGAACGGTCCATTACACACACTCGTGCGCCTTCTGCGACAAAGCGTTCAACGACGGCCAGGCCGATACCCGATGCGCCACCGGTTACCAAGGCTACTTTATTATCCATCCAGCCCATTTTATTGTCTCCTTAAAATAATTTTTAAAAAAAGAAATTAATATTACTGTCCAACACCACGCTATCGTCTAGTGCTGCATTTCTTTTTAGTAACTTATATCCCGTTGCTGTTTTCTTCCATACGTCCTGCCGCCCCGCGGTTAAGCGTTTGCGCTCGGCGTCTAAACGACTTCTATGTACTTCGATAATTGAATGTACCTGGAACTGGTCCTTTATTTCAGTATTAAAAACCTCAACATTACTGACGATATGTCGTATCGCATTGATTGGGTTTTCGGACCAGACGAAACCCGTTTTAAAACGCGCGATACGCATCAGTAGAGCCGCCATATCGTCATTAAAGATGGGCGTTTTAATAGGCGCTCTATTATTAGTTTTATCTTCCCGCAGACGGCGCTGGGGCATTTCCATTTCATAATGAACATCGTCACATAACATCGCTAACCAGTCGTCGTACTGTTCAGCGCTTAGTAAACGCGCTTCCTGGTATAGCTGCCGTTGCAAGGCGACATAAACGTCCATTTCTGCCTGTTCAGCTGACATTACTTCGCCTCCGTTGCGCGCGCTTCTTGTAAATTATTATACGATGGTACATCCGCCCAGCTGTCTGCCTCCATCATTTCCAACCAGCGGCGATAAACGTAGCGTTGATTTTGTTCACAAATCAAGCCTTCGCTGACCACGCCTGGCATTTCATCTCGGCTGTGTTCGCCACCGATGGCCATATTGGTGTATATATCCATTTGTTTTGTACGCCAGCCTCGGCTTTGTTCGGTAATGGCCTGTAAGTTATCACCATCGTCGTTATCAAATAGTCCGGCGGGGCCAAAAGTGCGGCTGACGTTATTAAGTATCATCTGCTTTAAGTCATCCGACATTTCCTTATCCACCATCGCCCAGGTCCACATTTCAAACTTACCCGGACCTTTTGGATGATAAACCCTGAACCAGTTTAAACCGGGTAACATTTGTAAATTTGGGAATACCGTCATATTGATTTGCGAGCCCCACATTCTTTTACCGCGGTATTCGCCCAGCCTATCAATAACGGTTGCTCGGTTCTCTTCCAGGTAATCGACGGCCATTTTTGGGTCGGGGTAAAAACCGTAACCTGATTGACCGTCAAGGGCCGCTAACACGGCATGGCCGTTCATACCCGCGACGGATACTGCCCCAGAGTTGTCCGCAGTGGAATTGCCAACCGCCAGGCCTCCTACTTCCATACTAGAAGATACCGTCATCGCACCCGCGTGTGCCCAGCCTAAATGATAGCCATCACCCGATACGTTTTCGACCGGCAACTTCCAGTTAACGGGAAGCTCTACCTTCATTGCCGTGCCAATCAGTTCGGTCCCTTCTGGCATTGCATCCAGCCATATATCGAGGTACCACTTCATTTCTCCAAGATAGTCTTCCAGGCTCGGCGCTGTTTCATCAAAAGTAGCAAAAACCAAACCCTTGTAACTTGCTATTTGGGCCACTTCAATTAAACCGAATTTCGATTTGTCTAATTGGTCGTTATAGGCCTCTTTTTCTAGCGGTACGCCATTCAGTTTGCCGTCAAAACCAAAACTCCAGCCGTGGTAATTACAAACAAATTTCCTGCTATTACCGTGGTCGGCTTTGCATAGGCGATTACCCCGATGCGTGCAGGTGTTTAAAAATGCCTTTATGCTATCGTCTTTTTGCCTAACAACTAATACCTCATCCTCGCCCATAAACGTACGGATAAAATCGCCCGGCTCTTTTAATTGGCTTTCGTGCGTTAGGAACAACCAACAGCGACCAAAGATCTTTTCTAGCTCTTCCTCATAGATTGCTGGATCTGAATAAATGACCCGTTTTTGTCTACCTGTTTTAAAATCGACCAGGTTATCTAATTTTTTCATTTTATTTCCTTGTTTAAGCTTTCTTATTAATGAATAACATACTCATAAATAGCACTTATTTCTTCTGTCGTTATCTTATCCCCCCAGGCTGGCATAGACCCTTTGCCATTGGTAACGGAGTTGATAAAGCGTTCTTTATCCTCTTTAGGAAAGGTACGTAAATCATACGTTGTACCCGAGGTGACCATTTTTACCCCATGACAGTGCGAACAGGTTTGATCATATAGCTCCGCGCCATGCTTTACGGTTGCTGACCAGTCTGCTTTATCTTCTACGACTACTTCTGCGACAGCGATGGGTTTATTTGCTTTAGCACTGATCGTGCTCATATCACCGCCTCCACTTAATTCAAACACCCAGACAGAACCACCAGGATTAATATTCTTTAAATTAGGATCGCCAGAGAAATTGATATACGCACCACCGATTCCACTTACAACCGCGAGATATTGTTTACCATTTAACTGATAGGTAACTGGCGGTGCGATGATTCCTGAGCCGGTTCTAAATTCCCATAGTTTTTCGCCCGTTGTCGCATTAAATGCGTACAGCTCACCCGTTTGAGCGCCAGAGAAAACCAAATTTCCATCAGTAACCAGGGTTCCGCCGTTCATAGGCACCTCGGTTGGGAACTGCCATTTTGTTTCACCCGTCATCGGGTCGATGGCTTTTAAATAACCAACGGGCCCTTCTGGATATATCCACTCAAATTGCGCACCGACATAAAAAACACCCGGTTTATATTCTTGTTCAACGGGCGTGTAGTACCAACCCAAATTGAAGGTATTTGCATATGCCAAGCCGGTCGTAGGGCTATAAGACATAGGGGCCAAGTTTTTGCCGCCTAGCGCAGAAGGCCAGATTTCTGTTTTGACTTTATTTTCGAGCATATTTTTTACTCGTTCAGCGCGTATTGGACGCCCTGTTGCCATATCGATACCATCGGTCCAGTTGACCTTATCGACGTATTGGTTCGCCTGTAACAGCTTGCCATTTGTTCTATCGATAACGTAAAAGAAGCCGTTCCTATTTGCTTGAATGAGTAATTTACGTTCTTCTCCATCAATGGGAAGGTCAATCAAAATAGGATCATTTACCGCGTCATAATCAAATGGATCATTTGGCGTAAATTGATAGTGCCATACTAATTCACCCGTTGTAGGCCTAATAGCGAGCATGCTATTGGTATATAAATTATCACCTTCACGCATACTCGCATTAAAGGGAGCCGGGTTTCCAACACCCCAATAAACCAGATCCAGTTCTTTATCATAAGAGCCGATTAACCAGGTAGGGCCGCCACCTTGCTTCCAGCTTTCGCCTTGCCAAGTCTCACTACCTTTTTCACCGGGTGAAGGAATGGTATTAAAACGCCAGAGGTGTTCACCCGTTTTAGGGTTCCATCCATCTAAAAAGCCTCTAACGCCAAATTCACCGCCAGCTACACCTGTTATCATCGTGCCATTTGCTATTAGCGGGGCGCTAGTCATCGAGTAGCCTAGCGCAATATCTGCAGCTTCCTTCTCCCAAATAACGCTACCATCTTTAGGGTCTATCGCTAGTAAATGATTATTCAGTGTTGCACGATAAAGAACGCCGTCATAAAAAGTAGCTCCTCGGTTGGTGATACCGCAGCATGTAACCGTATTGGCGGGGTATTCAATTTTACTCTTCCAAAGTTGACGCCCAGTGACTGCATCAATGGCTAATGTTGCATTATGAGTCGTAACGTACATCACACCATCTATTACTAATGGTTGGCTTTGCTGCCCTCTGTTATCGCCAAGGGAAAGGACCCACGCTGGTTTTAGCTGGTGTACGTTTTTATCGTTAATTTGAGTCAGTGTGGCGTTTCTTTGCAGGTTTTGTGACAAGCCATAATAATTAATTCCTTCGTCTTCCTGTATTGCTGGTTCTACTGATGGCGTCGTAAGTTTTGATTCGGCAGGCACAGGCTGCTGCTTATCGTTTATCAGTTTATCATCTGAGTCATTACACGCTGTTATGGTAAGGCTTAGTGTTAGGCAAGCGCATAGAATTCTTATCATTCTCATTATCTGTAGCTCCATATTAGTATTGCTTAATGCTATGTGTTTTTAACCGTTTTGGCTATGCAATTATATAAAAATTAATTTAAAGACATAAAAAAGGCAGTGGAGCGTTAGCCCCACTGCCTCTACTTATTACGTATTACTCAGTAATTATCTGTAATCGCGTAACTGATCAATATTAAATACTTCTTCAGTTACGTTTTCAGCACGACCTTCCCAGACAGGATTAAATTGGATAGTCGTATGACGCTGTGTTGTTTCATTCGTGATAATCACGTTAGACCACATTGCATCGCCAGTTGCTGGTCTCCAATCACGGCCATCTTCCCAGGTACGTAATGGGTTACCACGTGGATCCCAAGTCATTTGATACTGTAGATAAAAGAATTCTTTATCAATATAAGTTTCACGTTTTGAATACTGGTATCTACCCGTCTTATCAGTCACTTCAAGCACCCAAATTGGTCTTAATTCAACTTCCATCGAATCCCAATTACATTTGTCGGCATTTGTTGTTAATGATTGGTACGCGTGACCTACTTCTGGCTGAGCGAGGATAAAGCCTTCTCTGGCAATTTTGTATTCAAATTGCTCGATGTTGGTCTTAGCCCATGAACCGCGCCAGTCATCCCAGGTAATTTCAAGGCCAGAAGCCATTGGATCCTGTGAATCAGAGCCCGTTAACAAACGCGTTCTACGCAGACTAGGAATAAACACTTTGAAGTCGTCTTCTTTTTCTGGGCCAGCATAACGTTGTCTAACAGCAGCAAGACCACGAACGTCGTTAGGCTCTAAGAAAAAGATAGCGCCACCTTCAACGTATTTTTCTTTACCAGGGATATCTCCGTAAGGTTCTACGTTAGATCTATTATGATAATGCCACCACCATAAATCAGCTGAGTATTCCCTTTCAAGCCCACCGTTTGATGAACAAGCAACGAAATCTAATGGGCCAAAGGTTAACGCATCATTATTAACCGAGTGAGCAACAAAATCCCAGTGTAGTTCCAGGCCATTTTTAGGGTGTATAAATGGTACAGCGGTTGCACCCGGGCCAGACATTAATGCACTGGTGCCGTCGTCGTAGGTTAAAAAGCCTTTATCAGTGATATTAATATTAATTTTTTCATCTCTGATTATTTTTGTGTTTTTCAAATACCCTTCGTGCATATAGTAGGTATTCGTTGGCACAATTTTAATTTCTTTAATGTTTCCCCATGATCCACCGAGGTGGTCGTATATTTCTTTTGGTAAATACTCTTTTAACCAAGGGTAGTTTGCTTTGGTATCACCTGTAATAACTAAGCCTGGCTTCAATTCCGCCGGAAAAGTCTCTTTATCCATTAGGTCATAGGCATCATAACCGCGTAGGTCTTTCCATTCTTTTGCCAATGCAATCGCTTTAGGGTCAGATATTAATTCAACCCATTTGTCGTAGTTAGGGTTGTTTTCTTTTGCCGCAAAGGCTTTCCAGGCTTCTAATGCCCTATTGGTGTCGGCCGCCATCGCGGGCGCTGCTACAGTCACTGCTGCTGCAAAACCCAGGGCGACTGCTATTTTATTTATTTTCATCATATTTTCCTTCTCTTTTTTAATGAATTTATGTTCTTAAACTTTAGTAATTAAGCGGAGAGCGATATCGCTCTCCGCTTATATGCATACTTAGAACTGATACGTTAGAGATAGTTCAACAAAATCTGAGTTGTTAAAGATACCGGCTGGAGCGCTCTCTTTTTTACCTGAGAAATGCATCCACTCTATACGTGGACGCCAGCTATCACCAAAGTAGTTAAAGTCAATGCGCTGACGATACACCAAACCTTCGTTGGTAAAGTCACGCAAGATCAGACCTTCAAGAATCAAACGCTGGCTATCCAATGGCATACTCCATAAGAACGTAGAGTAGTTTTGGTGATCCGCAACAGTTGCGAATGCATAAGGAGCCTGCGCCATTAAGCCTTTATCCGCGTCGTGTGTGTAGATATCAAACAACTGGAAGCTGGTGAAAATTGACTTCTCCTGTGATTCCCAGCCCGGCACCCAAAATGGGAAATCGAAACCGATCATCGATGATGTAATATCTGACTTGACGATTGCACGACTTGGGATAACCGCTAATGCACCTGAACCGCTTTCATTCACTTTACTCGAGGCGTCTAGTGGACCCCAAGAGGCTTCTGGATCAACTACTGATCTATTAAATGGATGATCAAATTCATGCGATATTTCCAGCCTGATAGACGGTGATGAATTTTTCACGCCGAATGACATAAAGTCAGATAAGTCACGGGTAAACGTCGCGCCGATTAACATTTGCCGATAATCGTAATCCAGTTCAACTTGTGCTGTTACTGAACACGGAACGCCTCCGCCCAAATCAAGACCATCATTAAATGGATCCATACAAGCTGCCGCGCTTGGAGCTGCGCCAAAACCTGTTGTTGCTAGCGTCAGTGGACTATTAAGAGGAGAGTCACCTCCCATGATGTTTGTAGCTGCTACAGAACGAAGCCAATCTAGGTAACCACCAGCACCGTGTACAATAGCCTCTGTTTGTGCTGCTGTTGCCGTGTGACCAAAGCTCGCAGGGTTTCCTAAAGCAGCGCCAGGTATAACTCCTCCAGTACCAGCCGCCCCGTTTGCTCCATCGTTATAATACAGATCTAAACTTCTCAACTTAAGTACGGGCAAATCCTGCATGCCATAAAATGCGTTTAATGATGCTACACCGCCGAGAGTGTTAAACTTTAAGCGTAAAGAATATTCGGCATCGGTAAAACTCAACCTACGCGCCGTATTTTCTGGCGTTTCAAATCCAAACCCCACTAAACCACTACCTGAATCTGGATCTAATGTATCGGGCCAAGGCAAGCCAAACGCACCACCTGCGCTGCTTTTTTCTGACGGTGTTGGGTTATTAATTAAAACCGCTGAGTGGAACACCTCTGGGGTAAAGTTAAATTCTAGCGATGGGCGGTGCATGCCCAAGGCTTCGAATGGACCCGCCATACCTAGTTTCGATAAGTTAAAGTCTACCGATAACATAAGCGCTGGTATGCGCAACTCATCAGAATTTTTAAACGCAAAGCGTTCGCGTAAGTCTTGTGCGTGCAGTACGTCGATTAGACGGAGACCATCGGACTCGCCCCAACCGCGCTGTTGCTTACCAAATTTCCAGCTATAACGACCTTTATCGTCGCGGTACTTCACGGATAATTCGCGAATAACGTCTTCCCAGTCATTCAACATTTGCAGGTCACTCGTTTCCTTACACATCATGCCTGGCTTGCAGTTATTGAGCTTAAACTCTTGATTGCCTGTAAAAGCGAATCCGCCTGCCGCTGTAGGGGTTGGGGAGAATGAAGTTAGTCCTCCATGGGGTGCTGTAAAACTCGTTGCTTCTGTTGATAGGTCACCACGCAACCAGAAGTTAGCGACAAATGTCCAGGTTCTGCTTGGCCGGTAGGTTGTTGTTGATTCAATTAGCCATTGTGATGGTCCGAGCTTATCACCTTGATTAGGCAGGTCGTACATGACCGATGCGCCTACTTTTACACGACCATTCTGGGTTAAACCCTTAACGCCCGTATCGATAGCAAACGCCGGAGCGGCGATTGCCGCGCCTAATGCGACCGCGAGGCCTGTTTTTATTATTGCTTTCATATCTTCCCCTTAATAATATTGATATTACGTTTTCTAACATATGTTTTATACACTTGTTTTTTTGCCGCTTCAATACTTTTTTTACTTTTTTACAACAACGTTGTTTTATTGCAACGCAGCATTGTTATCTTAACCTACTCTCCTAACTTTCCAAGGTTTACACTTAATCACGATCCATCATTTTTTTGCTGTTACGTTACTCACTAACGGTTTATAAACAATGGCCAAAAAAAAGCAGCGTGGCCTTCGCCACGCTGCTTTAATTTTAAAAAACCTTATGTTTATCGGTAGTCGCGTAACTGGTCAACATCAAACATTGACTCATCTACAGCAACATCTAGATCTTTCCAGGTTGCCGTCATTCGCATAGTTGTAGCTCGATGCGTAACATTATTTCTCACCATAATTCGTCCCCAGCTAGCCTCACCTGTTGATGGTTTCCAGTCACGGTTTTCATCATAACTTTTAAAGATGTTACCGCGAGGGTCCCAAGTAATATGTCGGCGGGTGTTATAAAACTCTTTATCTACCCAAGCATGACGTTTTGAGTACTGATATTTACCTGATTTATCATTAATTTCAAGTAACCATGTAGGGCGAATTTCGACCTCCATATAATCAACACCACATTTGTCGTCAGTCAACACAACTGAGTCATAAGCATGTAATGACGACACCGGTGCTAAAATAAACGCATCGCTAATAAGTTTATACTCAAATTTTACAATATTCGTTTTTACCCAATAAGAACGCCAATCGTCCCAAGATAGCTCCAAGCCTGATGCAAGTGGATCTTCCGAATCTGAGCCCGTTAAAAGACGAGTTCGACGTAAGCTAGGAATAAATACTTTGAAGTCATCTTCTCTATTTGCTGCTGCATAACGTTGACGAACACCTGCTAAACCTCGCACATCATTAGGCTCTAAGAAAAATATTGATCCGCCTTCCACCATCTGTTCTTTGCCGGGGATATCACCAAGTGGTTCAATTTGAGTTCTGTTATGAAAATGCCACCACCAAAGGTGTGCTTTATATTCCCGCTCAGGCTTACCTTCAGCGGTACAAGAATTTAAATACACTGGGTTAAACTCTAGCGTTTCAGTAGCCACTGAACTAGCGACCAAATTCCAGTTTAATTCTAAACCATTCTTTGGGTTGATAAAGGGAATTGATGAAGCGCCGGCCCCTGATAATAATGCGTAAGAGCCATCGTCATAAACCATTTGGCCATCAGCATCAAAGTTTATATTAATGTTTTTTTCTTTCAATTCCTTTGTGTTTTTTAAATACCCTTCATGCATGTAATAGGTATTCGTCGGCACTATTTTAATTTTATTTATATAGCCCCATGAACCACCAATGGCATCGTATAGCTCTTTAGTTAAGTAATCTTTTAACCAAGGGTAATTTGCTTTATTTTCGCCGGTGATAACCAAGCCTGGCTTAAGATCTGTCGGTAAATTTGCTTTATCTATTAAGTCATACGCATCATAACCACGCAGGTCTTTCCATTCTTTGGCTAGCGCGATCGCTTTAGGGTCTGAAATCAGCTCGACCCACTTATCATAGTTGGGGGTTTTTTGTTCGGCGGCAAAAGCTTTCCATGCCTCCAAGGCTCTATTGGTTTCTGCTACAACCGGTGCTGTGATTAATGCGGCGGCTACAAAGCTGATGCCAGCTAGGAATTTATTTAACTTCATTATCTTTTCCTTTTTTCTTTGATATTGTTCGTTCTAATCCCGTGTTTTATTAAAGCGGAGAGATTACCCTCTCCGCTCCATTGGTTTTAGAACTGATAGGTTAATGACAACTCGATATAGTCTGAGTTGTTAAAGGTGCCAATTGGGGCGTTTTCTTTATCACCTGAAAAATGCGCCCATTCTATTCTTGGGCGCCAACCGTCTCCGAAATAGTTAAAATCAATCCGTTGGCGGTAATAATTCCCAGAGCCTTGGAAGTCACGAATGTACAAACCATCAAATACGATACGCTCATTATCAAGCGGTGCATTCCAGGCAAAGGTTACAAAGTTCTGATGATCTTGCACTTCTGTGAAGGCATACGGTGACTGTTGCATTAATCCTTGATCTGAATTATGCGTGTAGATATCAAAAATTTGCAAGCTAGTGAAAATAGATTTGCTTTGCGTATCCCAACCTGGAACCCATAGAGGAAAATCGAAACCAATCATGGTTGAGGTAATATCTTCCTTAACGATGTTACGGCTTGCTTCTACCGCTAACGTACCAGAGCCCGTTACTTCGCCTGCAAAACCACCATCGAATGGGCCGAAAGTGGCTCCTGGGTATACCACTGAACGATTAAATGGGTGGTCAAACTCATGTGACATTTCTAAACGAACCGTTGGCGCAGAACCTTTACGGCCAATTCGAATAAAGTCACTTAAGTCACGTGCGAAGGTAAAGCCTAGAATTAATTGACGGTAATCATAATCGAGTTGCACTTCACCATTAATTGAGCAAGCTGGTCCAGCTATACCATTGAAAGCATCACCACAACCAAATCCTACTAAGGGACTTACAATTGGGGCCGGACCTCCTTTTGCAAACTGGTCTACTGATTGTAGCCAATTTAGGTAACCGCCTTGTCCAAACACTACTGCCTCGGTTGTTGCCGCATTAAACGATGCACCCACTGAATTCTCATTTCCTGGTAACGATGGAATTTGTGTTCCGACACTTGGGTCATTCAGCCCGCTACCCACAATCAATGAAGAGCCTATTAATTTAGAAACGGGTAAATCTTGTTGGCCGTAAAATGCATTTAAAGTTGCTGAGCCACCCAATGTTCCAAACTTTAAACGCATTGACCATTCGGCATCACTTAGACTTAAGCGGTTAGGTTTGTTGTCATATAAATTAAAACCTAAACCGGCTAGCCCTGGTCCATTCTGCGTGGTGTCGTTAACATCAGCCCAATCTAAGCCAAAAATTCCGCCAGAGGTGTTATCGCCAGGGGTTGGGTTATTGATTATAAAGTTAGATGTTTGCACTTCCGGTACAAAGTTAATTTCCAGTGATGAGTTTTTCATACCCAGGGCTTTAAAAGGACCATCTATACCGAGCTTCCTAAAGTTAAAGTCCGCTGAGATCATTAATGCCGGTAAACGTAGCTCGTCAGAATCTGTAAAAGCAAACCGTTGACGCAAGTCTTGTGCGTGTAAAACATCCATTAGACGCAAACCATCAGACTGCCCCCAGCCGCGTTGAAAACGGCCCGCTTTGACGGTGAAACGGCCTTTCTTATCACGATATTTAACGGATAGTTCACGAATAACGTCTTCCCAGTCTTTTAATACCTCAAGCTCATCATCCATTTCTGCACAATATGAATTTCCAGAGCAGTTATTTGAATTTAAATTAAAGTTTGCATTTTGTTGAAACGCCCCAACACCCGGAACTATGACCCCATTTACTTGATCAGGTAAGCCACCATTGGGCGAATCGTAACTGGTGAATTGTGAGGATAAATCGCCACGTAGCCAGAAATTTGCAACAAAACTCCATTGCCTATTTGGGCTATAGGTTGTCTTAGACTCTACAATCCAGTTGGCCGGCCCCATTTTATCACCTTGGTTTGGCAGGTCGTACAGTACAGATGCACCCACCTTGATTCGACCACTTTGTGTTAAACCCTTAATACCGGTATCGACAGCAAAAGCAGGCGCTGCATTTATCAGCCCCAGCGTGGCCATGAGGCCGATTTTTATTATTGTCTTCATATTCCCCTCTTCGTATTAATTAACAAACTCTAATGTTCCCTTCTAAACAGTTTTATACGCTTGTTTTTTATCTGCTGCAAGTACAGTTTTATACTTTATACAACAGCTATTGCTCGTTACTAACACGGCCGCTTGCAGCCAGACCCGTCTGACCATCCTTACGTGATTTATGCTGATTTTTTACCAGCCCTTCGGCGCATAAAAAAACCGGTCAACACGTTGACCTGTTTTTCTAACCCTTTTTGTGGCCTAAATAACCACTTAATTTTTGAATAACGCCTTTGGATGAAAGGCCGCGATGGCTGCTGGAACAAACAGCAAGGAACCGAGCATATTCATAAACAACACCATGGCCAACAACAAGCCCATTTCGGCCTGAAACCTCAATGGTGACGCGACGGCCCAAGGTATTAACGGTGCAATCATCGTTACCGCCGTAATAAAGATGGCATTACCTGACGTTAAGAAGGCGTGGTGTATCGCTTCGTGTACGTCTTTTACGTCTAGTTTGCGGTACTCTTCGCGGATTCTATCGACCATATAAATACCGTAATCCACACCCAAACCCACACCGAGAGCGGCTAGCGGCAAGGTACTGACGTTTAAGCCCATGCCTTTCCACGCCATAAATGCGTAGGTTAGTGCGTTGGCGGTTGCCAGGCTAAACAACAGGATTAGGCCGGTGGTAAACGAGCGGTAGTAGAGCACGATACACAAAGATATGACAATCGCTATGGCAATCATTATTTTTACGTTTGATTTCACGATTTCTTCGTTGAGCGCTTCAACAATGCCCACCTGGCCACCCATGTACAAAAACTTAGCGTCGCTGACCACTTCTTTTTCAGAGCTAAAGAAGGCGTCCAGATTGTCTCTTAGTTTCTGGATAGTAGGGCGACTATGATCTTCTAAGAAAAATGAGATGTTACCGATTTCCCACTCTTTATTGGTAAAGGCCGCAAAGTCACCCGGCTCGCCCCTTGAACGGAACATATAAATATCAAAACCGACTTCTTCCTGGGTGTCTGGAATGATGGCGTAGGATGGGTCACCCTCGAACAACACGGAGTTAACCAGCTTGATGATTGGCACCAGACTGATCGCTGGGCGAACTTCTGACATATGCTCAAAGATATAGCGATCTAATGCTTCTGTTTGATGATAGACCGTCGGGTCCAACATGGTTTCTTTCTCGCCTTCGACATAAACCTGCATCATGTCGGTGCCGAGGAAGGAGAAGCGAGAGTTAATCGACTCTACGTCCTGGTTAAAGCGCGCCTCTGGCCATAAGATGGCGCTACCTTTAGTATCGCCAACGGTCAGGTTTTGTGAGTACCAACCACCAAAACCTAAAAGACCCGCTGTGATCAATACCATGGTCCATTTATGGTCTTCCATGTTAATAACCGCGCCCCAAATTTTATTCAAAATAACGGAACCCGTTTTATGAGACTTTGGTGGTTTAATCAAACACATAACCGCTGCGGCAAATATAAGCGCCGGCACAACTGATAACAACCAAAGGCTACAGATGAAAGCCAGCGATTTAATACTTGGAATAGCCACCAGGCCTAACACACCAAAACCTGCGGCGTCGGTAATAATTGCTGCGGTACTAGGCACCAGAAGTAAAGCCAGCCCATCTCGGGTACAGGCACGACAATCGGTAGGTGGCTCTTCAGCGGCACTGATATTATCTAAAATTCGGGTCGTAAACTGAACACCGTGGGATAGCACAATGGCAAAGATAAAGGCCGGCAATAAAATAAGCAGCGGGTCTAAGTTGTAATTAACCGCACCCATCGCGCCTAGCCCCCAGATGGTGGCAACCGTGGCGGTGAACATCGGTATAAAAACGCCAATCCAGGTTCTAAAGTATAGAAACAGAATCAAGGCGACAATTAACAATGAGATAACCAAAATGTTAAACACGGCGTCTAACGATTGGTAGATATAACCCAACAAAATGGGACGACCAACGAAGTTTATTTCCAAATCGTCGCCTTCATATTTTTCTCTCAGGTCGAGGAAAAAATTCAGTACTTCTAATTTACCGGCTTCGTCTCTAAAATCGGCAATTACAATCGCGGAGGTTTCATCATTAGAAACCTGTAAGCCACGGTATTGCTTATTGACGAACTGCCTTAAACGCGTCATTTCTTTTTCGTTAGCTGGCAAGTCGGGCCACATCAATGCATCTACGCCAACTCGACCGCCGCCACCTGAAATGGCCTTGGTTTTTCTAAGCACTAAGGATTGGCTTAGGTGACGATAGGTGTCTTTGTTGTAATAAACGTCTTCGGCAATTTGCTTATACTTTTTTAAATATTCAACATTGTAAATATTTCCTTTTTTGTTTTTTACCTCAATCAGCGTGGTATTAGCTCCGCCAAATTGCTCGCCAAAACGCAGAAACAAATCAACGTTATTGGCATTTTCTGGAAGCATTTCTTCCAGCACAACATTTAGCGACAAACCTTTATAGGCATAATAGCCAGGTATTATGGTGATAAGCGCTAAAACGGTTGCTACTAAAACAGGCTTTCTTGAAATAAAGCTGGATAACTTATTAATCATTATTTTTCTCCCCAACGGCTAGATATCAACTTAACTGCGCCTGGCGCGGCTACATTTAATTTCGCACCAAAGTTCATATCACTGACACTGCCCTTCACGATCATACCGCGAAGACCCGCTGACCAAATATCGCCAGAGGGCGTTACATCAACACCGCCCATCCAAACAAAGGGGAGGGGGAAATCTTCAGCCGGCAACAGTGGCGTTACCGTTTCACCTGAAATTTTTAACACCCTTGATACGCCTACCGCGATAACACTGCCATCGGGCGCGCTAGCGACATCATAGAGATGCTCTTTTATGCCACTGTCTATTTTGCTCACGTGGTAATCGATCTCCGTTTCTGGCAGTTCTTCGACCACTTTAGGCACGTAAGTTCTACCTCGTCTTTCAGCCGTTTTTCTCGCTTTTTCTTCAGCTTGCGTCTGCTCTGCGAGCAAAGTGGCTTTAACCTCTGCCCGCTGCTCTTCGGTTGCGAGCTGAATTTGGTAAACACCACCATCTAAACCAACGGCAACGGCACCATTTTGTGTGGCCGCTATTGATAATAAGGTGTTCTTTTCGCTGTTATA
This sequence comes from Cycloclasticus sp., assembly GCA_033791505.1. Taxonomy (GTDB): domain Bacteria; phylum Pseudomonadota; class Gammaproteobacteria; order Methylococcales; family Cycloclasticaceae; genus Cycloclasticus. Next base: position 15,352 of record JASJGO010000036.1, read on the forward strand.
ACTAATGGACCAAAGTTGACCACCGTCTTCTGTGTGTGCGATAACGCCAAACTCACCAATAACAATAGCGGTGTTCGCATCTTTGGCAATAACGCCATGCAGTCTTGGCAAATCTCTTCCTTTGTAACCCGTTAACTGTTGGGCCTCCCAGGTTTCACCACCATTTGACGTATGCCAAATATGCGCATTATGACCAACCGCCCAACCGTTTTTAGCGTCAACAAAAGAAACGTCTCTTAAATAGTTAGCTTCGTCTGTTTTTTGCACCACCCAGCTCGTTCCACCATCCGCTGAGTGTAAAATTGAGCCTCTATGGCCTACCGCCCAGCCATTATTTTCGTCGACAAAAGATACGTGACGAACCAACTCGTTAACACCCAGATAAATGCCGTCCCAGGACTCACCGCCATCTTGCGTTCTAAATAAGGAGCCCGAATAGCCCGCTATAAACCCGAGCTTATCGTTAACAAACTCCACGGCGTATAGGTTGTCCGGCCAAAAGCGGTGAAAAGAACCCTGTTCTGCATCGCCTTGTTCTTCAGCTACCGCGGCAGTCGCCGCTAAAGCGACAGATACAATGACGCCCAACATAAACACACTTTTTCCAACCCTAGTTAGTATCTCTTTCACTCTGTCTCCCCAAACCTTAATAACTATGAAATTATTTTAAGCTGGGTAATCTAATGCTTATTAGAACTCGTGTCAATAACCAGCGTATTGAGCAAGAAGAGATACCCGCCTTATTTAAAACTATAATAAACGAATGAGCCTAACGAGGGCTCATTAAATTTAAATCACCCTTATTATGCCCTCAGCTATTTGTTTCGGGTACTTTAATTGCTTTAGATAAGTGGCTTCTGATATATGATATAGCTCTTAATTTTTTCTATTTATACAAAATATGGCTATTCAAACCTCTTTATCGGCGATTATTCATCAAACGGGTGGGGTCGACGTTTTTTCAATCGAAGCCTATTCTGTTGTCCCTCCAGGCCGCAATGAGGTGCTTATTAAACACACCGCGATCGGTGTTAACTTTATCGACACGTATTTCCGCTCGGGTTTATACGAGGTGCCGCTACCCGCTATTCTAGGTGACGAGGCGGTCGGTATTATTCAACAAGTGGGCGAGGGTGTAAGCGAGTTTAAAGTCGGCCAGCGTGTCGCTTACTCCGCCGCTAAGGGCGCTTATACCGAGTTCAGGTGCATTGATGCAAAAGAAATTGTCACCGTCCCTGATGACCTGGATGATGTGGTCGTAGCGTCAAGCCTATTACGAGGCATGACGGTTGAGTATTTATTTTGTCGTTTATACGAATTACAGGCCGGTGAAACGATTCTGATTCACGCGGCGGCGGGTGGGGTTGGTAGCATCGCTTGCCAGTGGGCAAAAGCAATAGGGGCCACGGTTATTGGCACCGTCGGTTCTGCGGAAAAGGCAGAGATCGCGCGTGCTAACGGTTGCGATTACCCGATTATTTATAGCCAGCAAGATTTTGCTGCAGAGGTTTTCAAAATAACCAACGGTAAAAAAGTTGATGTGGTGTACGACTCTGTCGGTAAAGACACTTTTATGAAATCTCTCGATTGCTTAAGGCCGCGCGGCTTAATGGTGAGTTTTGGTAATGCGTCTGGAAAACCCGATCCGTTAGACGTTTTAGAGCTATCAAAAAAGGGCTCGTTATATTTAACGCGGCCCACACTTTATCATTACACGCGGAGCAGGGAGGAGCTGGTGAACAGCGCCGCGCGCTATTTGGCGATGCTTGAACAGGGCAACATTAATATCAGCGTTGGTAAAACGTTTGCACTGGCAGATGTTGCCAATGCGCACCGTTACCTCAGCAGTAGAGAGCGAATCGGCTCGCCGGTGTTAATTCCTTAGCGCTTTTTTGCTTATTGTTAGCCCGTATTGTAGCGTGATAGCTCTATGCCACTGCCGATATTGAGTAAGACTGAATCCATGCCTGGTTTGCTTTTGACGTGTTTGCGGTAGTTATCGGCCGTTTCTCGCACGCCTTCTGGGTAGCGCATATTATCAGCGGCAATGGTCGCGCCATCGGCTAATTTTGGGTAGGCCAGATCAAAGCAGGGCACGTAAAAACGCTTCCATAGGTCCAATAACATGAAGTCTATCGGGCCGGGCAAGGCCGCTAAAATTTGCAGAGCATCACCGGTCTTAAATTCTACAAATTCAAGCAAGCCCGCTTTCTCTATCATGGTTCGTGCGTAGGCCTGTTTTTTTTCATCCAGTTCAATGCTGATCACTTTACCGCCTATATCACTCACCGCGTCTGCAAACCAAATGGTCGAGTAGCCATACGAGGCGCCCACTTCGACCACCGTTTTTGCTTTCGCTTCTTTGATCAATAAATTCATTAGTTGGCCCGATTGCGGGCCTATTGGTAACAAAAACTCGTCAATTCGCTGATCAAACTCTTCGCTCGATAAGCCTTTCATCAGGGCGTTTTCCTGTTTTGTTCTCCCGTGGTATTCCTCTAATACTGCCGTTACGATAGGTTTCATTTTCGCTCCTTTATGGGTAATAGCACTGCAGGCCTTAAGCTCGCATAAAAACTGCCGGCAAATATTAACGCCATGCCGACCCATTGGTATTGATAGGGCATAATATCCAGAAATACGGCATTTATAATGATGATATAAACGGGTACGGTATTTAAAAATAGTGATGCGCGCGCCGGGCCTATCAAGTGCATGCCTTTGTTCCAGAACAATAAGGATAAAACCGTCGGTCCGGTACTGATAAACAGCATGGCTAAAAACGTCGTCGTCGTTATTATCGGTGGCTGGTAATAAGTCGCTTCTATAACACCTAGCGGCAACACGATGACCAATGATAACAGTACCCCTAATGCCGTCATGAGCAGCGGGCTCAATGTTCGCATCGCCTGCTTGCCTATAATGCTATAAACGACCCAACTAAAAACGGCTGCCAGAATATAAATATCTCCCCAATTAAATTCCAGCAGCAATAAATTTGAAAGCCGCCCTTCACTGAGTATAAAAGCGAGGCCGAACACCGTCACCAGCGCGGCAATCCAGTGCTGGTAACTTAATTTTTCTTTGAAATAGATGCCCGCCACCAGGGCCATAAGTAACGGCGCGAGCGAGTTAATTAGGCCAGCATTGGTTGAGGTGGTTAAGCGAAGGCCAAAGTACAGAAACGATTGAAAGCCAATCACGCCGGTGATCGCCAGCGCTATCATCACCCACCAGTTAGTAATGTGCCTGATTTTTTTAAGTTCGCCGCTGTGCATTAACAATAATATGAAGATGCTGCCGCCGATTACCAGGCGCGTACTGATAATTGACCAGGGGCCAAGATAGTCTTTTAGGTAATGGCCTAAAATCATATTGCCTCCCCACAGTAAGCCCGCGGTGTTCAATAAAAAAATGGCTTTAACGGTATCACTCTTCAAGTTAACTCCTAATAAAAAAGCCCTGTATTAACAGGGCTTTCAGATTCCTGTATGAGAAAAAAATAGCTTATAAATAAACGTTCAGACTCTTGTTTGTAAAAATATTTTGATCCAGAATAATTTTTCGCTTCGCCAGTTTCAGCACGCCGTTAACGCGACGAATAAGGTCTGTTCGGTGCCCCACCATGGTATGTGATTCATCTTCATTGATATTACGATGCACGGTATTAAGCGAATACACTCTGAATTCATCTGGATTATCGGTTAACTCGACTTCAATATTCGTCACCACGTGCGCCGCACGCGTTGCCGGGTCTTCTGACCAGCAGGTGCCCGTTTCTGTACGCAAGATTCGCTTCTCCAAGCACTCCATATCGTCGTTATAGTACGCCGTATCGAAAATGGTGGGTTCTTTTTCATTTCTACGGTAGCGCTGGTAGCGATAAGGCATCCAATAATGGATATCTTCCGTTAGCATACCCAGCCAATCTCGAAACTCTTCATTGTCGTGATGCCTGGCTTCGCGGTATAAAAACTGCTGCACTTCGTTCATCAACTCTAAAGATGGTAGTGCTGCGCTGCTATGAGTATTTTTTTCTGCGTTATTCACGATGCCCTCCTTATACCGTTTTTTTGCCGGTGTAACGCGGCGTGTATCGGGTTGGCACGTCGCTCCATTTATCCGCATTCATCATATCTGCCCAGCGTTGATAAAATAACCGCTGATTAGAATCATTGAACTGGCTTGAATAAACAATACCCGGTAGTTCTTCATGCTCTATTCTGCGGTTTTTGCCACAACCATAATGCAGCTTGCCTCTACGCGTGACAACGCCTTTATTAACGGATGTGTTGCCTTCCCAGTTTTCGCCGTCATCCATTTCAAGTACGCCAGCAGGGTTGAATGTTTGCATACAGCCAATATTGATCGCCTGCTTAATTTCATCTGGCATATTTTTGTTAACAATCGTCCACATTCTCATTTCAAACTTATGCGGGCCCCTGGGTAGCCAAACACGGAAGGTTTGAATACCTGGCAAAAACGAGCAGTTAGGAAACAAAGATACGGAGGCCAGTGAACCAAAAATCTTCGAGCGCATTTCGCCAAGTCTTTCGGCCATTTTAGGGCGCATTTTTTCGTAATACTCCAATACTTTCGGTTGCCCTAAAATAGCAATATCGGCCAAACCGTCGGTGCCAAACTCCCAACCATGACCGTTCACACTCGCGTGATAGCTGCCTGTTGGGTCAGCTGGAGGGAAGCCCTGGTTGTTGTTCATTGCCTTGAAGCCAGAATCGTGCGTCCATAGCGCGTGATAGGCGTCACCGACAAAGTTTTCGACGCCAAACTTCCAGTAGCGTTAACATAGTTTTTAATCCCACCGCCGATAAATTCGGTGCCGCCACCATCTTGGTCCAGCATAATATCTAAATACCAGCGGAAATCGCCCAAGAACTCTTCTAGCGACGGCGCTTCGTCATCAAAGGTGGCGAATATTAAGCCTTTATAGCTGTCTACTCGCGCTTGCTGTAAGCCCCATTTGCTTTTATCAATATCGCCTTCGTCGTACACGTGTTCATTTGACAAACCTTTTAGTTCGCCGTCTGTGCCGAAAGCCCAGCCGTGATAGTTACAGGTAAAGTTTCGCGTATTACCGTCATCGGCATAACAAATTTTATTGCCGCGGTGCGTGCATGAGTTAAGGAATACGCGCACGCTGCCGTCTTTTTGCCGACTGGCAATAACGCCGTCTTCGCCCATATAGGTGGTGTAAAAATCATTGGTTTCAGGAAGCATCGAGTCGTGCGCGATAAATTGCCAGGCTTTGGCAAATATCTGTTCTAGCTCGCGCTCATAGATCTCGCGTTCCCAAAAAATACGGCGATCGACCCAGCCTTCATCGACATCCATATAGCGGCTAAAATCTGGTCGTGAACCATTGTTGTTTATTGGCATAATATTCTCCTAACTCTTAGATTAATTTTTCTCTTGGCACGCGATAACTGATTGAGATCATCGCGGCGGCGTTATTATTTTCGGGTTAACGGTAATTCAAATCACCTTTGCTTATTAAGCTTTCAAAGACGCCTGTGTTGGCGATATGTTACATCAAAAAAATTTAAATAAAAACTGATTGAAATCCATTGACCCTGATCTTAAAGCTCTTTAACTCGACATTTTAACAAAGGATTCAAACTTTAGTCTGCAACGTAGTTTTTGCACTCAATAACTTTCCTGTTTTAACGTTCGTCTTTAACCAATCCCGCCACCGGCTACATTCATAATTTCGCCGGTGATATAAGACGCCTCATCGGCGGCTAAAAAGGTAATCGCCGCGGCTAGCTCTTCTGGTGTGCCATAACGCCCCATTGGAGTATCGCGATTAGTTTGCTGAACGACGCCTTCCATGCCTGCTTTATCAATATCTGTCATCGTATCGGTGGTTCTTGGCGTCGCTCTAACCCCCTGATCCACCCCGCCTGGGTTAACGCAATTGACTCGAATATTGTGTTCCGCCAATTCCAGCGCCATACAGACCGTCATCGCCTGCACGCCTCCTTTGGCCGTAGAGTAGGGCACGCGGTTAATGCCTCGAGTGGCTACCGAACCCACGTTTACAATTGCGCCGGATTTTTGTTTCATCATATAGGGTATAACCGCTCGGCAGCACCACAGGGTTGGCCAGAGTGAACGATTGATTTCTTTTTCTATTTGCTCGTCAGGGTATTCCCAAAATGGCTTTGCCCAAATCGTACCACCTACATTATGTACCGAGACATCAATTCGACCATAGGTATCAATGGTGGCCTGCATAACCTCTTTCGCGCCGGCGTTTGTTTCCAAATCAACGATACAAATTTCTGCCTCCCCTCCGGCATCGATAATTTCCTGCTGTACCAGGCGCGCCTGTTCTTCCGCCCGGTCGGCGATCATTACTTTTCCGCCTTCACTGGCAAAGCGTAGAGCACAGGCTTTACCAATCCCTTGAGCCGCGCCGGTAACGAGTACCACTTTGTTTTTGAATCGTTGCGTCATTAGTTTTCTCTTATTTATTTACAGGGCCTGATCTATTGCTTACTATCTACCGTTCAATTTAACTAAAAAACAGGCTAAAAGAAATGAGCGATGTCACCTTATATGGTTTTCCCTTAAGTACCTACGTCCGAACAGCACATATTGCGCTCATTGAAAAAGGCGTTCCTTTCAAACACATTCCTCACGCGCCAAATACCGATGAGATGCGCGCCGTTAGTCCAACGGGAAAAGTTCCCGCTTTTAGCCACGGTGATTTTACCCTGTTCGAAACCCTGGGTATTATCAATTATATCGATGACGCCTTTGATGGCCCGGCTTTAAAACCGAGTGATGCAAAAAAATGCGCCCTGATGAACCAGTGGATTAGCTATCTAAATTCCTCCGTATTTCAAACCATCGTGCACGATATTGTGCTGTTCCGCTTTGAAATTAGGCCGATGGACGAAGCCGTGCTGGACGCGGCCATTCCTGAAGCAAAAAAACAACTGGCGCTATTAGAAGCCACCCTCAAAAATAGCGCTTTTCTCGCTGATGATTCTGCAACACTGGCCGATTTTGTTTTGTTCCCGATGATTGCCTATCTGGGCATGGTACCTGAAGCGTCTTTGTTAGCGGACTATCCCGCTGTTTCTGCCTGGAAAGCAAAAATGGAAGAAAAAGATAGCGTGAAGGCATCCGCACCCCCTATGTAATAAGTCTTAAGTCTGTATTTAAAAAGCCGCAAAAGCGGCTTTTTTTATTTCTCGCCAAGTAGTGCTACAGTAAAGCAAGCTTTTGACCGATCAACGCCGTATGTCGCTAAGTATTACAAAACGATTTTCTTTAAGCCGTTTTAGCCAAGGAGAACGAGCTCAAGGTTCGTCTATTGGTTTAAACCATCGACGGGTATTTATATTACCCAACCAGGCGGGCTTAACGCTTGGCGTCGTAATCCTGTTAATGCTGGTGGCCTCGATTAATTACAGCAATAGCATGGGCTTTGTTTTTACCTTTCTGTTAGCGTCTGCGGCGCAAACGTCTACTTTCTTTAGTTTTCGTAATCTCTCTGGTCTGCAGGTTATCGACGTTAAAAATGCGCCTTGTTTTTTGGGCCAGTCGGCCTCGGCGCGTTTTATTATTAAAGAGACCGAAGGGCGTGCTCGTTGGGCCCTGTTCGCTCGTATCGACACTTGTATTATCTACATACCACGCCTCCTGCCTAACGAAAGTTACCCGCTAACGGTGTCCGTCAAACCTGACCACCGTGGTTTATATTCACCGAATACGCTCACCCTGTCTACCTCGTTCCCCTTTGGTATTTTCAAAGCCTGGGCGCCTCTTTTATTTGAGCAAAAAACCCTTGTGTACCCAACCCCTCTTTCTTTTGGCCAAGCCTTACCGATGAGTCATGTTGTTGATAATGATGGTGCTATAACGAGCATAGAACAGGGTGCCGAAGACTTCGCCGGCTTTAAACCCTACCAAATGGGTGATCACTATCGGCACATTAACTGGAAAGCCTGGGCGGCAGAGAAAGGTTTATTCACGCATCAGTTTTCTAGCCAGCATTGCCCTGAGGCTTGGTTAGACTGGAGCGCCTGTAGTGCATCCGACACGGAAGCAAAATTATCTGAGTTATGCCAATGGGTTTTGGATGCAGAACGTTCTCGCGTCGATTATGGTTTACGGTTACCAGATAGCGTTGTTGCGCCATCACAGGGTTTTAACCACCAACAACACTGCCTGTCGTTGCTGGCACTTTTTCAAGCTCCTCCCCATGCCTGAGCCACGCTTAAACCCGTCCGTTATTAAATTACTGCTGTTGATCGCTACGCTGTTGGTTTTACCGCATATCGGTTCACTGCAAGTTATTTTTATTGCCGTCAGTTTGTTGTTGATCACCTGGTGTGCGATCGCCCATTACTTCAAGCGTTTTTTCCCCAACAAATGGCTATTGCTCGCTCTGTCTTTACTTCTCGCTTTTTTGGTATTACGGCTTCATGGTATGTCGCTGGGGCGTGAAGCGAGTAGTAGTTTTTTATTGGTTTTACTGGGTTTAAAACTATTAGAGTGCCGTGCAAACAGGGACGTACTCGCCGTTATTTTTGTCAGCTTTTTTGTACTCATAACGCCCTTTCTTTTTGATCAAACCATAGGGTTGGCTCTATACAGCCTGTGCTTGTTTTTTCTTCTTCTATCCGCGCTGGTTGTCAATAATACAAATTTGAATAATCTCGGCGCTCTATTCCCGTATCGTTTTGCGGGCGTTATTATGTTGCTGGCTTTACCCCTTATGTTACTCAGCTTCTTATTGTTTCCAAGAATGATTGGGCCTCTTTGGGCCATGCCCAGTGACGCCTCTAATGCCATAAGCGGTATTTCCGACAGCATAAACCCAGGGCAAATATCACACCTTGCGTTATCAAAGGAAACCGCTTTTCGCGCGCGCTTTAATGATCGGTCCCCCGCGCATCATCAGCTGTACTGGCGCGGCCCGGTATTTTGGAATACCGATGGTCGTCAATGGACCCTTTCTCCTTCTAAAACCATCAAGCAATACGCTATCAGTGGGCCAGTTTCCACGACCTTTCAATACAGCATCGTGATGGAACCCCACCAGCAGGTTTGGTTATACGCACTAGACTCGCCCATTAAAGCACCCGGTGACGTGAAAATAACCGAGGATCGCCAGCTCATTAGTAACAAAAAACTCAGCCGCTCTCGTGCCTTCGATTTTACATCTTCGATACAGCCGACCAGCGAGACGATTAGCAAAGAGGATAAAAGCCGTGCTTTAGCCTTGCCTGATAACACGGATATTAGAATACTTCAGTTAGCCTCCAGCTGGCGCAACGACACGCGAAGCGATATGGGGGTCATCAATAATGGCTTAGCATTTTTTAATAAAGAGAACTTTTACTACACGTTGACACCACCGCAATTAGGTAATGATCCGGTCGCAGATTTTTTATTCGATAGCAAACGAGGTTTCTGCGGACATTACGCCACCAGCTTTGCCGTCGTTTTACGCGCTGCTGGTATTCCCAGCAGATTAGTGGCTGGCTATCAGGGCGGGCTATATAACAGCGTAGGTAATTTTTGGGAGGTGCGACAAGCCGACGCCCACGTCTGGGTTGAGGCCTGGGTTCAATCGCTGGGTTGGGTTCGTATTGACCCCACAGCCGCTATTTCTCCTAACCGTATTCAGCACGCGATTGATTTAGACGAGCAACGTATCGGTGACGAAATTAAATTTTTTATCAAGCCGCCAGATGGCCTGGCCCGGTGGGGCCAACAACTAAACTCTATTCTTCAAACCGTCGATTATTACTGGGAGAGCGGCGTGCTTGCCTATGGTCCAGAGGTGCAAAACGACTTTTTAGCTAATTTTGGCCTGCATGGATGGGAGGATATGGTGCTTTGGCTGGCGGTCTTGAGCGGTGCTTTTTTGCTTATTTTTAGCGTTTATCTGTACCGATTAAAGCCAAATAAAATCGATCCCGCTCAAAAAGCTTACCTTTCTTTTTGCAAAATACTGGCTCGCCGTTATGGTGAAAAAAGACCTTCGGACACATCCCTTGCTTACTTTAGCCGCATTAGCGAAAGCCAGCCTTCTTTCCGCGAACGGTTGTTACAGGTGAGGGTGCATTACCTACATTGTCGTTACGGGGGAGGGCGTATCGAACCCCTTTTGGCTTCGATCAAATATTTTAAGCTTTAGTGAGCTTATTTTCCGATACAAAAAGACGAGAATATTTCGCCTAATAGATCATCCACGGTGACCGTTCCAGTTATTTCTGACAGGGCGTTTTGCGCCTGGCGTAAATCTTCAGCGAATAGCTCACCGGCCTGATGCTCGGCAAATTGTTCTATGCCTTCAATATACAGTCGCTCGGCTTTTTTTAGCGCTTCTAAATGCCGCCTTCTGGCCATAAAAACACCTTCTTCGCCAGAGTGGAAACCCATGCATTGTTTAAGGTGCTGTCGCAAATCCTCCAGGCCTTCGCCGCTTTTAATAGACAGGTTGATGACCGGGTCTTTACTTTCAAGGACCAGGCCCGGCGTTGCGCCCGTCAAATCTACTTTGTTATAAATAACGGTGACGGGGATGCTTTTGGGGATGCTTTCCAGGCGTTCCTTTGTTGATGCCTTGCCTCGCTCTCGGTCATCTACCACCAATAATACGCGATCGGCGCTTTGTATCGCTGATCGAGCCCGTTTAACGCCTTCCTGTTCCACGATGTCTGTCGTTTCCCGCAACCCAGCGGTGTCGATGATATGCAACGGCATGCCGTCTATTTGAATGTGTTCTTTTAAGGTATCCCTTGTCGTTCCAGCAACATCTGTAACAATCGCGCTGTCTTTTTGCGTTAGGGCGTTCAATAGGCTCGATTTTCCAGCGTTTGGACTTCCCGCCAACACAACCGTCATACCATCTCTTAATAAACTTCCTTGTTTGGCGACGTGTTGAATACGAACAAATTGCTGCTTCAGGTCTTCTCGTTTTTTTGATAGTTCGTCACTGGCCAAAAAATCAATATCCTCATCACTGAAATCAATCGCCGACTCGACGTATAGCCGAATATTGGTTATTTTATTTTGAAGTAGTTGGATTTGTTCTGAAAACTCTCCGTGCAGAGAGCGTTGCGCCGAACGCACCGCCTGTTCTGTTCCCGCGTCAATCACATCGGCGACAGCTTCGGCCTGTGCCAGGTCCATTTTATTGTTTAAAAAGGCGCGTTCGGTAAATTCACCGGCCCTTGCTAATCGCGCACCCAGGGAAACGACGCGTTTTAGTAACATATCTAACACCACTGGACCGCCGTGGCCTTGCAGTTCCAGGGTGTCTTCTCCGGTATAAGAAGCTGGGGCTTTAAAAAATAAAGCTAAGCCACTGTCTATCGTCGAGTTATCGTCGTCTTTAAACGATTTATAATAGGCTTTTCTTGGCTCCAGCTGTTCAGCAACCAGGGCCTGGCAAATGTCGGTCGTTGCCGGCCCACTGACGCGTATAACCCCGATTCCACCACGTCCACTAGCGGTAGCAATAGCGGCTATTGTGTCGATGGCTTTCGTCATGCGTTTTTTACTTTTCTTGGCCCGACTCTATTCTTTTCATAATGACGGTTTGTTGAACAATAGTCAGGATATTATTCACAATCCAGTAAAGCACGAGGCCCGACGGGAAAAAGGCAAAGAAGCCGGTAAACATTATCGGTAACATTTGCATCATTTTTTTCTGCATCGGATCAACCGGTGTTGGGTTCAACCGTTGTTGTAAAAACATGGTGATGCCGTAAATAACAGGCAGAATAAAATATGGATCCGCCGCCGATAAGTTATCCATCCAGAGCATAAATGGTGCCTGTCTTAGGTCTACACTCTCTAATAGCACCCAATACAAAGAAATAAACACGGGTATTTGTATCAAAATTGGGAAACAACCGCCCAGTGGATTAATTTTCTCTGTTTTATAAAGCTCCATCATCGCCTGATTTAGCTTTTGCTTATCGTCGCCAAAACGCTCTTTCAAGGCCACTATTCTTGGCTGAACTAGCTTCATATGCGCCATTGAGCGGTAGCTTTTTTCCGATAACTTATAGAACAAGGCTTTGATTGTTATTGTGACCAATATGATGGCCACGCCCCAGTTGCCTACAAAGGAAAAGAAAAAGCTCAATAACCAATAAATAGGCTCAGCGATGATGGTTAGTTTTCCATAATCAACCATTAACAGCAGGCCTTTAGCAGTGCTTTCTAATTGTTCCTGGATTTTTGGCCCAGCAAACAGCGTTGCAATTATCTTTTTTGATTCACCCGGCTGTACGGTTTTACTCGGTGAATACGCACCTATTACGAATAAGCCACCGTCTAACGCCTTCGTATAGTAGTTATATTGATTGTCTTTTTCAGGAATCCAGGCCACTCCAAAATAATGCTGAATCATAGCAAGCCAGCCACCAACGGCCGCTCTTTTCAGGTTTTCATCCTGCATATCATCAAAATCTATTTTTTGATACTTTTCTTCTTCGGTATATAAAATGCCACCCGTATACGTGTGGATAAATGAGTTTGCTTTTTTCTCTGCATAATCATTTCTTTTGATTTGTAAATACTCTCTTGCTGACCAGCTTTTTGCAGACCTGTTATCAATAAGCGTTTCTACGTCTACCTTGTAACTCCCGCGAGTAAATATATACGTTTTGGTAACCGTAATACCCGCCGAGTTTTTCCAGCTGAGTGGGACCTCTAGTTCATCGCCAGTTAAGTGATATTCATTTGCCGACGCTGTCCAGACTGCGTGATGATTAGGGCTTTTTTCATTTTGCGTAATTAAGCCAGATTCCACGACGAATATTTTCGGTGCTTCGCCATTTAGCAGTTGTATAACGCCTGGCTCGCCTTTTACTTCCGGGTACTGGATAAGTTTTAGTTGGCTAATTCCACCTCCGAGCGTATTTATTTCTAACTCATAGACGTCGGTGCTTACCTTTATGCTCTGCCCTGTTTGCGCAACCGTTTTTCCTATTGACCGAAGGTCGGCTTTATTTAATATGTCGGTAGTTGTCCCCATTTTTGGAACATCGCTCGCCAAACCGGTTGTTTCCCTGTTTTGCTCGGTGGTTGCTATTGAAGGTTGCTGGATAACATTGTCTTTCTGCCAGGCTTGCCAAATAAGTATGGAAACGAAAGCTAACGCTACAAGGAGAATGGTTCTTTGATTATCCATTTGGTTTTTTTTCTATTGGTAGAGGGTCTACACCGCCTTCGCAAAAAGGATGGCAACGTAAAAGCCGTTTGAGGGTTAAAAAAATTGCTTTGATAGCGCCATATTCTTCAAAAGCCTGCAAACCATATTCGGAGCAAGTAGGATAAAACCTACACCTACTCGCCATCATTGGACTAATAAAATAACGATAAAACTTAATTAAATAAATAAATACTTTATTCATTAATAATTGTCTTTTTCCAGTGCTTTTGTATCGAAAAAGACAACTCTTTTTTCGTTGCTTTTGCCGCTTTATCACGGCATAAAACAACAAAATCATGGGCTTTTAAATCGTCTTTTTGCCGTCTAAACGTTTCTCTGACGATACGTTTAATAAGGTTTCTTTGCACGGCCTTTTTTACACTTTTTTTAGCTATTGCAAGGCCTAACCTTGCTGATGTTTCATGGTTTTGTTTAGCTAAAACAGTAAAAAGCTCATCTTTGCTTCGTTTTGCACCCTTAAAAACACGAGAGTACTCTTCGGAGGTATTTAGTCGATCTGATTTTTTAAACGTGCTCTGCCTATTTTTTTCAGGAATTAGACAGATAAACGGGCTCTGCCTTTAGCGCGGCGCGCGTTAATTATTTTACGTCCGCCTTTTGTTGCCATTCTTGCTCTAAATCCATGGGTTCTTGCACGTTTTAAATTACTGGGTTGGAATGTTCTTTTCATGATCTTACGTCCTATGGGTAACTAGATTAATATATCTGCAAAAAAAGACGATACAAAGGATGCGTTTTCTTTCGAGAAAAAAGTATGCGCAGGGTACGTTTTCCATGGATAAAAGTCAATGTTTATAACCAACCAACAAGTAGTGTGAAGATGCACCTACGTATTTTAAAAGAATAATTTTTGTAATAGTTAATTAATATTTAATTCTTCTTTAAAAACTTATTATTACTATTAGGCGACACTTTTCTGTGGATAAACATGTTTTTTAATTTAAAATCATTACTTTATCTCTATTTTTATTTATTTATAACCTGTCTTTCCAGCTGTGGGTAAGTTGTTGTTAAAATTGAACTATGACTTATTCACAAGTTTTACCTTATGTTTAGCTGAGTTATTTTAACCTCGGCGAAGACGTTTTTAAGGTATATTCTTATTGTGAAAATAACCACAATTTATTAAGGAGTACTGTGTCGCAACTTTGGGAAAACTGTTTGGAGCACTTGGAAGGTGAGTTCCCACCTCAGCAGATAAATACCTGGATAAGGCCTCTTCAACCACATATGAATAATGGGGAGCTTTGTTTATTTGCCCCAAACAAATTTGTTCTTGATTGGGTTTCTGTTCATTATTTTTCTACAATATCTAATATTATCAATAGGTTAGAGAAAAGAGAGGTAGTTGTTTTATTAAAAATAGGCAGTTCCAAGAAAGTACCAGAAAAAGAAACAAATAAAGTAGTAAAAGCCCCGCGGAAAGCAAGAGCATCATTGGACAGCAGTAATTTAAATAAAGCGTTTAACTTTGACTCTTTTGTTGTTGGAAAGTCAAATGAACTAGCAAAAGCCGCTTCTATTCAGGTTACCGAGAACCCTGGAAGCACATATAACCCGTTATTTATTTACGGGGGGGTTGGGTTGGGTAAAACCCACCTTATGCATGCAATCGGAAACAGTATCCTGAAAAAAAACAAAACGGCGAAAATAAGTTTTTTATCTTCAGAGCGCTTTGTATCTGAAATGGTTAAATCACTACAAAAAAACACTATCAATGAATTTAAAAACCACTACCGTTCTCTTGATCTATTGCTGATTGACGATATTCAATTTTTTGCTAAAAAAGAGCGTTCACAGGAAGAGTTTTTTCACACGTTCAATACGTTGATAGAAAGTAACAAACAAATTGTTTTAACTTGTGATTGTTACCCAAAAGAAATAAATGGATTAGAAGAGAGATTAAAGTCCAGATTTGGTTGGGGTTTACCGATAGCAATAGAGCCCCCAGACCTTGAAACGCGAGTCGCTATTTTAAAAAGTAAGGCGGCCTTAAGTGGTATTGATTTGGCTGATGAGGTGGCTTTTTTTATGGGTAACCGAATCAAATCAAACGTAAGAGAGCTTGAGG
>JASJGO010000037.1:0-9744 GCA_033791505.1 Cycloclasticus sp.
AGGGCCGGTTTGCCGCGACCCATATCGTTGATGGTTTTTGCGACTCTAAATTAATTAAAGACATTCCGACTGGTATTTATACTAACCCAGAAATCAGCTCGATCGGTTATACCGAAAAGGAACTCACCGATCAAAAAATCCCGTACGAGACGGGTTACTCGCGCTTCGACTCACTAGCTCGCGCGCAAATAACGGGTGAAACTCAGGGCTTATTAAAAATAATATTCCATCCCGACTCGCTACAAATTTTGGGCGTTCATTGTTTCGGTGATCAGGCGGCCGAGATTATTCATATCGGGCAGGCGATCATGTCACAAACCGGTGAGGCGAATTCATTACTCTACTTTACCAATACAACGTTTAATTACCCGACCATGGCTGAAGCCTATCGCGTCGCTGCGTTAAACGGCCTAAATCGCCTGGAGAATCAATAGTCTCAGCATTCATCTAAGCTTCATAATAAAGGACTATAGTTTGCTCAATACATGAAATAAACGGGGATTAGGTATGAATAAATGGATTGTTTTACTCACGTTAATGACGCTATCTCATAACGCTTTAGCACACGAGGCACAACTGGATGGAATCGTTAATTTACAGGCCTCTGCCAGTGTTGAGGTTGATACCGATACGATGCTGGCTATGGTAGCGGTGGAAGCAGAAAACCATGACCCCGCCGAGTTAGCCACACAAATCAATAAGAAAATGGCCTGGGCACTCGATAGCGCCAAACCTTACAAAACGGTTAAAGTTAAAGGCGGTTCGTATACCACGCATCAACTTTACAATAAAAATATCTTTAGGGCATGGCGCGGCACTCAAATGATCACGCTTGAAAGTAAAAATAGCGCTGAACTTGGAAAACTGATTGGCTTATTACAAAAAAAGTTATTGATTAAATCTTTGCGCTACCATGTTTCCAAGGAAAAACTCGACGCAGTAAATGCACAACTAATAACCCAAGCTATCGCTAACTTCAAACAGCAAGCCGAGGTAATTACTAAGGCCTTTGATAAAACTAAATACCTTATCCAGCAAATTAACATCAACGGCCAAAATCAAAGCCCCCCTGTGCATTACGCCAAGGCGCGATTGATGAACAATTCTATGCTGGCTGAATCGGCACCCGCGAACCTACAGCCGAATTCATCAAGCATTCAAATCACTGTTAATGGCTCTATTAAATTAATCAAATAGATAAAACCACTGTTTAATACTACAAAAAAGGCGCTGTAAAAACAGCGCCTTTTTTGTAGTAAGCGTGATGGTTATGCGTTTACAGCAAGCTCAACGGTATCAGCAATTTTTTGGTACGAATCCATTTTATCGAAGTTCAAATAACGGTAAGTTTCTGCTGCCATCGTATCAATCTTTTTGGCGTATTCCATGTATTCGTCCTTGGTAGGAATTCTTCCTAAAATCGCACCAATCGCCGCCAATTCAGCAGACGCTAAATAGACGAACGCGCCCGTTCCTAAACGGTTTGGAAAGTTACGCGTTGATGTTGAAATGGCGGTTGATTTTTCCGCAATACGCGCCTGGTTACCCATGCATAGCGAACAGCCTGGCATTTCAGTACGTGCACCCGCAACGCCGTAAGTAAAGTAGTAACCCTCTTCGGTTAACTGCGCCGCGTCCATTTTTGTAGGCGGTGCAATCCATAAACGAGTTGGTAATACACCGCCAAATTCTTGCAGCAAGTTACCCGCTGCGCGGAAGTGGCCGATATTAGTCATACAAGAACCGATAAACACTTCATCAATATGAGTACCCGCAACTTCTGACAGTGTCTTCACGTCATCAGGATCATTTGGACAAGCAAGAATAGGCTCATGAATATCGCTCATATTAATCTCGATGATTTCAGCGTACTCAGCGTCAGCATCGGCTTCCATCAATTGAGGATCAACTAACCACTCCTGCATAGACCTGATACGACGTTCAATTGTTCTCACGTCACCGTAACCTTCTGCAATCATCCACTTCAACATGGTGATATTTGAATTTAGGTATTCGATGATCGGGGCTTTATCGAGTTTAATCGTACAACCAGCGGCTGAACGCTCTGCAGAAGCATCAGATAATTCAAATGCCTGCTCTACTTTTAAATCTGGTAAGCCTTCAATTTCTAAAACTCGACCCGAGAAAGCGTTTACTTTGCCTTCTTTAGCAACCGTAAGCAGGCCTTTTTCGATGGCTGCTAATGGGATTGCATTGACCATATCACGCAAGGTAATACCTGGTTGCATTTCGCCAGTGAAACGAACCAAAATTGATTCAGGCATATCCAATGGCATGACGCCCGTTGCCGCGGCAAACGCGACTAAGCCAGAACCCGCAGGGAATGAAATACCTAGTGGGAAACGGGTATGCGAATCGCCACCGGTACCGACCGTATCAGGTAATAACATGCGATTTAACCATGAATGGATAATGCCGTCACCGGGACGTAAAGGAACGCCGCCACGATTCATGATGAAATCAGGTAATGTATGGTGAGTGACCACATCTACCGGTTTTGGATACGCGGCGGTATGGCAGAAAGACTGCATCACCAAATCCGCTGAGAAGCCCAAACAGGCCAAATCTTTTAATTCGTCACGCGTCATCGGCCCCGTTGTATCTTGCGATCCTACGGTAGTCATATGAGGTTCACAGTAAACGCCAGCGCGTACACCAGCAACACCACAGGCTTTACCGACCATTTTTTGCGCTAAGGTGTAACCTTTGCCGCTCTCTTCGTGTGATTCAGGGGTACGGAATACCTCAGATGCAGCAAGGCCAAGTGCTTTACGTGCACGAAGCGTTAAACCGCGACCAATAATTAAAGGAATTCGACCACCGGCTTGTACTTCATCAAGTAGTACGGTTGATTTTAATTTGAACTCAGCGAGCACCTCATCGGTACCGCTTTTGGTGACTTTTCCTTCATACGGAAAGATGTCTATAACGTCATTCATATGTAAATGCGTCACGTCCATTTCAATCGGCAAGGCACCTGAATCTTCCATTGTATTGAAGAAAATCGGCGCAATTTTAGCGCCAATACACACACCGCCACCGCGTTTATTAGGCACATAAGGGATATCGTCGCCCATAAACCATAACACTGAGTTGGTAGCAGATTTACGTGAAGAACCAGTACCGACAACATCACCAACATAGGCTAAAGGAATACCATCCTTCTCCATTTCGTCGATTTGTTTGATCGGCCCTGTTTCACCAGGTACGTCAGGGTTAATCCCTTCGCGAGGCATTTTTAACATTGCCAATGCATGCAAAGGAATATCAGGGCGAGACCATGCATCCGGTGCCGGTGACAAATCATCGGTATTTGTTTCACCCGTTACTTCAAACACTTTAACGGTTAACTTTTCAGCTAAAGAAGGTTTACTGGTAAACCACTCAGCATCAGCCCATGATTGCATAACGCGCTTAGCCGCCGCATTACCCGCTTCAGCTTTTTCCTGTACGTCATGAAAAGCGTCAAATACCAATAAAATATGTGACAGTTGATCGGCGGCCATTTCTGCCAGTTCAGCGTTATCTAATAGATTAACCAATGGCAAAATGTTGTAACCACCCAGCATAGTGCCTAATAATTGAGTTGCTTTGCTCGCATCAATTAATGGTGATGACGCCTCGCCTGTTGTAATAGCCGCTAAGAACCCAGCTTTTACATACGCCGCTTCATCAACACCCGGCGGCACACGATTAGTAATTAGGTCGAGTAAAAACTCGCCTTCGCCCGCTGGCGGATTTTTTAGTAACTCAACAAGTCCTGCAACTTGATCAGCATTTAATGGTTTAGGCACAATACCCAGAGCTGCACGCTCAGAGACGTGTTTGCGATATTCTTCTAACATATTTAACTCCTAGGATTAAAATCAATGCTTTTAAGTAAGCAAAACTAACAATTTCAGCCCAATATTTTAGCATTTCATGGTTATTATTGACAGGTCTGAGACGACAGTGTTTGATAGAAAGCAACACTTAATAAGGGCTAAACCAACTCAATCATGTGTTTAATACTATTTAAATACCAGCCGAACGAACATTACAAATTGCTGCTTTTAGCCAATCGTGATGAATACCACCAACGGCAGGCCAAACAAGCGGACTATTGGATAGATCATCCACATATTTTTGGTGGCATTGATTCTGTTGCTGGCGGAAGTTGGTTGAGCGTCGATACGGCTGGTCGCCTTGCTGCTATCACCAATATTCGTAAGCCCCCTTTCGCCAAAGATAATAAGCTGTCTAGAGGGCACATAATTAACGACTTCCTAAGTCAGGGACAACCAGCGCCCGAGTTTTTAAACGCGTTAAAACTGAATGATACTAGTTACGGCCTGTTTAACTTATTACTATTCGACAAAACCGGCTTGTGGCATTACTCCAGCGATACGCACCAGGCAAAACCAGTTGAACCGGGTATTCACGGTTTAAGCAATGCCAGCCTTGACACGCCATGGCCTAAAATAACTACCGGTAGCGAGCAACTCAAACACGTGCTCGATGGTGATTCTATTGACCCCGTTGAATTGATAAACATCATGCAATCAGAAAAAAAACCGCTCGACGCACAACTACCTCATACGGGTGTCGGGCTGGAGTTTGAACGCTTCTTATCGACCATATTTATAAGAGGCGAAAATTACGGTACCCGATGCACCACACTTCTTACGATTGATAAAGAAAATTCTTTGCAGTTTGTTGAGTTGTCATACGATAAAGACGGCCATATCACTTCAGAAGTGATGCAAGAAATCGAATTGAGTCGTTAATTAAATGTACCCTGATAAATAAGGGCCCACATCTTACTTCATGGCTAGTATTGCTTCTGTATCAAGGGGCTAAACTTAAGGGGCTTCACTCCTACGCTTTTCTTAGGTTTCACCCTAAAGGGTGAGTTACTCTTTTGTCTTTAGCAACATAGCTGAGCCAAACAGTTTTACCGTTTGAGCGATAACTTGTACCCTCTGGTGCAAAATAGTAACCAGAAAAATGACCTCACCCCCTCATAATAAATACTTTTCACAACTGCTGAGGAACTCGCCCGTAAAAGCTTCGTGCTCTCTACCCTCAGGGCATAAGCTTCATGGAAGCAGAAATAAATCGCTTCAGCTTAATTCATCTTTAACAGCCACAGCGGAAAGCCTTGGAAAAAGCATCTATTCTTCGGTGAGGTAAAAGGGAAATAAAATCAAAAAATTGTCCAACCTTAATGCGTTTTGCGTGCACGCATAAGAATGCGGTCGGTCTTGTAGCGTAGGTCATCATCGTAAATTGATCTGGTGTGATCATCTTTTGGGTTGGCCAATAAATCAGACGTCGCTTCAATCGTAAAACCAGCCTTTTTCAGCAAGTCCATCATGATCTCAGGCTCTATACGATGAAGTTCAGCGTTGTCATTTCCCGCTTCGCCAACGTGATCACTGATCGCCAAAACTCCGCCGGGTTTAAGCGCTCGCTCGATACCAGCCAGAAAAACCAGAGCAGCTTCCTCGCCTGACTCATTATAAATGTCGTGTAAATTGAAACCCCAGAACGCCATATCAATATCATCGTCGAACGGCATATCCTCAGCATCGACGATCATATACCTCACATTCGGCAATCGATTGTTCTCAAGCCTCGCCAGCATCGCTTTATGATGCGCACCCTTGATCAAACGTAAAACAGAATGATAGTTATGCGCATACACAATCCCATCCGGGCCTACGGCTGCAGAAAGAATTTCCGCGTTATAACCCGATCCTGCGGTCATCTCAAGAACCGTCATTCCCGCCTTAATACCGAAAAACCGTGAGGTTTCTACCGGCTTCCTACCAGCGTCTTTAACGGCATCGTATGGGTTACCCCTAACAGATTGAAGCAGTTGGTTGATTCGCGCAGCCATCGCCGCGTCATCATCGGCGGCAATGCCATTAAAAGCACTAAAAGAAAGAAAGGTAATCGTTGCAGCAATGAATAACTTTTTCATAATGGCATGACTCCGAGTAATTGATCGTTAACAGTATATCCATATTTATATTAACCAATGAAGGATTAACTTCAATCAAATTCCTGTGATGTAGCGAACGACGTAACGTTCTAGTCATACATTTGAAATCAAGCCGGATGACACCTGTATTCAATTAAAAATAAATCGAGTCTGGCCTCGTTGATTCAATACAATCGGAAGCCTTTTATTCTGTTAAAATTCCGCACCAGTCAAGAAGAAGACCCCATGAACCAGAAGCGTCATACCTCACCCTCGCGCCGCCGCGAAAAATACAAACCCCGTTCATCAACCGCTGCTAGCGCGCCCAAAGTCGAATTTGATGGGCCTCAGCTTTTTTTGCAGGCGGGACGTGAAAAATCATTACAACGACACCACCCGTGGGTTTTCTCTGGAGCAGTAGAACGGCTGGAAGGCAGTGTGCAAAGCGGCGACACGGTACAGGTCTGTAATGCACAAGGCGGTTTTCTCGCCTGGGCGGCATACAATTCAGAATCAAAAATCATTGCACGAGTCTGGTCTTGGCAGGCACAGGAAACCATTGATGCGGATTTTTTCCAGCGCAAAATTGCCGCTGCACTGGCCACCCGCAAAGACCTAAAACTCGATCAGCACAGCAACGGTATGCGTTTGATCCATGGCGAATCTGACGGTTTACCGGGATTGATCGTGGATCAGTATGCAGACGTGCTGGTACTGCAACTGGGCAGCGCGGGTGCAGAGCGCTGGCGTGAAACTATCACCGACTGTTTGCAGGAATCGTGTCAACCAGTGTGCATCTACGAACGCTCGGATTCCGATGGACGCGAACGTGAAGGACTACCGACCCGCAATGAAGTGTTACGCGGTCAGCTCCCCCCCAATTTGTACATCACCGAGAACGGTGTAAAGATTGCGGTGAATGTGGCCACTGGGCAGAAGACCGGTTTTTACCTAGACCAACGCGATAACCGCGCGCTGATCGGTGAACTATCCACAGACCGTGATGTGCTCAACTGTTTCTGTTACACCGGAGGCTTCTCGCTATACGCCCTACGCGGCGGTGCTAAGACGGTATTATCGATCGACTCTTCCGCATTGGCATTGCAGCTGGCGCAGCAAAATGTCGAACTAAACGAACTCGATGCCAGCCGCGCCGAGTGGCAGGACCAGGATGTCTTTGAAGCGCTGCGAAGGTTACGAGACCAGAACCGAAAATTCGACCTTATCGTACTCGACCCACCAAAATTTGCGCCCACAGCCGCCTTTGCAGAAAAAGCAGCACGCGCTTACAAGGACATCAACCTATTGGGTTTTAAATTGCTACGTCCCGGTGGCATCCTCGCTAGCTTTTCATGTTCCGGCGGGATCAACGACGACCTGTTCCAGAAAATTATCGCAGGCGCAGCGCTGGATGCTGGCGTTGATGCGCAGATTACCCACAAGCTACACGCCGTGGCCGATCATCCTGTGTTACTGAGTTTTCCGGAAGGGGCTTATCTGAAAGGACTGGTGTTGAGGGTGGCGGAGTCAACAAATACTCTTAAAAATGTGGTCATTAGCGCCTGAGAAAATATAAAAATCTATTGCTAACGCTTGCTCGTGATTTATTTTTGAATATAACACGCAATCTGTTCGGTACAGCGTAGTTTGTGCCCAAAATAGTGCCTTTCATTGCATTGCACTCACCTATTTACTCGCATGGCTTAACTTTTGAGTACATTTCTGTTTGCCAAAGCAGAGACCAATCTCGGTCTACTATAGCTTTTACAATATAGACAAAAATTGCATTACTGATTACTGAACTTGCTAGGAGTACTGTCTCAAGGCGTCACTTTGCATAAAGGAATATCAGTGTTACGAACAGTGTTAGCGGAAACAAAACTTTTAATGAAGCGATGTTTATTATTATTTTTAAATACTCCACTTAGCGAGCCTGAAACGTAATTATGGATATGATCGTTTTATCGAATACACCTGATTCTTTATAAAACACATCTTCACTTATCTTGATTGCTATCACCGCCAGAATTAATCCCAGCAGAATAGTAAATCGACGTTTTTCTATAGGCTCGAACCACGATGGAAACTGGCTATCTATATACATACATAGATATGCTGAAAGAGTGACCGATAATAATGATCGATAGTTTAACAATGTCTTCTATCAACTCAAAAAACATCTGCACTCCTATGTAATATTACCTCTACGCCCTATTAACCAATGTAGCTTTACTGCGCCAGGCACCGTAGGTGCGTTGATTTAATGGTTAAGTGCTGACTTTTGCATTGTAAATTGAATAGGACAACGCCAACAACAAAACAGATACCTGCGGGAATAAATAAGGCATGAAATTTTAAAATACTAAAAAAATATGCGCCAAATGTACCACCCAAAATAAACCCCGTAACTATTAAAAGAAACAATAATGCCTTTCTTTTATCAAACCGTTCACCTCTCAATTTCGAACCTAACATAATGCCAAGATCAGTAAATATGCCGGTTACATGTGTTGTTCGGATAACGGCACCACTGTAGGTGGTTGCTAGTGCGTTCTGTAAGCCACAGGCGGCTGACGCTAAATAATGGCCGTGTACAGAGTTTTTTGTTAAGAAATAGATGGAGCCTAAAAGAAATACGGCTTCTAAGAAAAGAAGACCACTGTAGTTATGACCTAATTTTAACGAGCCACTTTGTAAAAAATAACCCGAAATGGCAGAGCCTACTAGAAAACTAATGAGGATGAGAGCTAAATGAAGAACATCAGGAAAACTTGAGTTTACCAGTCCTGTACCAAGAAGTGTCGCTGTACCAGATAAGTGTGAAGTTGATTGGTGTTTAAAACCCAATAATCCAATGGAATTAACAAGTCCTGCAACTAGTGCAAGAACAAATGAACCATATTCTACCCAACGTGGTAACTTTGAAATCAAGACAATCCTTTAAATCTCTGACGATTGAGCTATTTCTCGTCGTTTGCTGATGTCGTGCTCTGTTTCTTTGCAGCAACAAATCGAATATACAGCACGCCGAAAATTGCGGACACTAATGAAGCCATTAGAATCGATGATTTCGCACTTTGCAGATGGACTGGTTGAGAATCAAAGCCCAACGTGGCTATAAATGTGGACATAGTAAAGCCTATCCCAGCTATAAGTGAGATGCCAACAACATGTTGAAAATTAACACGATCGGGTAAACAGCCAATTTTGTAGCGCAGGCCCAGCCAGCACGCACCAGAAATTCCAATAAATTTTCCCAGGACTAATCCGCTAATAATACCCAATCCGGTTGGATATTGCAGGCTTTCGATAAATGAAGCCAGGTTAAATGGAACGCCGGCATTAGTCAGCACAAACAAGGGCAAGATAAACAGCGCCACTGGTAACGACAGTGCATCTTCCCAGCGACGTAGAGGTGTACTGGCACGTTCCGCAAAATCACGTACCTCTATCACCTGCTCATGATCCGTACGACTGCCGAGAACATCGACAGGTTTTGACTGCTCCTGCATTGAGTTGATTGTTGTCTTCGCTTTATCAAGTAGTTTTTCCGATGTCAGCTTTGGACGTGCTGGAACAGTCAAAGCAATTGCGACACCGGCAAACGTAGGGTGAACGCCGGATTTGAGCATCATCCACCAGGTGGCTATGCCGACGATAATATAGAAATATGGCTGGCGTACACCTGCGTAATTGCCTAATGCCAAAAATGCAATAAGTGCAAATGCGCTTAATAGATGCAATATAGATAAATCCTG
>JASJGO010000038.1:0-2674 GCA_033791505.1 Cycloclasticus sp.
CCAGTAGAACCTCGGCGCTTCAGGTGGCTAATATGCTGGACGTAAAATACAGAGAAGGCTTTATCAAAAACCGATATATAGGCCGTACTTTTATCATGCCGGGGCAACAGGAACGCAAAAACTCAGTGCGTCGTAAACTCAATGCTATCGATCTCGAGTTCAAAGGCAAAAATGTATTACTGGTCGATGACTCAATCGTACGTGGTACGACCTCTGGCCAAATTATCAAACTCGCAAGAGAGGCTGGCGCCAATAAAGTATACTTCGCATCAGCGGCTCCACCGGTTCGCTACCCTAATGTGTACGGTATTGATATGCCATCGGTTGACGAGTTGGTGGCGAACGACCGTACAGAAGAAGAAGTACAACAAGCCATTGGCGCAGATTGGCTTATTTACCAGGACCTTGAAGATTTATTCGAGTCGGTTAAAAAACGTAATCCAGAGATCATGGGCTTTGATGCTGCCTGCTTTGATCAAAAGTACGTCACCGGAACAGTGAGTGATAATTACCTTGCAAAGCAGGGCCTGGTTCGTTCTGATGAAAAAAAAGAACAAAATGACTTAGATCAAACGGTTATTGAATTACACAATACTCACTAAAAAATTCGCCTACTAGCATGTCAATTAAAGATTGGAATAACTACTCAATAGAAACTCAGGGCATTCGCGCCGGTCAGCACAGAACGGCAGAGGGTGAACATAGCGACCCTATCTTCCCTACATCCAGTTATATCTTTAATAGCGCCGAAGAAGCCGCAGATCGTTTCTCGGGTAAATCCAAAGGTAATATCTATTCGCGCTTCACCAACCCAACGGTTAGCGCGTTTGAACGGCGCCTGGCCGTTATGGAAGGCGCAGAGCGCGCGATGGCCACTGCCTCGGGTATGGCCGCCATTAACTGCGTTTGTCTGGGTTTATTAAGCGCGGGCGATCACGTCGTGTGTTCGCAAAGCGTGTTTGGCAATACCGCCTTAATGTTTAAAAACATCATGGCCAAGTTTGCCGTAGAAACTACTTTTGTAGCGCTGGACGATATGGCGCAATGGCAAGCCGCCATTCGACCCAATACGCGCTTCTTATTCGTAGAAACACCATCCAATCCATTGGGAACGCTGGTTGATATTCGACAACTGGCCGATTTAGCGCACGCCAATGGCTCCTTACTGATTGTCGATAACGTGTATTGCACACCCGTGCTGCAAAAACCGCTCAGTTTAGGTGCGGATTTAGTTGTTCACTCAGCCACTAAATATTTAGACGGGCAGGGGCGTTGTATCGGCGGCGCAGTAGTCGGTAATAACGCCTTAATTGAAGAAAAAATTTACCCCATTTTAAGAACCTGCGGCCCCAGCATGAGCCCGTTTAACGCATGGGTGTTCCATAAAGGCTTAGAAACACTGGCTTTAAGAATGGAAAAACACTGCCAGAACGCTTTGCTCATCGCGCAGTGGCTCGAGCAACACCCAGCGGTAGAAAACGTCTACCACACCGGCCTAAGCAGCCACCCTCAGCACGAGCTAGCCAAGAAGCAGCAAAGCGGCTTTGGCGGCATCGTGAGTTTTGACGTAAAAGGCGGTAAACAAAACGCATGGAAGGTAATAGACGCTACCGAAATGATCTCCATCACCGCCAATTTAGGCGATGTTAAAAGCATGATCACGCACCCATCCAGCACCACGCACGGCCGTTTGACCGAAGAAGAACGCGCAAAAGCGGGTATAACAGAGTCTTTAGTCCGTTTGGGTGTAGGTTTGGAGAATCCAGATGATATTAAGGCGGATTTGGAAAGAGGGTTAAGTCAGGTTTGAATAATTCCCGGTTTTGTCTTGGTTATCGCATTAACAGGAATTTTATTCCTGCTATATATAAAAATTAAAGGGAATTATGATTCCTGTTAATAACAAGTTAGCCACTTACAGAGCGAAACATAATGATGTGTGGCGCTCTAAATAAAACAGCATCAACTCATCCAGGCCGTGCCCGGAGGGTGCGCGTCGCATTGCTGTGCGTGCATCACGTTTTGCGCAAGAGACGAATCTTTTTAGGCAGCAAGGGTGACTATACTCAAGTATGTGCGAGCGACAAGTTTGGCTTTTTCAGTTCAGGGGTTCATCAAAGCATGCACCCTTTATTTAAGCCTGTGGCTAACAAGCCCATCAAGCCGACGCGAAAAAGCTGCGCGGCTTATGGGTAACGTTAGCTCTCAATCGCTATAAAGATGCGCATGAAACTAATTAATGTTTTACCTTTTTTTACGTTGGTCTGTTCTATGTCAACTTTCGCGACTGGACAAAAAGCTATCAATGAAAGTGATTTGTATGGGAACTGGAACTGTAAACATGAAGTAGTTGATTCGAATACTAAAATGAAAGCAAAGATTAACTATTACGTTAATTTTGTTCGCGCTGGTAAATCAAATGGATTTGGTACCCTGTTATTCAAATTGCCAAACTTTCCTGAATTAAAATATAGCCTTACAGGCAACTCTACTTGGAACATAAAAGATGGTCATCTTCTATTATCATCTACAGAAATCAAGTCTGTGAATGTTAGTCACCCAGAATTAGATCAATTTTTAAATGTAAAACAATTTATTCCAAAGCGGATCAGTGAGTCATCAAAAATACTCAAATTAACCAAAAGTAGCCTAGAAGTTAAATCTCAATCAAATG
>JASJGO010000039.1:0-9103 GCA_033791505.1 Cycloclasticus sp.
ACCCAATGCATTCCGTTCGTCATACAAATCTTGCTTTGCCTTGTAAATTTGCGGAACAGAGACCGCTTGGCTTTTGCTTACTGCGTGTTCAACACTGTGGTCACGCGGGTTATCAATAAACATCTCTTTCGTTAGATGACCCTTTAAAAATGAATTGGTAAAATCACGGTTAAAGACTTTATGTAAATTTGAATCGTCCGCTAATAACTGCCCCGTTTGTTCAAATTTATCCAGCTGCTTGCGCCAACTGTCTACGACGGTATAGACGTAATGCGCCCCTTTAATACGCCCTTCTATCTTTAGCGAATCCACACCCGCATCCAGCAATTCAGGTAAGTCAAAATAGGCTGAGTTATCTTTTAAATTTAACGGGAATTTATTCCCCGTTTCGGTGGTTTCGTATTCATCACGACACGCTTGGCTGCAACGGCCACGGTTGCCCGAGTTGCCCACACTCACGGAGCTTGAATAACACTGTCCAGAAAATGCGATGCACAACGCCCCATGCACAAACACTTCTGTCAACACATCATGGGTATGCGCGACGCTTGTTAGCGTTTTTACTTCGTGCAAATTTAACTCGCGCGATAAATTAACGCGGGTTGAGCCAATGCGTCCAAGGAATTGTATTTGCCCTTCATTATGCGTTGTTAGCTGCGTAGAGGCGTGTATATCGAGCGTGGGAAAGTGTTTTTTAACGAGATTAAACACACCGAGATCTTGAACGATAATGCCATCCAAGTTGATGTTAACCAGCTTATTTAACAGCTTGATTAACGCGGGCATTTCTTGCTCAAGAATAACCACGTTAAGCGTTAAAAACACTTCGCAATGGTGTTGATGTGCCAAGCGTACAACGCCGCACAATTCATCAAAGGACAGATTGGTGGCGCGGTTACGCGCGTTAAACATATCTAAACCGCAATACACGGCATTTGCACCTGCAACGATAGCGGCTTTAATCGCCTCTGCATTACCACCCGGAGCTAATAATTCAACTTTGCCCCCAAAGGGCATAAGTTTCTTTGAAGTGGAAGATAAAACGCTTCCACTTAATTCAGCTTTATTATTCATCATTTGTGTAATACGGTCGTATGCAAGGTTAAATAGTCATTCTACTGCAGTTCTTGAGCGCTAGGTTTATACTCCCTACAATAGCCCGTTTTTTATTCACTTCAGGACATTGACATGAACGAGACTAAATCGCTACCCGCTTTACCCGATCACCTCTCGCTTGACCCCCGTCGCCCACATCATGTGGAAGAAATTTTCGAGCACGCTATTGGCATTCGGCTAAACGGCAAAGAACGTAACGATGTGCAGGAATATTACATCAGTGAAGGCTGGGTAAAAACCCCTTCGCCTAAAACTTTGGATCTTCGAGGACAACCGCTGCTGATTAAGCTAAAAGGCGTTGTTGAAGCCTTTTATAGCTAAAGCTGAGTTAACTGGGCTTGTTTTTTCCAGTTCAACAAAAACCACTCCATCGCTACAGCTCAGCGCCTTATTTAAGCGCTGCCTTGCTTGTCAGGCATCAATGCCGGTGTTGAGCCGCAAGCGATACGCCTAGCACACCCTTTTTATCTGGGCCTTAGGCAGCAGAAAGCTAAGTTCTCTCTACTTAAGCGGCCATGGCGCGTACTCAGGGCTATAATCACAACTTGACTATCAATGTCAGTCGTATCGACTGAGATTTTTCTTACTGCTGTAAAACCAATGGCAGGTTAACGAATGTGCAGGTGTGAACGGTGAATAATGAAAGCAGTCACTGGACTATTTGTCTGACTTGTCTAGGGCGCGGCAAAAAAAGCCTACGGCTACGAAAGAAAGTGAAACTCCGCTACCAGAGGGCGCTGGATCAATTTGATAAAGCTGGCAGCGAAGAGACGGCGCCCGTTCGTCCTAGGGGTCACCTCGCCTTATGCCTGAACTGTAATGGATCCGGATTGATGCGTTCTGTCACACAGCCTTTAGCGGATAAAGAAAACTACCCACAGCTTGCCATCATTGGTGCTGGCATAGGCGGCGTGGCTCTCGCAGTGGCTTGTTTGCACCGCGGCATTCCCTTCACGCTTTATGAGCGCGATAGTGGCTTCAACACGCGCTCTCAGGGTTACGGGCTCACTCTGCAACAAGCCAGTAGAGCAATCGAAGGGCTGGGAATTTTTGACTTACACGCGGGACTAATTTCAACCCGACACGTGGTTCATACGACCGAGGGAAAAGTGATCGCTGAATGGGGTGTCAGAAGGCGCGAACTGTTAGACGCGACAACCACGCCGAAGCGAACCAATATACATATTGCTAGGCAATCATTACGCTTGGCTTTGCTTGAACAGCTAGGTGGGCATGATGCGGTACAGTGGGGGCACCATTTGGTAGGCTTTGAAAAAGGCGATCGTGACCGTGTTGATCTGAACTTTGAAGTAAACGGGGAGATAAAGAGCAGCCAGGCGGAGCTTGTTGTGGGAGCAGATGGCCTGCGTAGTTCGGTGCGGCGGTTGTTGATCGGTGAAGAGACAACCCCCTTACATTACTTAGGTTGTATTGTGATTTTGGGGATTTGTCCTTTGGAAGCCATTAAGGGTATTGATCGTTCTTTGCTGGACTCTGCCACGGTATTTCAAACCGCCAATGGCAATGAGCGAATTTACATGATGCCTTATTCGTCAACATCGGTGATGTGGCAGCTTAGCTTTCCAATGCCCGAAAAAGAAGCTAAGGCCTTAAGTGCTAAAGGCGCTCAAGCACTTAAGGAAGAAGCGTGTCGACGGTGTCAGTGGCATGACCCCATTCCTCAGATTTTAGCGGCCACGCTGGAAGCTCAGGTCTCTGGTTATCCTGTGTATGACCGAGCGCTACTTGAGCCAGCATTATTAGCGAAAGGAGGCCCAATGACCCTGATTGGAGATGCAGCCCACCCGATGAGTCCGTTCAAAGGCCAAGGAGCAAATCAAGCGCTTCTAGATGCGCTGGCGCTGGCTAGGGGGATCAGAAAGGGGTGTAGGCCTTTATCACAATGGCGCGAAGCGGGCATGAGAGAAAGCGTGTTAACTGAATTTGAATCAGACATGCTGGAACGCAGTGCTGCCAAAGTGACTGACTCAGCAGAGGCTGCACAGTTCTTACATACCGACACTGTGCTTTATGCGGGCAACGAACCGAGAGGACGGTGTCTAAAAAGAGCAGCAGAAAATGAACTGAAATGAAAATAAGCACAGCAAGATGCTGTACCAGACTTAAACCTTCACTGGCAGCCCTGACTATCAGTCGTGGACTGCGCAGATTATAGATTCAACATAAAAGATCAGGGCTTTTGCCTATCCTCAGGTGCTCACCCAAGATTGTGTGTACACTCTTATTTAGCCTGTGACGCTATTTTACTAGCGCCCACTCCCCCATCCTATGAGGAATACCCTATCTTAAACCCCGAAAAAACATCTGTTCCGCGAGCGCTCATCGTCGCCGTGCAACTGGACAGCGTCAGCGATGTTGAATTCAATTCATCGTTGGCTGAGTTAGCTGACCTTGCAAAGACCTTAGGGCTGGACGTGATCGGTCAGTTTACCCAAAAGCGCTCGTCTTTCGATTCTGCGGCGTATATCGGTGTGGGCAAACGGGACGAAATACGGGCATTCTTAGAGGCCCAGCAAACAGACGTCGAGCCGTCGAAACGGGGGGATTCGCTGAAGCCTGAGGGTCCAATCGATTATATTCTTGTCGACCATGAGATTTCGCCGTCCCAAGCGCTTAACTTAGAAAATGAAGTCGGTTGCGAGGTGATGGATCGAACGGTGGTGATCCTTGAAATTTTTCATCGCAATGCCAGCTCACACGCCGCGCGGGTACAAGTTGAAATTGCGCGCCTGACCTATATGGCGCCGCGTTTACGCGAAGCGGCCAAGCGTGCTGGGCCTATAGGCAGACAGCGCAGCGGTACCGGCGGCCGCGGTACCGGTCAGTCACGCAGTCAGGTGGATAGCCAAAAAGTCCGTGATCGTATCGCTGAGTTGCAAAAAGAAATTGATGCCATGGAGGCTAGTCGCGATACACAACGGTCCCAACGTCAGGGGCAACCGGCTGTCGCACTGGTGGGTTATACCAACGCGGGGAAGTCCACCTTGATGCGCGCCTTGACGGGTAAAGACGCGCTAGTGGCCAACAAATTGTTTGCCACGCTTGACACCAAGGTACGCACATTGCATCCAGAAAGTGTGCCTCGGGTATTAGTGAGTGACACGGTAGGTTTTATCAAAAACTTACCGCATGGCTTGGTTGCTTCGTTTAAATCAACATTGGATGAAGCCCTTAGCGCATCGCTGTTGCTACACGTGATTGACGCTGGTGACCCAGGATTTGAGATGCAAATTGAAGTCACCGATAAAGTGCTTGCCGAGATTGGTGCCAACAGTGTGCCGTGTATTCGGGTGTTCAATAAAATTGACTACCTGAACGACAAGGTCGCAGAATCAGAGCGTGCCGCAGAGCTGCAAGAGACGTACCCCGGTTGCCTTGTTATTAGCGCGCGCCGTAAGGGCGATATAACAGCACTACATCAGGCGATTATGCACGTTTTTCAACAGCAGCTGGTTGAATCAGAGATTTTTTTACCCTGGTCAGCGCAGGACTTACGCGGCGAGATTTTTGCCTCCTGCGACGTGCTTGAAGAACGCGCCGATACCGCGGGGGCCTTTTTTCGTTGCCGCGCTACACCTGATGTGGTCGCTAGGCTGCGTGAGCTTTCAGATGAGTCGTGATGGAGGACTTAGCGGTGAACATAAAGTTAACGTGCGCCCTACCCTTGAGTTATCTCTAAGCTAGAAATCATAGCGCCAAACGTTACTGCTTTATTAAAACTAGGCCATGCTCTAAATTAAGGATGCCCAATAAACTCGCTAAACAGCGTTCACGCTGACTTATTTAGCTGCGTACCCGTTCTAAACCAGTCTTACTTGCACTGTATTGCCTATCCGCTGACAGGTATAATGCATCCCCTCCCCCCGCTTTGTTAGATATTAGTATGAACGATGAAATTAATTACACGAATAACCCTCTACATGGCCTTAGTTTAAAAAACTTATTGGTTGAAATAGTAGACCACTACGGTTTTGACATTCTCTTTGCCTATTTGAATATCAACTGCTTTAAGACCAATCCGAGTATAGCGTCTAGTGTTAAGTTTCTTAAAAAGACGGAATGGGCCTGTGAAAAGGTTGAGGCTTTCTATTTATATGAATTCAAAAGCTTGCCTAAAGTGTCTTCCGAACAATTTTTATTACCTCCTAGGGATCGAATTATTCCTGACGATCAAACGCCCGGAGAACCGGCCGAGTTAAGCTTCGAAGATGCGGAGCAATTGCGTACAAAACGTGTCACAAAAGCCGCTGCCTATAATAACGGTAAGCCCGCGTACCAACGGGATAATCATCGTTACGGAAAGAATGAGCACGAATCGTTGGATTCTGCAGATTCACCTGCTGAAGAGCATGAAGATCCTTGGGCAAAATGGCGATAAAACCGCGTAGAAAAATGGTGTTCGCTGCTGCCGTGAGGTCAGTCATTTCTTTTGCAATTGATAAAATCAATCGAGCCTGACACTTTTTATTTTCCACGCCCACGTAAAGTCATCTAAGTACGCGTATCGTATTTGACGAGCTTGTTATATTTCATGATTAAAAGCCCCCTGTGATAAGAATAGCTTAACTTGCTTAGAAACAATATCTGCGTTTGCCATAAATGTATGACTGTGTGGCACGCTAATGAAGTCTTTCATTTCTGCAAGCTTCGTACTGGCTAGCGAAACCTTGCCATCATTTGGCTTGGGAATTCCAGCAGAAAACCATGGGTCAAGACTTTTAGTTCCTGCAATAACACCAATTTCTAATTGGATAGCCTTTAACTGGTTAGGAACACCGCTTACTTCAACACCCAACTCTTGCCCAGCTGGCCCCGTAAACAATTTATACCACCACTTATCAGTATTTTTTGATGAGACTTCACTTCCTTGGTTAGGTGGGCCCAGCATGACAACTCTTCTTGCCTCCGGCACTACATTGCTCTGAAAATACTGCCTGACCAAAATACCGCCGAGGGAATGGGTGACGAAATGTATATGTTTAGCATTTAACTTCTTACACGCCGATATGCCATCTCCAACCACAGAGGACAACTCACTAATACTCTTTTTCCTGGAGGGGTAACTATTATTTACAACCAGATAGCCCTCTTTCTTCAGCGTATTTTCAAGCGCACTCATGGAGTAACTTGTACGGCCAAGACCATGTAAAAGTACAACAGCGTCAGACATTTGCAAAGGATGGCTGTAAAAACATTAGTAACAAAGCGATGCGTTTGTTATAAATCTTTATCTTCATATCGGGCAATCATTTCCTTATAAACATCAGCATCCCTTTTACCCACGCTAAGTGCGGTGACAATTAGACCAGTGTTGTTAACATGATAAGTCAAACGAAGAGGCGGCCGCTTTCTTTTGATCTTATATAAAGTCTGACCGCCAGAAAGGCTGGAAATAGGTATATGGGGGTTTTCTAGACGCTGCTCTAGTTTCTTCTTGAAGTATTTTTTATCGGCCGCCGAAAGGCTATTCCACTCGTCTAATGCGTCAGAATGAAACTTTAGCTTATAGGTCATCCAAACTTACATCTATGAGCTCTTTTCCATCGTTCATTCGAGCATTTGCCTGCATTAGCAAAGCAAGGTCTTCCATTGCATCAAACATAGACTCATAAAGCTCAGGAGGAACAGCATAAAAACAGGGCTCATTACTTTTTAAAACAGCAATAGCCTCCCCTTTTGACTGTTCAATTACAGCGTTAGGGTTCGCTTTAAAGTCAGTTATGCTGGTAGACAGACCGGCCATTATTCTTGATATGCTGCTCATAGTTAATTCCAATAAACTTATAAAAGCTCTTTTAACAGATCTAAATATAGACCTTTTTATAGACTATTCAAGTGATTTTAGGTTTTATTGGGTGGCTTGGTGCAAATTAATCTAAATTCATAACAGTTAAGCTAAAGGGCGAGTTACTCTTTTGTCTTTAGTAACAAAAGCTGAGCCAAACAGTTTTATCGTTTGAGCGATAAACAGAATTCTGTTCGCTGCCGCGAGGGTTATAAAGGGATAGTTAAGAACCATGAACTGCTTGAATGCTTTTGATTTAAATTCCCTTTTACCTCACCGAAGAATTGATCCTTTTTACAAGGCTTTCCGCTGTGGCTGTTAACGTCGCCAATCACTGGGAAATTTAAGTTGCGTAACGAAGTGGGGCAGCTTAAATTTTTCCATGTGCATTGGCCTTGTTATAAAGCCTTATTGCTTTACTGATTGATTACAATATGGATGAGTAAGTTGCACATTTTCAGCGCTTCCTAAGCCACCCTCTCTAATTCTTTCAATATGGTCATAAGACACTGATTTGTCTACATCTAAGTAACCATTACAAATTGGGCAAGTGAGGGCGTTATTTAAGGCTACATTTATAAATAATTTACTTTTTTGGTCATCCGTAATTTTAGAACTACTACTTTGAACGTTGCCAGAGATTAATTTTCCATCTAATTGAGAAAATACGATTAAGTCATCTTGAGAGACATCTCGATCTTCTGATAATTCAATTACAATTTTCTCTAATAAATCCTTAAATGTATTAATGCGTTTATGACTAATATGCTTTTGTAAAATGGTTGCTACAAGTTCTTTGTTGTTAATTAGTATTTCTTCTAACTTTGCTCTGACATTTGTGAATTTAGTGAAGAATGACTTGTTATTTTGAACCAACTTTTCATTGAAAAGAGCTACAGAGCCTAAAAACATTGCACTTGAATGGCGACCAGTAGGCCCATAAAAATATATTGCAGGATGGAGCCCTAAGCTACCTCGATCATTGCCCGTAATTCTAGAAGCTAAAGTAATAGTTTTTTTCAATACATCTAGTGTGCCATCACCTGAGATGTCATCAGGATATTTTTCCAACTTAAGCGCACCGCTTTGCTGATTTGCATTAGCGATTAATATAAAATCTATCAGTATTTGAATTGCGGTTCTGATCCCCTTAGAGCCGCTAAGCGGTAAATCTAAAGTTTTAATCGGTTTCTTGATTTCAGGATCAAACAATAGACGATGCAACTTCAGTGATTGTTCTTCAATGATTTCAGCTTTATCCTTATCAAATAAAGACCAATAGCGATGCCCTTTACCCGCCCGAATAATTGCTCTTGCAGCTATTGGCACAGGCTTTTTTCTATTTCTTAGCAATAACTCTTCAAGAGGGTCTAGCGGAGTACCTTTCATATTAATGTTAAAAAATGATGTCTCCGCCTTATCCGTATCTCCTTTGACCCATTGAACTGGCAAACCTCGAGCAGTCAATGTACTCAATTTTTTTCTTTGTTCTGGAGTTATATCATCATTATCATTGTCATCTAATAAGCTTTTGTAATAACTCCAGGCACCAATTTTTTCTTTAACGAGTTTTCTGGTTTTGTCTGCCGCTTTTCTTTGTTCGGCAGAGATATCATGCCCAAATAACTTATGAGATATTTGCCCATCTCCATAATCATCTTCCATCCAAGCACGAATAACGCTTAACCTATGACCTCCATCAATAACGAATAAAAATGAAGGCGACATCCACAAGATTACTGAGGGAATTAGGTCTCCATTAATATAACACTCAAGTAAAGATACTACTTGATCAGGCGTCCAATGATTGGTTTCTCTTTGGAAGTCTGGTTTTCTAAGTAACGCAATTATTGGGCTGCCCGAAGCTAATTCTCTAGCAGGAATACTATTAAATGTTTCAAAAGATGAGCTTTCATCTTGTTGAAGTGCAAAATCAGCCCTTTTGATCATTGCATCAAGGTTAACTAGATTTGACTTAGCAGCCATATTACTTTCCTTTTTAAATTATATTTTTACCGTTGTTCAAAGATGTTAAATTCACACTCGGTTTCGACTGCCGTTAGATCGGAATGATCGCGGAGCGAGCGTTCCGATCTAACGTCGCAAATCACCGGCGGAAAAAAGCAGAGCGACGAAGGAGCGGCGCTTTTTTCCGTCCGAGTGAATTTTCCTTGTTATGTG
>JASJGO010000040.1:0-3173 GCA_033791505.1 Cycloclasticus sp.
CTTGGTGTTTCTGCCGGTATAGCAGTATCAGAGGCGAGTATATACGGAAACCAAATCAATATTATTGCGATAGATTTTATTCGACGAGCGAATAACCTAAAAAACGCAGGACAAAATCTGGAAGAATTTGTAAAAAAAGAAATCAAAAAAAACCGAATAATCCCCGGTTATGGTCGACCACTCATAAAGACGGATGAACGAATAAAACCTTTAATGGATGCGGCTAAAAAACTAAATCTAGCCGAAGGCCCACACTATTTAACGGCTTTAGCCGTCGAAAAAATACTCATTGAGAGCAAGTACCGCATGGTAATGAATGCTAGCGGGTTAGCCGCGGCACTGATGGCCGACTTAGGATTTAATAATCGTGATCACTATTATTGCTCTATTCTAGCTTTTTCAGCAGGCATTATTCCATGTTATATTGACAGCGTAGGTCAAAAAGAAGGCAGCTTTTTTCCACTCAATTGTGAAAGGCTTAGTTATAACGGAGTAAAAAAAAGACACTGGTAATTTTTTAAATCTCAACTAGGCTTATAAAACGATACTTAAATGTTTTATAGGCTTTAAAGATGAAAAATTTATTGAATGCGTTGTTGTTAACCCTCTTTTGCACCTTCGCTGCTCCGTCGTTCGCCTTTAATGAAGATGAGAGCACCTTGGCCGAAGCGTACGGCGACGAAGAGTTTATATATATTGCGACCGGCCGTAAACAGACGGTATCTCAGGCCCCTGCTGTGGCCAGTATTATTTCTGCTAAAACCATCCGCCAAATGGGAGCTCGCGATATAGACGAAGTATTAGAAACCGTGCCCGGCCTGCACGTATCGTACGCCGCCGGTGGCTATAACCCTATATACCAAATTCGTGGTATCTCCTCTGAATTCAACCCACAAGTGCTAATGCTGGTCAATGGCATCCCTATTACAAATATTTTCACAGGAAATCGTTCACAAGCCTGGGCTGGTATGCCCGTTGAAAACATCTCGCGTATTGAAGTAATCAGGGGCCCAGGTTCGGCCCTTTATGGTGCGGATGCATTTGCTGGTACGATTAATATTATCACCAAAAATTCTACAGAAATCGATGGATTAGAAATAGGCGCATCGGCGGGTAGTTTTGACGAATACCGTGGCTGGCTGCAGTACAGTGACTCCATTGCTGGTTGGAATACTGCTTTTTCAGCACAAGTTCTCGACACTCATGGTCAACATGAAAAAGTGTCGAGCGACCTGCAAACTGGGCTTGATTCATTTTTTGGCACGTCAGCATCAAAAGCCCCTGGCAGTGTAAACTTAGGTCGCCAATCTTTAGATACTCGCATTGATATTTCTAAAGATAAATGGCAAATTCGAGCCGGTTACCAGGGTCGGCGAAATGGTGAAGTAGGTGCTGGCTTATTTCAAGCACTGGATCCCGAAGGTGAGGCAGACGCTGACCGTTATAGTGCAGACGTTAGCTATCACGATACGGACTTTACTGAAAACTGGGATTTAAAGGCGCAATACAGCTTTTTTAACACCATCACTCAATCCGACCTGGTTCTTTTACCCCCAGGTGCGAACGCTGGAGCGGGCGTTTTCGCTAACGGCGCTATCGCTGAACCGGACGTATACGAACGCCATAACCGTATTGACTTATCAGCATTTTACACTGGGCTTATTAACCATGATATTCGTATCGGCACAGGCTTTCACCATCAGGATCAATACAAGATTGAAGAAAAGAGAAACTTCAATACTGCGTTGTTTATGGGCGCACCTGTTTTAATACCCATAGGCAACCTTGTTGATGTGTCAGACACGGCACCATTTAATCAGGAAAAAACCCGTAAGGTTTTTTACGGTTTCGTACAAGACGCGTGGGATTTTGCGCCCGACTGGACTTTAACCGCGGGCTTACGCTACGATCACTACTCCGATTTTGGCAGCACCTTTAATCCACGTTTAGCCCTTGTGTGGCAAACCAGTTATCGTTTAACCAGTAAATTTATGTATGGTCGCTCGTTTCGTGCGCCCTCTTTCGCCGAACAGTTCAATATTAATAACCCAGTCGTTATTGGTAACCCCAACTTAGACCCAGAAACCATTGATACCTATGAAATCGCCTTTGACTACGCAGCAAGCGATGATTTAAAAATTGGCTTTAACGTTTTCCGCTACAAAATGGAAGATATTATTCGCTTTAACCCAACCACTGCCAATAACACGGGGTCGCAAACCGGCCATGGATTTGAAATGGAAGTAAGCTGGACAGCTAGCGACCGGCTGGCTATCAATGGTAATTATGCCTACCAGGCATCAGAAGACGACGATAGCAACAGTGACGCCGCCGATGCGCCAAAACAACAGTTATTTATACGGGCAAAC
Source organism: Cycloclasticus sp. (assembly GCA_033791505.1). Classification (GTDB taxonomy): domain Bacteria; phylum Pseudomonadota; class Gammaproteobacteria; order Methylococcales; family Cycloclasticaceae; genus Cycloclasticus. Next base: position 2,370 of record JASJGO010000040.1, read on the forward strand.
TATCAGCTAAATAACGTGTGGTCGCTAAACTCTCAACTAAATCACGTAATGGATCGGAAACGCGCTGCGGGTGATCTCCGCCCTGAAATCGACGACTATACCGCCATTGATTTGACCTTACGAGCAAAAGAGTTTGCCCCTGGGTTTGAATTTGCAATATCGGCGAAAAATTTGTTTGACGAAACGGTAAAAGAACCTTCATTAGCACCGGGATTAATACCTGACGACCTACCCCAAGCCGGCAGGGGATTTTTTGTTGAATTAAGAAAATCCATTAACTAGTCAAATAAAGCGAAATCGATATATGTTGTTTAATATCAAGGAAGGTAAAACCTGGTTTATGTGTTTGAACAAAGTTTTCAAGACACTGTTGCTTATCATTTGTATCAATATGATGGCACTGGCTGATGACGTTTTATTAGCCAACTCGAATTTTAAAATCGCCGTACTTTATCCCGATGTAAGGAAACCCTATAGTGATTTTTTTGAGGTCATTATCGATGGCATTAAAAAAAATGCTGATGCTAAGGTTATTATCAAAGCTATCAATAAATCAACGCCGCCTTCATCTATTACCGATTGGCTAAACGAACAAAAACCTGACGCCGCTATTTTGCTCGGTGGCGGTATTAAATCACTAAGCTCCAATTTAAATGGTCCCTATAAAGTGGTTTATGGCGCATCATTTTTTTCAAACAAAGATATTCAATCAGGATTAAACGGAATTTCTATTACGCCTGATCCAGGGCTATTGTTTACTGAGCTCAAAAAATTGAGTCGAAAGACCAAACATATTCACGTTGT
>JASJGO010000041.1:0-39402 GCA_033791505.1 Cycloclasticus sp.
GATGGGCAAACAAAAGAAATGATCGCCCTCGCGGCAGCGAAAATAACTTAATTTTTAACTATCCAGCTGACTAACCTTTTGATCTTTTACGCTACCCACACAATAAGGCTGGTTTAACAAAAAAATGCTTGATTGCAAGCCGCGACACAATTTATTTCTTTTGCTACAAGCTCCCTTGTACGAGAACTAAAAGATCTGAAATTCAGAGACCATGGGCTCTGCGCTTGGCGAAACGATGCTATGGACACCGGTGGAGTAGCGCAAATAGTAAGGTTGATTGTGCAGCCCGCTAAGAGTGCTTAGCCAGCTGGGCGGAGCTTGTGGAATTGAGAGTCCGTCAGCGTAAGCCATCTCCCACAAAGCATTAAGGTTGTGGCGTACCTTTTGTACTCGAACCGCAGCATCCGTGCCTCTCCGCGAGAGATAGGCTTTTAGCGTGCACTCCAAAACATGTGCAGCCACAAGGGCTAGTGCGAGCGCGGGCGTGGGTGATGCATTCGCCAAGACCTTGACGCCTACGATCATGCTTTGAGCCACCCCAAGATAGGTAAATGGTGGTGCGGCAGGAGCAATGGCGATGTCGTCTAAAGTGGGCGGCATGCCGTAACCTTTGGTTGAGGCCTAACAGTATTAATAAGCAGAAGGCGCTTTTCAAACATTATGATATTAAAGCCAAACAATTACCCATCTAAACACATGCCTTCACCACACCACCATCCACCCGAACAGCGGCCCCCGTTGTTGCGGAAGCCAAGGGGCTACATAAATACACCACCATATTGGCGACTTCTTGTGTGTCGGCAAAGCGTTTGATTAGCGATGAGGGTCGTATTGATTGGAAAAATTCTTTTTCAAACGCTGCAAAATCCTGACCGCCGCTGATTTCATTTACAAAATCGACCACGCCTTCTGATTTGGTTGGGCCGGGTAGTACCGCGTTGACGGTAATGCCGGTGCCTGCGCACGCTTCGGCTAGACCGCGAGAAACGGCGAGTTGGGCGGTTTTGGTGGTGCCGTAGTGAATCATTTCCAGCGGTATTTGAACCGCGCTTTCGCTGCTGATAAAGAGGATGCGGCCCCAGTTTTTTTGTTTCATGTAAGGCAAATACGCGCGCGAAAGCCGAACGCCAGTGAGTACGTTGACATTAAAAAATCGTTGCCAGTCTTCATCGGGTATATCGAGAAAGTCTTTAGGCTCGAAAATACCGAGCGCGTTGACCAGGATATCGACGTCTGGGTGTTGATCGACGAGTGTTTGCGTGGCTTCTGCCTGTGATAGGTCGGCACAAAAAATGGACACCTGAGCCTGCGGGAATTCGGCGAGTATTTTATTGCTAGCGGCGCTTAGTTTTGCCTCGTTACGGCCATTGATAATAACGTGCGCACCTTCTGCCGCGAGGGTTTTTGCGATGGCAAAACCGATACCCTGGCTAGAGCCGGAAACGAACGCTTTTTTACCATTTATTTGTAAATCCATTAGGCCTTCTTACCCAGCTCGGTTGCTTCTACGTTTGCCTTGTCGATGGCGTTTGAAAAGGTTCCGGGGTCGGCCAGGGTGGGCTCGAAAATAATGCTGTTGATGTCTTTAAAGCCGATAAAGCCGAGTACTAATTCTAGGTAAGGCTTTTGAAAATCCATGCCCTTGGCGGCTTCGTTATCGTACTCGCCACCGCGCGAATAAACGGCGGTGACCGATTTGCCAGTGACTAAGCCTTGAAAGCCGGTTTCCGGCGAAAAGCTGAACGTTAGCCCTGGTTGGGTAATTACATCAATAAAGTGCTTGAGCTTATAAGGGATAGAAAAATTCCACATCGGTACACTAAACAAATAACTGTCGGCGGCTTTAAATTGATCAGCGATGGCGACTATTTCTTGCCAGGCTTCGGCTTCCTGTTCGGATGGGTTTTGGCCGTGTAAGAAACTGTATTTTGCGTTTAATCGGTCGCCGTCAAATTCCGGTAAATTCATATCCCAGACGTTTAAGGTGCTGACGGTATTATCTGCCGATGCCGCTTTAAATGACTCGATATAGCTATTGGCGACCTCGTTAGAACTAGATCGCGAGCCGCGTGGCGAGGCTTGAATATAAAGTAGTTTGCTCATGAAATTCCCTCATCGTATTAGCCAAATTGATAAGCCGATACAGTAGCACCCATCACATGGTCTGTGAATATGTTTTTGCCGGCGTCATTTCCCGCCGCTCCGGCGGCGACCATTAGGGGAATCAGGTGTTCTTCGCGTGGGTGGCAAGCGAGCGCAGAAGGCGCTGTTTGCCAATCAGATAATTGCTGATTCGTTTCTTTAGGCGTTGCGGTACAGGCTTGAGTTAACCAGTTATCAAACTGCCCGGAATGATTCTGCGGGTCACTACCCTGCATCAGTATTTGCATGTTGTGGAAGCTCATGCCGCTGCCTAAGATCAAAATATTATCTTGCCTTAGGGTTTGTAGCGCAGCGCCCATTTGCAGATGAAGTTGTGGATCCAGGCTGGCGTGTAGCGACACTTGAACTACGGGAATATCCGCTTCTGGAAAAATCACTTTTAGCGGTACAAATGTGCCGTGATCAAAGCCGTGTGTTGGATCTAGTTCGCTGGTGATATTCGCCGCGGTGAAAAGTGTTTGAATTCTCTTTGCCAGCTCTGGCGATCCGGGCGCGGGATAGCTTAAGCGGTACGTGTGCTCGGGAAAGCCGTAATAGTCATAAATTAATTCAGGCGCGGGGTTGCTGTTAATACGCACAACTTCAGTTTCCCAATGCGCCGAAAAAATAACGATAGCGGATGGTTTTTGCGGCAAAGACAGGTGCAGCAGGCCTAGCCAATGGGACATTTTGTCCCAGGTGTTGGCCGGGCCGCGGGTCCAGTCCATAAAAAAACAGGGCCCACCGCCGTGGGGGATATAAATAGAGGGATAAAGGTCTTGATTCATACTAATTGAAAATATAGGCTAATAATGCAAGTATGATATATCAACTAACACTAATTAATAATAAAGAGATGGGAGAAACAATGGGCGATACAAAAGAAAAATTGTCGGCCGTGACGGTGACGCTACACTGGGTAGTGGGGCTTAGTATTATTGGCATGATAGCGGTGGGTGTTTATATGACGGACTATGAGGCACACGAGCTATACCCCATTCACAAATCCGTTGGCATGTTGTTATTCGTGGTTATTTTATGTCGCGTTATTTGGCGTATTAAACATGGCTGGCCCGAGGCAGCGAGCAATTACAAAGCATGGGAGCATACGCTGTCGAAAATTGTTCATTGGCTGTTGATTATTGCGACCATCATATTGCCAGTGTCGGGTATGTTGATGTCTGGCTTGGGCGGTTATGGTTTGGCTATTTTTGGCTGGGAACTATTAGCGGCAACGCCAAATCCAGATGAAGTGGGTAAGATGATTCCTATTAATGGCGCTATGGCTGGAGCGGCGCATGAAACGCATGAAATAGCTGGCAAGGTTATTTTTGTGGCGATTGTTTTACATCTTTGTGGCGCCTTAAAGCACCACTTTGTAGATAAAGACGGCACGCTTAGAAGAATGCTAGGTAAACGTATCAGCTAGATGCGTTAGAGCCAGGCTTTAAGCGTTAAATATTCGCCCGCTTTGCGGGCGTTTTTTATTTAAACGTAACTGAAACGGTAACGTGTGGTTGCGATCCGAGGCCTGTAAAGACGGCGGTTAGGCGGCCTTTTTTAATCGGTATCGGCGAGGTCAAGCTACCTAAAGATAACAAGGTGCCTTGTTTAAGCGGGTAGTTCAATTTCAAGAGTTTATCCCGAAGCCAGCGGATAACATTGACCGGATTGCCCATTAAAGAAGAACAGCGCCCCGTTTTTAAGTGGCTTTTGTCGTCGTACACGATGCCTACCTGGCACCAGTTCAGGTTTTCAATATCTTCGATAGGGATCGGTTCACCCATCACGCCATAACGCGCGCCGGTGTTAATAGCCGTGAGCATATCCACCGTTAACGGTTTGTCGGTCGAGTACAGGCGATCAGGAATTTCTATAAAGGGAATAACCTGATCAATCGAGGCGAGTAGCTCTTCATCTGTTGCTGCCTCGTTGATTGAGGCGTCTCTTACGCGAACCAGCAGGTCGGCTTCGGCAAACGGATGGACGGCGGACGATATTTGGATGGTGGCCGGGCTGTCGAGTAACATTTTGTCCAGGAAAATTCCCAGCAAGGGTTCGCTGACGCCCATTTTTTGCTGCACCTCGGGGTTCGTTAACGCGGCCTTATAACCAGCGACACCACCCCATTTTTCAGACAGCGCATACACCACGCGTTTTTGAATATCTAACGCGGCCTCGGGTGTTAGGCCAGCAACAGCGCTGGCTTCGGTTTTATTGATGTAATGATGATAAATATCCAACGCGGTGCGCGGTATAAAGTTTTCATTACGCGCGAAAAACAGAGCGATCGCCGCGACGATGAAGATAAGGATAGTGAATTTAAATTTAAATTTGAATTTCATTTATTCGATACGGCTTAAGAAAAAAATTGTGAAAACACGCGGGTGATATAGTCATGGTCCAGCACCCCTGCGCTTTCGCGAATACTGTGCATGGCCCACATCGGGTTGCCAACATCGACGGCGCTAATACCCAGACGCGCGGACGTCATCGGACCAATGGTGCTGCCGCAACCCAGGTCTGATCGGTGTGAATACTGCTGATAAGGAACGTCGGCTTGCTCGCAGAGGCTAATAAACCGAGCCTGTGAAGCGCTGTTTGAGGCGTAACGAATATTCGCATTGACCTTAATAACGGGGCCCTGATTAACCAGTACTTTATGGTTGGGCTCGTAAGCGGCTGGAAAGTTCGGCTGGTAGGCGTGCGCCATATCCGCACTGATCATAAAGCTGTTGGATAGCGCGCGCTTATAGTCTTCGTTGGATATTTCCAGGCCATCGGCGATGCGCTCTAAAACGTCGGTCAAGAAACTGCCGTCGGCGCCTTTATGACTATTGCTGCCAATTTCTTCGTGGTCAAAAAAAGCGCAGACATTGAATTGGTCGGCTTGCAGTGATTTGTCGGACAACAGCGCTGCGAGCGCAGCGTGACAAGACGCCAGGTTGTCGAGTTGGCTGTCGGCATAAAATTCTTCGTTGGCGCCATACAGGGTTCCGGCTTGCGTGTCGCAAACGTGAAGTTCCCAACTGGCAATGGCATTCGCGTTTACGCCCAGCTTTTTGGCGAGTAAATCAACCAGCTTGCTTTCGTTATTTAACTGTTCGTTTGCTACGGATAATAAAAGTGGCAATTCGGTTTGCATGTTGAACTTAAGGCCGACGGTGTTCACCTCACGGTTCATATGAATAGCGAGGTTTGGCAGCCTTAAAAGCGGCTTGTTAAAACGCACGAGGGTCGAGCGCAGTTCACCCTCCTGTTTTAGGTGCACGCGCCCTGCCAGGCTCAAATCTCTATCGCTTAGCGTCGCTAAAATTGGCGAGCCGTAAACCTCCACCGCTACCGTATGAAACTCGCCCTGTTGATTATCGGGCTTTGGCTTAACCCGAAGACCGGGTGAGTCGGTGTGAGCGCCAATTAACCTGAAGCCATCGCTAGCCAGGGTATTTGAACCGGTGGTGAAGGCAATAATGGATGAATCGTCGCGTATAACGAAGTAGCGACCTTTGGCTGCCAGGCTCCATGCTTCGCCTTCTAATAGCTCGCTGAAGCCCGCCTTGTTTAGTTCATCAACAGTGGTTTGAACGGCGTGCCAGGGGCTTGGGCTGGCATCAATGTAATCGAGTAAGGCTTGCGCGTGTTGTTGAGCGTGCTGCATGCTTATTCCTTTGCCTCTATATTAAGTGAGGTGGAGTTAATGCAATAACGTAAACCGGTGGGTTGTGGGCCATCTTCAAACACGTGACCTAAGTGGCTGTCGCAGTTCGCGCAAACCACCTCGATACGTGTCATGCCATGAGTGATGTCTTTATTTTCTTTTATATTGTCAGCGCCGATGGGTTTCCAGAAACTTGGCCAGCCGCTGCCGGAGTCGTATTTAGTATCCGATTCAAATAACGGCGTATCGCAACATTTGCAACGATAGACGCCGTTAGTTTTACAGTCGTTATACAATCCGGAAAAAGCGGCTTCGGTACCTTTTTCTCGGCAAATACGAAACTCGTCTGGTGTCAGTTTGGATTGCCAGTCTTGATCTGTTTTATGGGACATAAATAGTAACCTGTTGTGCGATATAAAAATTATACCCGAGATGGGTTATGAATCGTTTGAATACAAGCCGCCTCGTTAGACTTTATAGCCAATCGCTGAGCTGAATGCCAAAACCGATACTATTGGTGTGATTGTCGTAATCGAGCATGCTTTCTCCGTAGCCATTAAACCACTGCACGTAGCCGCGCACTTTTTTATGGATGGGAAAACTCCAGCCCAGTTCTATGGCGCCACGATTACTGCCTGTTTTCAGGTTATTTCTGAACATAAAGTCAAACGAGTGCTGTTGTTTTTTATACAGGCCCCGCAGTTCAAAGTTGCCTAAGAAATCTTCTATATCGGGGTTGTCGTCATTGCTTGAGCTTTCGGAAATGCGAAACCAGGGTTTAAAGGATAGGTAAACGTCACCACGTTCGAGGATAAAGTCGGTATAAACACGGTTCCAACTTCGAGAAAGCGAGCCAGATTGACCGTTAGATTGATGCGTAAAGCCGGTGCGAATAACAGAGTTGTGTAAGCCTGCTAAATCGTAGTCCGTATCGAATGACAGCCATGATTCGGCCTCATGATTGGTGTCGCGAAAAGGCGAGGAGTTGGTTTTATTAAACTGTTGCCAAAAGGAACGGTTGGTATAGCCGGCGTATAAATCGCCGTAGCCGTTAAATACGCCTTGAACCACGGGGAGTTTCATGCTGATTTGAAATTTAGTTTCCAGATGCTGTAAATCAGCGCGTTGGTCAGAAAATTCCTGCTTATACGGCTCGTGGTTAGGTTCGCTGGTGTTATAGCCGAGCATAATATAATTGGGTTTGTGCGGCAAAAGCGAAAAAGCGTTCCATGTCCCATGTTTTTCGTATAGCTGGCGTTGTTTAATCGCGGACAGGTGGTTCGTCGGAGGGTTCATCGTCGTTGGCTCGTTATTTATAGTTTCTGAGCACTGATGCTTTAATTCACCCACCGTTATTTCATCGTTAGCCGTATCGAGAGCCATAGTTAGACACTTTTCCATATCGAATAGGCGCTCGCCCATCGCAGAGGATGAAAGGAATAGTAAAATTAGTAGTCGGTATTTCATGTGGTGGTCGTCATAAGGGCAGAAGAAAATGGCTGAGCTTTCAGCCATTTTTTGCCAATTATAAATTCTGGATTATTATTTTACGGGAAGGCTCTTGTAAATAAAACTGATCCAGTGTTCCTGTGTAATAAAGCCGCCGCCCCAGCCGGTCCATTCGCTAGGCAGGCCGCCAAATTGAATGTCTTCTAATGATTCGCCATCGGCTGCCGCCTCTTGTACATAGGTCGTGGTGCTTTTTAGCATTTTATAATAGGTTCTTAAGCCCTTCATGTCTGATAAGGGGCCGTGTCCTGGAATAACGAGGGTATCTTCTGGCAAACTTGCAATAATGTTTTTAATGTTCTCGGTCAGTTTGAATGCGTTGCCGCCGCTGTCCAGGTCAATAAAGGGGAACACGCCATTAAAGAAATGGTCGCCTAAATGCGCGACCTTACTGTTAGGGAAATAAATAACCCCGTCCCCATCGGTATGGCCATTTGGATAGTGGGTAAAGTGAATATCTTCGCCGTTAAAATGCACCCTCAGAGATTGATCGAAGGTGATCAATGGCCAAGCTGCTTTAGGTTGGGCGGGCGATTTTCCGAAGAAGTTTTCCTGATCAGCCATTAAGCGTTTACGCACGTTGCTGTGTGAAATGACGGTGGCGTGTTTGGAAAAATGCGCATTATTGCCCGTGTGGTCGCCGTGCCAATGGGTGTTCAGAATAAAGCGAGGCTTGGCCGCGTTAATACTGGCTATCGCGGTGGTTATTTTTTCTGACATCGGGCCGAGCTGATCGTCAATTAATAAGACACCGTCTTCACCAGCCGAAACGCCGATATTGCCGCCAGCAAAGCCACCGACGCCCTCCAGCATATAAACATTGCCGTTCACGTGGGTGGTTTTTAACGTAATGTTGGCAAACGCACTATCGTGCGAAGCTGATAGTGTTTGTGCTGCATAGAAAAGCGTGAATAAAAGTGCGAGCGATTTAATGGGTAACGTCATGATTGTTCTCCTTATTAATCAATGTTAGTCTTTTGATAGGGCTTTTGGTTTAGGGTGCCAGCCAGAATACCACAGCTTGATGGGTACGATCTCCGGTTGGACACCATTTTTATAGAACCAGGTGTCTACGGCAAACTTTTCGCCGGTATGGCTGTTTGTTATTACCGCAGAGGTATGTGGCCAGCCGTTGAAAAAGAAGCCGCGGTTGATGCGCGGCCCTTCACGATGAAAGCGCATTAACCCTCGTTGCCGAAACATCTTTAAGTACAGTGTGGTATTGGTGGCTTCATCGACGCAATCCATTTGATGACTTGTGTTTTGAAATAGCGCCTCAAAGGTACCGGGTAAGTCATCCTGCGTGCCGGTTTTTGCTCCAGCTATGTGTTCCATTTTGGCAATTGCGCGCGCGAGTTGTTGGCGTTCGATCTCTGCGTTATCTGCTAGAGGAATAAAAAGCATTTCGATAGAAGACCATTGTTGTTCTGAGAACGATATTTGTTGGACCGTATGGCAACCATAGCCATAACAGACGGCAAAGGAGTTTTGCGGAGCTGGAATCTTAGCTGTTTTCAAATTCGCGCAAGCGCTTAATGCCAGTAATATAAGGGCAAATAAACGAATGTTTAACAAGTTTATTTGGCGCATAAAAAGGCTTCCGTTTATTCGAGTGCTTTAGCCACTAAGGTTTGCAGGCCAGGAGCTAGCGTAAGCTTTAGTGCTGCCTGATGACCTTTTTCGGACATTTTTGCCCAGGTTTTTTGCACGATATCGATAATTTTTTCGTCAGCGTGTTTTTCCGCGAAGGCCTCGAAGTAATAGCTTAAAAAAACCAGACACGAGACGTCTTCAAGGGTCTGTGATTCGGCATCGGTTTTTAATTTTTTCTTTTGAATGATATGCCTTGCTCGCTCGATGTCCTGTTCAGCATAACCGCTTTCATGCATCGCCTCGGCGAGAATACTGGCGTGCAGTTTTGCCAGATCGCTGCGCCATTTTAAATAACCGTTGAGTCCTTCGGGGTAAGCTTTACGAGCAATTTTCCAGCGGCAGACGTGTTGCGCGTAACAGGCCAGGGTGAGTGAGTCCGAAGCTTGCCCGTCGAAGGATTGCAATGTGCTTAACATGCGCTTGGCGTACAACGTTTCAACGCCGATATGTTTGCCCTCTTCAAGCACTTCGTTGGGGTCGCTTTCGTTAGCTATATCGATAAGGCGAAGGGTTCGGTCTAATTTATTTGTCATGGTTTATTTTTAAGCGTAATATTATTTTTTAAAAGATGCGAACTCAAGACTACCATCGTTACTTAGCTTAGTTTTTAAGTCCATGGGTTAAGCGCAATTGTAAAACATAAAATCGAAAAAAACAGTTAACAGGGAGGTTAAGATGCGAGCACTAGTAATGCTATATAGCGTAGTGAGTTACTTTTTATTTTTCGGTACGTTCGTTTATTTTATTGGTTTTGTTGGTGACGTTTTCGTGCCTAAATCGATTTCATCGGGCGTAATGACGGACGCAACCACGGCGTTATTCATAAATGTTGGGCTTATGTTGCTGTGGGGTGTACAACACACTGTGATGGCGCGTAGTTGGTTTAAAGAGGCGATCGCCCATATGGTTCCTCCTCACGCAGAACGAAGCACTTACGTCCTCGCCTCAACGATAGTTTTGGCGATCATGATGTTTTACTGGCAGCCCATGGACGGGGTTGTCTGGCAAGTTACTAACCCTCTGGTACAGCAGGTTCTTTGGGCATTTTTTGCGCTGGGCTGGGTGTTAATCCTAGTATCGACCTTTCTGACCGATCATTTTGATTTGTTTGGCCTGCGTCATGGTTGGCTATACTTTGTCAAAAAAACCTATACGCCGGTTAAGTTTACTGAGTATTTGTTTTATCGCTGGGTCCGCCACCCAATGATGTTGGGTTTGTTGATCGCTTTTTGGTCCTTGCCGACGATGACGGTCGGGCATCTGGTGTTTTCCATTGGCATGTCTCTTTACGTATTGGTAGGCATCCATTTTGAAGAAAAGGCCCTGGCGAAAGATATCGGCCCAAGCTACCAAGATTACCAGCAAAGAACGTCAAAAGTTATTCCTAAAGTGTATTGATTTAGGTTGTCTTACCGGGCTTAGAGTGTCTAAGCCCTTGATTTTTTGGACGCATGCTATAAAATACATTTCCCTTGAATAAGGAACGCTGCAACAGGAATTCCCTGCTAGGCTTATTCAAGTTTCAATATTTAACGGCGTTCATTATTAACAGGTAACTGAAAATAATGAGCGTTGTGTCCAGGTAATTAGGTTTCTTAACGGCCCTTTCTTGCCAGTAACGGCAACATTCAGACAAGCTCTTCTTTCAGTTCCCCTTTGATTAATGAGGCGAGTTTACTATGAGCAAAAATTTTATTTTTACGTCTGAGTCGGTGTCAGAAGGGCACCCAGATAAGGTAGCCGACCAGGTATCCGATGCGATGCTTGATGCACTGTTAAAACAAGATCCGGCTTCGAGAGTCGCCTGCGAAACGATGGTAAAAACGGGCATGGTCATTTTGGCCGGCGAAATTACCACGAATGCCTGGGTCGATACCGAAGAGCTGGTGCGTAATGTCGTTAAAGAGATTGGTTATGACAAGCCTGAGATAGGCTTTGACTGGCAAAGTTGCGCCGTTTTAAATGCGATCGGCAAGCAGTCGCACGATATCGCGATGGGCGTTGATGAAAGCGAAGATCACGAACAAGGCGCGGGTGACCAGGGCCTAATGTTTGGTTACGCCTGTGATGAAACAGACGTGTTGATGCCTGCGCCAATTACCTATTCGCACCTATTAGTTCAGCGCCAGGCCGAAGTGCGTAAAAAAGGTATTTTGCCCTGGTTACGGCCCGATGCAAAAAGCCAGTTAACCCTGCGCTATGAAAACTACAAGCCGGTGGGTGTTGAGGCGGTCGTTCTGTCCACACAGCACTCACCAGATATTAGTCAGGCAGATTTGCGCGAAGCGGTGATGGAAGAAATTATTAAGCCCGTACTGCCAGCAGACTGGTTTGCAGGTTGCTTGTCTGAAAATATACACATCAACCCAACCGGCCAATTTATTATTGGTGGCCCCGTGGGAGACTGCGGATTAACGGGTCGTAAGATTATCGTAGATACTTATGGCGGTATGGCGCGTCATGGTGGCGGCGCATTTTCAGGTAAAGACCCTAGTAAAGTGGATCGATCTGCTGCGTATATGTGCCGATATGTCGCTAAAAATATCGTTGCTGCCGGTTTGGCTTCGCGTTGTGAAATCCAGGTGTCGTATGCTATCGGCGTCGCAAAGCCGACCTCTATTAGCGTAGAAACGTTCGGTACGGGTGCTATTTCAGACCAGAGTATCGAAAAACTTATTAGCGAGCACTTTGATTTACGCCCTAAAGGCTTGATTGCGGAACTCGATTTGAAACGCCCGATCTATCAGCAAACAGCCGCCTACGGTCATTTTGGCCGCGAGCTGCCTGATTTTACCTGGGAACGAACAGACAAAGCCGACGTATTGCGTGATGCGGCTGGCATTAAAACACTTTAGGAGATTATAAAATGAGTTCCGTATTAACTGAAAAATTTACCGACTACAAAGTCGCCGATATGTCCTTGGCCGAATGGGGCCATAAAGAAATTGCCATTGCCGAAAGCGAAATGCCGGGTTTAATGGCGCTGTGTGAAGAGTTTGGCGACGCCCAGCCGCTTAAAGGTGCGCGTGTTGCAGGTAGCTTGCATATGACGATTCAAACTGCGGTACTGATCAAAACATTGATCGCATTAGGCGCGGAGGTACGCTGGTGTTCTTGTAATATCTTTTCAACGCAAGATCACGCAGCCGCTGCGATTGCCGATTTAGGCATTCCTGTGTTTGCCTGGAAAGGTGAAACGATTGAAGAATACTGGTGGTGTACAGAAAAAATGATGGCCTGGCCGGGTGATCTAGATGCAAACATGATTCTTGATGACGGTGGCGACGCTACTTTGTTGTTGCATAAAGGCGTTGAGTTTGAAAAGGCCGGCGTTGTGCCTGAGGCTAAAGCGGACGATAACGAAGAATGGATCGCCATTTTAGAGGTGCTGCGTCGCAATTTGAAAACCTCGCCTGGTGTGTGGCAAAAAATGGCGGCTAGCGTTAAGGGCGTGACGGAAGAAACCACCACTGGCGTGCACCGTTTGTATCAAATGCAAGAAGCAGGTGAATTATTGTTTCCTGCGATGAACGTGAACGATTCGGTCACTAAAAGTAAATTCGATAATCTTTATGGCTGCCGCGAATCTTTATTGGATGGCATTAAACGCGCAACCGACGTAATGATCGCGGGCAAAATTGCCGTGGTGATCGGTTATGGCGACGTTGGCAAGGGCTGTGCGCAAGCATTTAAAGGTATGGGTGCTACCGTTTGGGTGACCGAGGTGGATCCTATCTGTGCGCTACAGGCGGCGATGGAAGGTTATCGCGTGGTTCGTATGGATGAAGTGGCCGATCAGGGCAATATTTTCGTCACCACCACGGGTAATTTAGGCGTGATTAATCACGACCATATGGCGGCGATGAAGAACGAGACGATCGTTTGTAATATCGGCCATTTTGATTCAGAAATTGATATTGCTTCGCTGGAGCAGTATGAATGGGTTGAGGTTAAACCACAGGTCGATCACGTGATTTTCCCTGACGGTAAACGGATTACTCTATTGGCCAAAGGGCGGTTGGTGAATTTAGGCTGTGCAACTGGACACCCTAGTTTTGTTATGTCTGCTTCTTTCACAAATCAGGTGATGGCACAAATGGAGTTTTTTACAAATGGCGATAGTTATAAAAATGAAGTGTACGTATTGCCAAAAACGCTGGATGAGAAAGTAGCTCGCTTGCACCTGGAAAAAATTGGCGTGAACTTAACCGAGTTGACTCAAGAGCAGGCAGACTATATTAATGTCCCTGTTGAGGGCCCTTATAAACCGCATCATTACCGTTATTAAGCTATGGCAATAGATACCAATCAGCCGATTAGTTTCGAGTTTTTCCCGCCTAAAACGGAAGAGGCTCGTGAGAAATTACTTGCCGTAAGTCGACAACTGGGTCAATTAAATCCCGCCTATTTTTCCGTTACCTTTGGCGCTGGCGGTAGTACCCAGCAGGGCACGATTGATACCGTGCTGGATATTAAACAGCAAGGGTTTTCGGCTGCGCCGCATTTATCTTGCGTGGGTTCTACGAAAGAGAATATTCGCGAAATTCTCGGCAATTATAAAAATCACGGAATCGATCGAATTGTCGCCTTACGTGGAGATATTCCATCGGGCACTCTGGATGTTGGTGAGTTTCGTTACGCCAATGAATTGGTTAGCTTTATTCGTCAGGAAACCGGTGATCATTTCCATATTGAAGTGGCCGCCTATCCGGAGATACATCCGCAGGCAAAAAATGCTCAAACCGACCTGGCAAACTTCAAACGTAAAGTCGAAGCGGGAGCTAATAGCGCCATCACGCAGTACTTTTTCAATCCGGATGCCTACCTTCATTTCGTAGAAGATTGCGATAAAATGGGGTTAAATGTTCCGATTGTGCCGGGTATTATGCCAATAACTAACTATTCGCAATTAGCGAGGTTCTCTGATATGTGCGGTTCTGAAATCCCTCGCTGGATTCGAAAGCGTTTAGAGGGTTTTGCCGATGACCGTGAATCGATTAAGGCTTTCGGCACTGACGTAGTGAGCGAACTGTGTCAAAACTTGCTGGACAAAGGCTGTCCCGGTTTGCATTTTTATAGCATGAATCAAGCCGAAGCGAGTCTGGCTATTTGCCGTAATTTAGGAATCGAATCAGCATGAGTGACGTGAAAGAAGTAGCCTGCGCAATTTATAAAACTAAAAAGCGCGACGGCCTGTACCTGTATGTAAAAGAACAGGATGACTTTTCTGATGTGCCCGCCGAGGTGATGCGACAGTTTCCCGTGCCTGAGCACGTGTTTGACCTTGAGCTATCTTCTGAAAGACCCCTGGCGCGCGAAAACGTTATCGTGGTGATGAAAAACCTTGCAACACAAGGCTTTCACTTGCAGATGCCGCCAAAATTAGAAAACCCTATCGATACCATTGAGCTGCCCGATAGTTTAAACGGCTAACTATGCGTATTTCTCGCTTATTTATTGAGCAACAGTTGCTTGAAAATACATTAATAAGCATTGAGTCGGAGTCGGCGCATTATTTACGTAATGTGTTACGTTTAAAAAAGGGCGCGCAGTTAACCGTTTTTAATGGCCTTGGCGGAGAATACACTGCCGTTGTTGCAGAAGTCAGTCGTAAAGAAGTGGTGCTGAGCATTGAACGCTGGCATGACGTTAATATCGAGTCACCACTAAAAATCGAACTGGGCTTAAGCGTTTCTCGTGGTGAACGCATGGATGTAGCGATTCAGAAAGCAACTGAGCTGGGCGTCAGCGTGATTACGCCGGTATTAACGCAGCACTGCGTGGTTAAGTTAACCGAAGAAAGGCGGTTGCAGCGGCATCAGCACTGGCAAAGTATCGTGCTTCGTGCCTGTGAACAGTGCGGTCGAAATGTTCCGCCGAGGTTAAGTGTAACGGCCGATTTAGCGGCCTGGCTAGAAACTGACTTAGCTGCTAGTCGGATTATTTTTGAACCCGGTAAAGCCGATACCTTAAAAAGCTTCCCAAAGCCCGACGATCAGATCGCGGTGCTGATCGGTCCAGAAGGCGGTTTTTCTGAACAGGAAATAATAGCCGCGCAATACGCGGGTTTTTCAGCCCTTGGTTTTGGTCCAAGAGTGGTTCGAAACGAAACGGCAGCCATCGCCTCAATCGCTGCTATGCAGGTCTTATGGGGCGATATGGCGTAAAGCGTCTTTTTAAAAAGATGAGTCCGTTCCCTTACTTTTAGCGGCAGAAAACAAAATCCTTATCTACGCTAAGACCACGGTGTTAATATAACGCCAATAACAATGACTCTGGAGTTAGGGTATGCGGTTAGGCGTTGTGATGGACCCAATAAGATCAATTAATATTAAAAAAGACACCACCTTTGCGATGTTGTTAGAGGCGCAAAAAAGAGGTTGGGATTTAGTCTATATGGAACAGACTGATCTTTTTCTTGACGAAGGGGCGGCTATGGCGAGCTGTCAGTCGTTAAGCGTGGAAAGGAACCTTGACGGCTGGTATAAGCTGGGTGAAAAACAAGACCTGGCGCTGGCAGAGCTGGACGTGATTTTAATGCGTCTGGATCCGCCGTTTGATATGGATTATATTTATTGCACCTATTTGCTCGAACAGGCAGAAGCGCAAGGCGTTTTAGTCGTCAATAAACCGCAAAGCTTGCGCGATGCGAATGAAAAACTATTTACCGCCTGGTTCCCAGATTGCTGTGCACCGACCTTAGTGACCTCACAAACCGATCGAATTCGACAGTTTTTAACAAAGCATGAAGATATTATCATCAAGCCACTCGATGGTATGGGCGGTGCGTCTATTTTCAGGCTTAAACAAGCCGATCATAACCTGGGCGTAGTGTTAGAAACGATGACCGATTACGGTAAAAAGCTTGCCATGGTGCAGCGCTTTTTGCCAGAAATAAAACAAGGCGATAAACGTATTTTAATTATCAATGGCAAACCAGTGCCGTATGCTCTGGCGCGGGTACCTGCTGAAGGCGAGACGCGTGGAAATTTAGCGGCGGGCGGTACGGGCGAAGGCCGAGAGCTGAGTGACAGGGATCGCTGGTTATGTGAGCAAATCGGCCCAACGTTGGTGGAAAAAGGCCTATTATTCGTAGGACTCGATGTTATAGGTGATTACGTGACAGAAATAAATGTGACCAGCCCAACGTGTGTCCAGGAGCTGGACAATCTATACGGTTTAAATATCAGTGGTCTATTGATGGATTGTATAGAGGACAAAATAGCTTAGCGGTGACGACGGCAGCCATCTCTTCGGCGGATAAACTGAGCCTGACATTTTTTATGGCGGGTATTGTGCATGCTCTGGTTATTTTGGGTGTGGGTTTTGACATTGATAAGCCGAGTTCAGTCGGCAAGAAGCTGGAAATTGTACTGGTTAAATCGGCAGAAAATGAGCGTCCAGATAAGGCTGATTTTTTAGCACAGGAAAATCAATTAGGCAGTGGCGAAGCAGAAGAAAAAGGTGTCAATCAACAGCAATCAACGCCCCTGCCAAGCCCTAAAGACCCCGTTATTTCTGAGGCTAAAAAAAATCAGCAAGCAAAACCCCAGGCGCAAAAAGTATTGCTGCAAGCAGAATCAAAGGTCGCTATAGAAGCGGGTAATAAACCCGTGCCGGATGAAAAAAAGACGCTAACCGCAGCCGATTTATTACGTCAGAGCGAAGAGATCGCCATGCTCCAGGCCGAGGTTAGTGAGGCTATCACTAGTTATTCAAGAAGGCCGCGTAAGTTACACATTAATTCTATTAATGCGCATAAATATAAAGCCGCCAGTTACGAAGCTGCGTGGCAGCGAAAAGTGGAAAAAGTGGGCAATTTAAACTACCCAGGCGAAGTGAGGCGTAAAAAATTATCGGGCACCCTGGTACTGAGTGTTGAATTATACGCGGACGGCAATTTAAAAAAAATTATCGTCAATCGCCGCTCAGGGCATAAAATTATCGATGACGCTGCGATCAATATTGTTAAACTATCGGCACCTTTTGCGCCATTACCGATTGAGCTTCAAAAAGAGGTGGATATTTTAGTCATCACCCGGACGTGGCAGTTTCTAAATGAAGGCTCAATGCGCACGAGGTGACGAGCAACAAAAACTAACTCTATTTATGAATAAAAAACAGTATTTAACGAATAACTTTTTAATTGCTATGCCCGGCATGGAGGGTGATGACTTTTCAAAGTCAGTTACCTTTTTGTGCCAGCACGACGAGGATGGCGCCTTAGGCTTGCTGGTAAATAAGCCACACACGATGACAATGGGCGACATTTTTAAGCAATTAGCCGTTACCCCAGTGCGCCCAGAAGTTTCTAAAATTCCGTTGTTTATAGGAGGCCCAGTACAACCCGAGCGTGGGTTTGTATTGCATTCACCCGTTGGTAATTGGGACTCTACGATGCAAATCAATGAGGAGCTCGCCTTAACCAGTTCAAAGGATATTTTAGAAGCGATAGCGCAAGATAAAGGGCCTGAAAAATGGCTGGTCGCGTTGGGCTATGCTGGTTGGGCTGCGGGGCAATTAGAAAAAGAAATTCAGAGCAATTCCTGGCTACACGGCATGGCAGAGGCGGATATTATCTTTGATGAACCCTTGGCGCTACGCTGGGAATTAGCAGCGCATAGAATAGGCGTTGATATCAGCTTGATGAGCACAGACGCGGGCCATTGCTAATGGCCGTTTGCCTGGGTTTTGATTATGGCGTAAAGAAAATAGGCGTAGCCGTTGGCGACACAGAAACGAATATAGCCAATGCCCTGACAACGGTTAAAGCGATAAACCAGAAAACGGGCTGGGACGAAATTAGCAAGCTGGTCAATACCTGGCAACCAACAAAAATGGTGGTGGGTATTTCTCATCAGGAAGACGGCAGCGATAATGAAGTGACGCCGAGAATGGTTCGCTTCTCGCGTCAACTTGAGGGCCGCTATCAGTGTCCAGTAGAACTGTTCGATGAAACCTTAACGACGTTTGAGTCAAAACAAATGCTATTTGATGAAGTGAAAGTGAGCGCGACCAAATTATGGCAAGTGCAGGACCAGTTAGCCGCCCAGCTTATTTTACAAAGTTGGCTTAATACAAAACAACAAGGTGCCTAGGGAATGGAAATAGACGTAACATCGGTCGATATAGACGTGATTATCGACGACATGGCTGCTCAATTATCACAGCAAATGGCGGATAAAAAAATTGATCAGCCGCTAATGATCGGCGTGCATACCGGTGGTCTTTGGGTCGCTGAAAAACTGCATCAACGATTAGGCCTGACCAAACCGCTCGGTGAAATTGATATTTCATTTTATCGAGACGATTTCACCCGCATCGGCTTGAACCCGCAGGTAAAACCCAGTCAAATTCCTGCTGCGCTTGAAGACGAAGACATTATTCTGGTGGATGACGTGCTCTACACGGGGCGAACGATTCGCGCCGCCTTGAATGAAATTTTTGATTATGGTCGCCCCAACACGGTGACGCTGGCGGTGTTAGTCGATAGAACGGGTAGAGAGTTACCCCTGCAGGCAGATGTTATTGGCTTGAAACTGGATTTATCAGCACAAAAACAGGTAAAATTGACCGGACCAGCGCCGTTGGCGCTAGAAACCAACCGGAATTGACTGATATGAGACCTAGCAAAGACCCTGCTAGCACGTCCTTCAAAGCACCTGATAGTTCCAGCTTACAACTAAACGATCAGGGCAAGCTGCGTCATTTTCTCACTATCGACGGTCTATCGAAAGACACTCTGATCGACATCATGGATGTAGCTGAGTCATTTTCCGGCGTTGCCGATCAAGCGGTGAAAAAAGTTCCTCTGCTACGCGGTAAAACGATCGTTAATTTATTTTTCGAAAATAGCACTCGAACGCGCACCACGTTTGACCTGGCGGCAAAACGATTATCAGCGGACGTTATCAATCTTAATATAGCTACCTCGGCGACGACTAAGGGAGAAAGCATCCTCGATACGATTCGTAACCTGGAAGCGATGCAGGTAGACATGTTTATCGTTCGTCACTCAGACAGCGGTGCAGCGCACTTTATTGCCCGCCACGTTGCCCCCCATATCAGCGTCATTAATGCTGGCGACGGCAGACATGCGCACCCGACTCAGGCGATGCTGGATATGTTTACCATTCGCCGCGAAAAGCAAGACTTTAGCAAGCTCAAGGTGGCCATTATTGGTGATATTTTGCACTCGAGGGTCGCGCGCTCCCAGATTCAGGCGCTGAACACACTGGGGGCAAAAGAGGTTCGGGTTATTGCGCCTAAGACCTTATTACCAAGCGATACCAATTCGCTCGGCGTACACGTATACGGTGATTTACGAACGGGGCTGGATGACGTGGACGTTGTTATTATGCTGCGCCTGCAACGCGAACGAATGGGCGGCGCTTTATTGCCCAGCGAGCACGAATATTTCGAATGCTTCGGGCTCACAGAGGAGCGCCTGGCGTACGCCAAATCAGACGTCATCGTCATGCACCCTGGGCCAATAAATCGTGGTGTAGAAATGGACGCGGCAGTGGCCGATGGCCCCAACTCAGTGATTCTGCAACAAGTGACCAATGGTATTGCCGTCCGTATGGCGGTGATGGGGCTCACGCTAGGCCATAACGCAATGGGGCATCAGTCGTGAATATCTGCATTAAAAATGGCCGCGTGATAGACCCGGCGAATGATCGTGATGGCGTGCAAAACGTTTATATCGGCGACGGCAAAATACAAGGTATTGGCCGGTCGCCAAACGGCTTTGTCGCAAAATTAACGATAGACGCGACCGATAAGCTGGTGATGCCGGGGTTTATCGACTTAAATGCCAGCTTAAGAGAGCCTGGTTACGAGCAAAAAGCCAGCATTAAAAGTGAAACAAGGGCGGCGGTAGCGGCTGGCTATACGGCTGTTTGTTGCTTGCCTAATACGAAGCCCGTATTAGACACACCGGCGGTGGTGCAGTTAATTCTAGATAAAGCAGAACTGGCGGGCTACGCGGAAGTATTGCCATTAGGCGCGTTAACGATAGGCCTGGAAGGTAGCACACTGAGCGAAATGTATGCGCTGAAAAGAGCGGGCTGTGTAGCCGTCAGCCAGGCGCCCAATAACAATATAAGCGCTCAGGTACTAAGGCGTGCGCTGCAATATGCTAGTTCGCATGACTTGCTCGTGGTGCTTAAGCCAGAAGAGGTAACGATTAAAGACGACGGTTGTGTTCACGATGGCGCTATGAGCTCCAAGTTAGGTTTGTCCGGCATTCCAGTTTCGGCCGAAACGGTCGCCATCGCGAAAATTATTGTGTTAGCGCAAGAAACCGGAGCGCGAGTTCATTTGACGGGCATTTCTTCGGCTGAAGCAATAGCTATGCTAACCCGTGCGAAGTTTGAACATATAGCCATCAGCGCGGACGTGCACGCTTATCAGCTACACCTGACAGAGTTAGACGTTGGCACCTTTGATGCGAATTATCATACCTCACCGCCGCTACGAACTTATGCAGACAGAGATGCGCTCCGGGCAGCAGTTGCGAAAGGGGTTGTGAGCGTAAGTTCAGGTCATCAGCCGCACGAAGAAGCGGCTAAACAGGCGCCCTTCCCTTCGACCGAAGCGGGTATTTCTGGCCTGGAAACGGTACTACCACTGATGCTGAGGCTTGTGGACGAAGGGTTGCTAGAGCTAAGCCAGATGGTCGATCGATTGGCTACAGGGCCGGCCAAAATTCTAGGTTTAGACAGGGGTAGTTTAACAAGGTATTCGGCGGCCAATATTTGTATCGTAGACGCCGATAAAGCCTGGCAGGTTGACGAAAAAACCTGGCTTAGCCGAGGTCTGAACACTCCCTTTTTAGGGCAACAAATGAAAGGACAGGTGACGCACACGATCGTCAATGGCCGCGTAGTTTTCAAAAAATAATGCAACAAAACACACGTAACACTATCTTCGTTGAAGAGGCGGAAATCCTCTCGCAGCAGGCTTTTGAAGAAGGCCAGTTCGTATTGAGAGTGCATGCACCGAAATGTGCAAAATCAGCTCAGGCGGGTCAGTTTGCCCATCTACAGTGCGACCCACAACGACTAATGCGGCGCCCTTTATCGATTATGCGTGCATCGGCGCAAGAAGGCTGGGTGGAGTTTTTATTTAAAACGGTGGGTGAAGGTACGCAGTTACTCGCCCAGCGTAAGCCAGGTGAATATATTAGCCTGATGGGGCCAATAGGAAAGCCCTTTGAATTAAATGAAAAACGCCCCAGAGCACTATTATTGGGCGGTGGCGTAGGCATTCCGCCGATGATTTGTTTATCTGAAACGATTAAAGAACGTCACCCCGGTATCCGTCCGCTAGTGTTTATGGGTTCAGAAGTTCCTTTTCCTTTCGCAAGGCAAGTTTCAAAATTGAATGTCGACGCGATATCAGACGATATTAGCGACTGTTTGCCCTTATTAGAGCAATGGGGTGTTCCTAGTCGTTTAGCCAGTTTGCAGGGTTTTAAAGGGGTCTATAAGGGCTATATCACCGAGCTTGCGCGCGACTGGTTAACGTCGCTGAGTAAAGAAGAGAGACAACAGGTAGAGATATATTCCTGTGGCCCCACGCCGATGCTAAAAGCGGTGGCTGCGCTGGCGAAAGAATTCGACCTGCCTTGCCAGGTATCGCTAGAAGAATACATGGCCTGCGCTGTTGGCGGTTGCGCCGGCTGTGTGGTTAAAGTGACTACCGATGAGGGCATAGCGATGAAGCGCGTCTGCGTAGACGGCCCGGTATTTGATGCCTCAACCGTATTTGCATGAGCCCATTCAATTAGTCGTTACGGCTTAGATTTCAGCCAGGGATTTATCCTTGCAGACTTAAGCAATATGCTAGTCGAGTTAAAAAACATACCGGGATATGCTTTATTTTTTTAGTTATAAATAAAGTCAGAATTCAAGCCTCGATAAATATCACATTTTACTACCTCGTTAATATAACTAGTGATGAGCTAGCATGGTTTTTTGGTATCGTTTAGTGAAAGCGATTGCCCATCTTAAGTTTGTATTTCATAATCCACAAAGGCTATCGATTTTCGCTGAACGTCTTTCGTCATACGCGTTGGACTTTTCTTAGTAATGACGAGAGACACACATGTTAAGTACTGAATTTATTGATTTACTAAAAGAGCTGATACGACAACCTAGTGTGGTGGGTGCAGAACATTCTTTTTTTAGAGTGTTGCAACGTGAACTGGAAGAGCGTGGTGCGCACGTTACATGGTACGAAGGGCTACTGGTTGCGCAGGGTAACAAACCGTTTAGCGCGATGTTTTCTGCGCACATTGATCGGCACGGGCTTATTTGTACCGGCCCTAATGAATTTCAGTTCGCCGCCTTTATCGCGGCCAATCGGACCGACCTGTTGAATAATTCCGTTTCTGAAGAGTTGATGACAAAAGTGAACGAACGATTCCAGTCGGACCCCGTTTTTGCTTATGAACCATGGTCTGGTGCATACAGGGGGAAAGGCGTTATTAAAAGGTCATACGTTTGTGAGTATAGAAATAACCTTATTTTTGAGCTCGAAGGCTTCAATGATGCCGTAGCTGGAACGCCTATCGCTTTTAAAGACAAACTCAAAATAAAGCAGGGGCGACTAGAAGCGCAACTGGATAATGTATTAACCGCTGCTGCACTCGTGCACCTGTTTAGTCTGGGTTTCCAGGGCACGGCATTTTTTACCGCGCAAGAAGAGGCGGGCAAAAGTTGGCGCTATTTATTGGAGTGGTTTCGCCGATTTGGTGGCTCGACAAACAGGCTGTTTGTTGTTGATACCAGCCCGTTTCCCAGTCTAGATGACGCGAATAAACAACTACTGGTTTTGCGCGAGAAAGATGCTAACGCGCCGTTTAATAAAGAGGCGACTCAGCTTGTTGAAGGCTTGTGTAAAAAAAATAACATTAGTTATTTGTTCAAGGATAAGTACGTAGAAGCTGATAATCAACGTTTGATAAGTAAAGGTGAAAAGCCACGATCATTAGGCAGTACCGAACTGGGTAGAATAATAGCCGCGTCAAATGGCCTGGTTGATGGCACTACGATACAGATCCCGACTATTGGCTATCACACGCTGGATGAGTCTGCTGCGGAAGAGTCTGTAGGGGCCTTTATCAGTTTATTGGCGGCATTGTCCAGTGAAGAGGAAAAGTAGTGCTAGAATCCAGATATAAATGCTGAAGGGAGGTTAAAATATAATCTTTTAAATAAGCTTTATTTTGTTAATTGGTTAAACGGATTATTGCTTAATAAAATGTCGTATAGAGACGAAGTTAACGATGACAAATTTTAAGTTTACCGATGAAGCCCTGTTATCAATTTTGGATACCTTACCTATTGGGGTAGTGTTAACAAATTCGGATGGAGTGATCGTCTTCTCAAATTTTAAAGTTCAGGATCTGCTTGGTTTCAGTGAAGATGAATTATACGGTATTAGTGTTAACGATCTAGTGCCAGCCAGTCAGAGGGCATCGCATAAAAAGGTGTTGAAAAACTACAACGCAGCACCATCAACTCGAGCAATGAGCTCTGGGGGAATGCTTCAAGCTGTGAGTAAAAGTGGAGAGGAGATTCAAATTCAAATAGGCCTGGCACCACTGGAAATAGACGGAAGTAATTTTACTTTAGCTTCGATTATCGAGCCTAGAAACCAGGTTTTAAGGATGGCCTCCTATTCCGATCCTTTAACTGGGCTAGCTAATCGGCTTTTATTCAATGAAGTCAGCGAACACTTACGCAGCCTCGCGATTCGAAATAAAGATTCTCTGGCGCTAATGTTTATAGACCTGGATAATTTCAAGCCCATTAATGATAATTTTGGCCACGATATTGGGGATTTGGTTTTGTGCGAAGTGGCGGATATTTTGACTGCGCATAGTCGTAAAAACGATATTGTAGGCCGAATTGGCGGAGACGAATTTGTAGTTTGCTTATACGGGGCAGGGAGTAAAGTGAAGCTTGAATACTTGGCCAATAAATTTATAAAAGAAATATCCAGCATTAAAAATATCAAAGGCAATATGATCGATATCAGCGCGAGTATTGGTGCGGTTTTCACGGCCAAGCCGACGAGCTTTACGCTGGCTGAAATGAGCAAAATGGCCGATCGATTGATGTACAGGGCAAAAAGAGCAGGTAAAGGAAACGTCATAGCGCAGAGTATGGCGGAGGATGTAAAAGGGCACCTTATAAATACGGCTAAAAAGGAGAACTAAGTGGGTTCTTGTTGTGAAGATAACAGCGCATTAGAGTTTTTGCAGCAAAGGCAACGCGGCACCCTTATTAAGGTGCTGTGGATCAATGCGATGATGTTTATTGTCATTGTTATAGCGGCTTACATTGCTGAGTCCAGTGCTTTATTTTCCGATAGTTTGGATAATCTGGGTGATGCGCTAACCTATGGCTTGAGTCTGTATGCTGTGTCTAAAGGAGCATCTACCAAGGCGAGAGTGGCTTTATTTAAAGGGAGCCTGATTTTTCTGGCTGCAAGTCTGGTTATAGTTCAGGTAGTACATCGAATTATTTACCCGGTGATTCCTTCCTACGAATTGATGGGGCTTTTTAGTTTGCTGAGTTTAATCGGTAATGCCTCGTGTCTCTACTTGCTTTGGCAGCACCGACGCGAAGATATCAATATGAGTTCTGTCTTTGAGTGCTCACGAAATGACATTGCTTCAAACTTATCGGTCATCCTGGCGGCCGCGGGCGTATGGTTGTTTGATTCGGGCTTGCCCGATATCATCCTCGCGACGCTACTGGCTGGAATGTTGCTGCGTTCATCATTTCGAGTGATAAGCGGAGCCATGGTTGAATTGGCTAGAAACAGAAAATCGCCTGATTAAGTGAATCGTTTTTGTTAGCTTAAACCTGGCCTAGTTTTTTCTAAAATACAGGAGTGTTACATGGACGATACGATATACCCTAAAAAGTTACGTGAATTTCAAAACCACCACTTTGATTCAACCATCTGGAACGACTTTAAGTTCCGCGACGACGATATCATAATCGCCACTTACGCCAAGTCGGGAACGACCTGGATGCAACAGATTGTTTCGCAATTATTATTTAATGGTGAAGAAGGGTTAGATGTCGCTGAGATGTCGCCTTGGATGGACCTGAGAGTTCCACCGAAGGAAGTAAAGCTACCTGCGGTGGAAGCGCAGACGCACCGACGATTTCTTAAAACACACTTACCGGTTGATGCACTGGTTTTTTCCAAAAAAGCGAAATATCTATACATCGGCAGGGATGGTCGAGATGTCTTATGGAGCATGTTCAACCACCATTCAAGGGCTAACGACGCGTGGTATGCGGCGCTAAATGACACGCCGGGCCGAGTAGGGCCGCCGATTGAAAAGCCGCCAGCTTCAATCACGCAGTATTACCATGAATGGCTCGATCATGATGGACACCCCTGGTGGCCCTTTTGGCAAAACATCAGGTCCTGGTGGGCGATCAGGGATTTACCCAACGTCCATTTTGTGCACTTTGCCAATCTAAAAACTAATATGGCTGGAGAAATTCGCCGAATTGCGGAGTTCCTCGAAACGCCAATTGATGACAAAAAGTGGGAGCACATATTGCGTCACTGCAGTTTTGATTATATGAAAGCTCACGCTACAAAAAGCGTACCTCTCGGTGGCGCATTTTGGGAGGGTGGCGCGCAAACGTTCATTCACAAAGGTACCAATGGGCGTTGGCGTGAGGTTCTTCAAGCCGGTGAAGTCGATAAATATGAACAGCGAGCTGTAAAAGAGCTGGGCGATGAGTGTACACACTGGCTTGAAACAGGAAAAATGTCTGTAGACTAGCCTTGTTTAACCGTAAAGTATCAATAATCCAGTGAGGGTGGAGCCATTTATTACCTAATTAAGATTGTGATAACGGTTGCCCTGATCGTAGTTATCTCCGAAGTGGCAAAAAGGAGTTCCTTTATTGGTGCGCTATTAGCGTCAATTCCATTAGTATCAGTACTGGCGATGCTCTGGCTGTACGTAGACACTCAAGACGTTGAAAAAGTAAGTACGCTGGCGACGAGTGTTTTTTGGCTGGTTCTTCCTTCTTTGGCCCTGTTTGTGTCCCTCCCCTTATTTTTGCGCCAGGGTATTAATTTCTACCTCAGCATGGGATTGTCTATAGCCATTACAGTGGCTTGTTATTGGTTGCTGGTAACGGTGTTGGGGCACTTTGGCGTGAGTTTATAACAGGGACAAAAGAGCTGGTCGACCTGGCGGGAGATCAAGGCGGACCGATTTATACATCAGCGACTTTTATGGAGACTTAAATGATTGATAGCGGCGCAAAAAATTATCTGGATTCGCGTGCTGCGACGTGGATCATTACCTCGCTTATCCTATACTCTGTTGTTTGTTTTTCTTTTGAAACACTGCCCGACCTTAGTGACTCAACTGTTTTGTTTTTTCTATGGTCGGAGAGGCTTGTCGTGGTTTTATTTACTGCTGAATATTTATATCGAATCTACAGCGCAAAAAACAAGTTGCGATACATATTCAGTTTTTACGGCTTGGTCGACTTGATAGCAATTTTGCCGTTTTATTTGGCACTGGTTTTGGATTTGAGGGCGTTAAGATTATTAAGACTCTTGCGAATTCTTCGTCTGTTGAAACTCACCCGATACAACCGCGCCTTGAACCGGTTTGCTAAAGCCATGGTTAAAGCTAAAGAAGAACTGGTGATTATTCTATCGGCCATATTGGTGTTGTTGTATTTCGCAGCATTTGGTATTTATTACTTTGAACATGAGGTGCAACCGGAAGTTTACACATCGATATTCGATGCGTTATGGTGGGCGGTTGTTTCGCTGACCACGGTAGGTTATGGAGATATGTACCCAATCACGTTGGCGGGGAGGCTGTTCACGTTCATTATACTAATCTTGGGACTGGTCTTTGTCGCCGTACCAACAGGAATAGTCGCTTCAGCGCTGTCGGCAGTTCGCCGCGAGGAAGAAGCCGCCAATAACTCTAATACACTCGGTAAACCGGAAGCATAAAAAGCTAAAGTAAAATCGAGCCATTTACGGCGAACACTATTTATCAGGCAGCCTGATCAGGTTTCATCTACAAATAAATAAGAAAGGTGCGCAGCAGAAATTAACGGGTTTTGATAAAAAACGGCTAATTTATGGGTGTATTTAAGTTTTATATGCCTTTTAAGAATAATAAGCTGAATTAAAAGCATTTATTGCATAGATCGATAAGTTCGTATAATGCGCTTAATAGAACCATTTAGTCTGATGATGTATGATCTTCAATTTTTTTGGAACAAGCAATGAACGCTGAGGTAAATACACCTGCGGAACGCTATATCGTTAGCGAGCCTTCGCCGTTGTGCTCGATTGTCATTATAAAAGCCGCTTCTTTATTTGTCCTGATGGCCCTAAGCGCCTGGTTTGTACTACAAACTGCGGGGCAAAATCAGGCCATTTTATTGTTACTGGGCTATGCCTTAGGCGCGGTGTTGTTTTATGCTACGTTCAGTTTTTCTAATGGCTGGCGACGGATGGTATCGGAACGAAAAAGTCTTTGGTTGCGTGCGCAGATGGTGATGTTAGTGGTCGCTTCGGCGCTAATTTTGCCCGTATTAGCGGAAGGAAGTTTATGGGGAACAGCAGTTTTTGCCTATATTCGACCCATTGGAGCCTCCCTAATAGCGGGTGCTTTTATGTTTGGCATCGGTATGCAACTCGTTGGCAGTTGTGCCTCGGGCACGTTATATAACAGTGGTGGTGGGCAATTTAAGATGCTGATTGCATTGATAACGTTTGCTGTTGGCGCGTTGTTGGCATCCGCCCATTATGGCTGGTGGATGAATCAAACCAATTTTCTACCCGTTGATTGGACCAGTCTTGTGGGTGTATGGGGCGCGGTGTTGGTCAATACGCTAATAGCCGGTGGCTTTTATTGGCTGTTCAGAACGGTAGAGAAGCAGCGTTATGGCAAAGTTGATCCTTTATGGAGTCCAGGCTCAGGAAGGGTTTTATTGCTCGGTGGGCTGGCCTTGGCCGTGCTCAACTTTATTACCGTGGGAGTGGCTGGACGCCCCTGGTCAGTCGCTAATGCATTCCCATTATGGGGCGCAAAAGGCAGCGAGTGGTTAGGGCTGGGTTTAGACCTGGATTTCTGGGGCTACTGGGTGCAACCGGCAGCAGAACGTGCATTGGCAGGTGGCTTGTTGGATGATGCAACGTCGGTGATGAACATAGGAATTATAGCCGGCGCTTTAGCAGTGGCTATATTGACGGCAAGGTTTAAATTTAGGTGGCGCTTAACTTTTTCGGAGTTTGTGGCTACGGCCTTCGGTGGATTACTTCTAGGTTATGGCGCGACGATTGGTTTTGGTTGTAATGTAGGTGCCTTAATAGGCGGCGTCGTATCGGGTAGCTTGCACGGTTGGATTTGGTTCTTAGCCGCATTTGCGGGCACCACGCTGGTTGTGTTTGCCAGGGGATTGAAAAAAGAAGCTGAGCCCAGTTAGCTATATCAGAATAAAATGGTTTCTATTATGAGGTAACTGTTTTTATCTTCATCGATACAGCCAATTAGCCCTTTTTACCACTCGAGCGATGTGAATCAGACGTGGCCATTCGACAGTAGCCAGTGTTCATCTCGTTAAAGTTAGAGAGTTCAATTAGTCTACTTAAGCCGGAACTGGTTAACCATAGAGGCTAATTTCTGTGATAAATTCACCATAAGGTCGTTTGATTGAGAGACCTTTTCTCCGCCTGCGGCAGTTTGGTCTGCGACATCACTAATTATTTTTGTGTTCGCATTGATTTTGCTAGTAACAATGGATTGTTCATTGGCGGCCAAGGCGATTTTTTTATTAAGCCCCATCATTGTAGAGACTGAAACGACTACTTCTTCAATCACTTCGCTTGTTTGCGTTGCTTTCTCAACACTCATTTTTGCCCTGGCATGGCTACGATCCATGACATCGACGGCAGAGCGAGTACTGGTGCGAAGTTTACCGATCATAGCTTGTATTTCTTGTGTAGACGTTTGAGTTCGTTGAGCCAATGTCCGTACTTCATCGGCGACAACGGCAAAGCCTCTTCCGTGTTCACCCGCGCGAGCAGCTTCAATCGCAGCGTTTAACGCCAGAAGGTTGGTTTGTTCAGTAATGTCCTGGATCATTTTGACCACAGAATCAATATCTTCACTATCTTTTTCTATAAGGTTAATCGCATTAACGGCTGATGCAACTTCATCAGATAATTCGTTGATTGAATTTACGGTATCAATAACGACTTCTTTGCCTCTGGCTGCCGCTTGATTTCCTTCTTCGGCTGAGGCTTCAGCGTTAGACGAGGCAGCAGTAACTGCATCGGTGGCGCTGCTCATTTCGATTATTGAGGCGACAAGGTTCTCAGTTTCTGCTTTTTGCGTGTTAACGCCCTTGGCCATTTGAACGGTCACTACAGATGCGTTGCGTGTCGCTGCAGTTAAATCGTCTTCAACTTGAGTGATACCCTCGATCATAGTGCGTAAGCCCTTAATCATTTCAATGGTGGACAATTGCATTTGACCAATTTCGCCACCACTTATATTTTCGACTTTCGCCGTCAGGTCGCCTTTTGCTACTCTTGCCATGACGGAGACGGTTTGTTCTAGAGGAGGTAGGGTTGTCCGCATCATATTAATGATTAAGCCAATCAGCCCGCCAAGACTTAATAAAACTAATAGGTTAACGACTGTTTTAACAAAACCAGCGGCATCGCGAAGTCCTGCACCAAATGCCTCTGTATTAGTTCTAGGCTCGTACATGAGCTTATCCATATCCCTCACTTGTTGAGCGGTTAAATTAGTCGATGAGATTTTCTTAAGGTAGTCAATGACATCTTCCAAATCAAATACATCTTTGGCAGCAAGGTCTAGTAAATATCCCTGGCCCAATAGCCGGAAAAGTAGTTTTTCAATACCAAAAATTGCATTTTCAAGCTTCTTTGGTTGCTCATGGGCTTTTATTGCGTTCTCCAATAGAAGGTTTCGTTTGCTAGTCGGGCGTGCAAGCTCGAAATCTATATTACTAATGGCAATGATATGTTGGCGCTCTAAGTAGGCAAAGTCGGTTACTTTGCCCATCAATCGGACGCCGAACATGACGACTAAAAGGGATATAACACCGGCAGTAATGGCGATTAAAAATTTAGACTTAAGCGTTATGTTTTTCATGATTTCAGTATCTTTAAAATAAAAGCATTATAAAAACCAGTTGTCGTGCAGCTGATCGGGTCAATTTAGTATAGACAGTATTTTAAAAAATGTGTCAAGGACGAAAAAATAATTTAGCCATCGCAAATGCTGGTCGCACTAGTAGAAGGGAGGAGTTAGCTCGAACGCCAACAAAACGTTACAGATCTGTTCGAATTTGCATTAATAGGCGGGTGTTTTTTGCTTAGGCTTATTAATGGGTGGTCGTTAAAATTGGAATTTTTGGCTAAGCCTATTTAGTGCTTCCAAACACTGTTTTTTGTCGTGAGGTAGAGCGTCTCAACCTTTTTTCTCGCCCACGGCGTTTTGCGTAAAAACTTCAGACTGGATTTAATCGATGGATCGCTAGTGAAGCAGCGAATATTAATTTGCTGGCCTAGGCTTTCCCAGCCGTAATGCTTGACCAGCTCAGTCACGATGCTTTCTAAGGTCAGGCCGTGTAAGGGGTCTTTATGTGTTACTTCATTCATGCGGTTTTTTAGCGTTAAGTTTAGTAAGTAAGATGCGCCTACGATAAGCAATTAACACTAATAAAAGCAAGCAGGAGCAGGCAATAACGGCAGGAAATAACACAGTGGTAGTTGAAAAGTGCTCAAGCGCCATAATGGCGACCGCATTGCGAATGGCAATCAGTGCAAAGAATGATTGACCTTCTTCAAATGGGCGAACATAGGTTTTCCTGAAAGTTGGTGCAAAACCAAGGGTATCAATGATGGTTAGGATGATGACGGCTGATAAGGGGTCAGAGCTTAGATACCAAAAAGGCAATGACGATAAAGCCGCTAAGAAAAACAACACATCGATTTTAGTTATACCGGCGTCGGCCTTATTTTTATAGGCTAGGTAAGCCACAAAGCCAGTAATGCAGGCAGATACAGCGGTCGGCCAGGCGCCAACACCCGCTCCATCATCCAGTTGAGCAAAAAAAACAATCAGCGTTGTGGTGCTCCAGATACACCAGGAAAAAACGTGAGGCCGGGTTTGCCTATTAAGGATTGAATGGATGTATGGTGCAAACGCGACGAAGGTGAGAGCAATGGCAAGAAGGCTTAAAAGTTCCTTCATGATCATTTATTAAGCCTCCTCAAGAGCGGCCTGGGCTTCTAACCAGGTCTCTTCCGTTTTCTCTAACTCTCTATCGAGTTTATTTTTGGCTTCAATTAATTCTGCCAAATGCTTTTTATTCTCTTGGTTATACACGTCTCCATCGGCGAGTTGTTGCTCCAAGTTCTGTTGCTTAGCATACAGTTTTTCAAGCTGTTTCTCGGCTTTTTTTAAGGCATCGCGCAATGGTTTTTGTTGTTGCCTACTGTGGGCTTGTTGCTGTTTTTTGCCGCGCTGATCTTTGCTGGGCGAGGCGTCGGACTCCGGGGCGCGAGTTTGGTTTTTAACCCAGTCGGCGTAGTCGTCTAAATCGCCGTCAAACGGTATTACTTTGCCATCGCTGACCAAGAGAAATTGATCGGTAACGGTGCGCAGTAGGTGTCGATCGTGCGATACGATAATCATCGCGCCGCTAAAGTCCTGTAATGCTGAGCTCAATGCGTGACGCATCTCAATATCTAGGTGATTGGTCGGTTCATCGAGCAGCAATAAATTAGGTTTTTGATAGACCAGGATGGCAAGCACCAGACGCGCTTTTTCGCCGCCAGAGAACGGCGCTACGTTTTCCATGGTTTT
This sequence comes from Cycloclasticus sp., assembly GCA_033791505.1. Taxonomy (GTDB): domain Bacteria; phylum Pseudomonadota; class Gammaproteobacteria; order Methylococcales; family Cycloclasticaceae; genus Cycloclasticus. The sequence continues at coordinate 31,890 of JASJGO010000041.1, forward strand.
ATCACCGTGAAAACCGAAACCACCTAAAAAGTTGCGTAAATCGCGCTCGGTTGCTTCTTTATCAAGCCTTTGCAAGTGCAACAAGGGTGAGGCGTTAAGATCGAGCTGTTCGAGTTGGTGCTGGGCAAAATAGCCAATTTTTAGGCTTTCAGCCGCATCGATTGAGCCGCTCGTAGGGCTGTTTTCTGAGGCTAATAATTTGATAAGCGTTGATTTGCCCGCGCCATTTGGGCCCAATAGTGCGAGTCGATCTCCGGGTTTTATCGACAGTGAAATAGTGTCTAAAATAACCGTTTCACCATAAGCTAAGGTAGCCTTTTCAACCTTGATCAGTGGATTTGAAACACGATCGGGTTTGAAAAATTCAAAATGAAATGGCGAGTCAATATGCGCGGCGGAAATCACTTCCATTCGCTCTAGCGCTTTAAGTCGGCTTTGTGCCTGCTTTGCTTTAGTGGCTTGCGCTCTAAAGCGATCGACATAAAGTTGTATATGCGCGCGCTCTTTTTGCTGCTTCTCATAGCTGGCTTGTTGTTGAGCTAAACGTTCGGCTCTGGCGAGTTCAAATTGAGAGTAATTGCCCGTGTATAAGCTAGCGCTTTGCTGCTCGAAGTGTAATACGTGGCCGACCACGGCATCCAGAAAATCGCGGTCATGCGAGATAAGTAATAGTGTGCCTGGGTAGCTTTGCAGCCAATCCTGTAGCCAAATAACGGCGTCTAGATCCAGGTGATTGGTCGGCTCATCGAGCAGTAGCATATCTGAGCGGCACATTAAGGCCTTAGCCAGATTTAAGCGCACTCGCCAACCGCCAGAAAAGGTTGAAACGGGGTTGTTTAACTCTGCTTGTTTAAAGCCCAAACCGCTTAATAAAATAGCCGCGCGGGAATTAGCGGTATAGCCATCGATGGTTTCCAGTTCTGCGTACAGTTCTGCTGTGCGATGGCCGTCGTGTTGTTGTTCGGCGAGGGAAATCTTTGCCTGAATGTTGCGTAGTTCCGTGTCGCCATCGATAACAAATTCAATCGCGGCCTGCTCGGTGGACGAGAGTTCTTGCGCAACGTGCGCGATAACAAAGCCAGACTGGATGGAAAAGTCACCGATATCGGGCTGTATTCCACCCAATATCATGGCGAATAAGCTGGACTTACCGCAACCATTTGCACCACTGATACCGGCCCGCTGACCGTTATGGATAGTAAAGGATACTTTTTCAAACAATAAGCGAACGCCCCGGCGAAGGGACACGTTGTTGAGTTTCAGCATGGAGTCGTTGTCAATGGAGCAAAATCAACATTATACAGTCTACTCAGGGCTTCTTCTGTTTATGCGATAATTAACCCCTTTAAACGAATTTTTCTGCATGAATCACGCCCAGGCCGTATTACAGTCAACCTTTGGTTACGATCAATTTCGACAGCCACAAGATGAGATTATTACTGAACTCGTCGAGGGGCGTGACGCATTTGTGTTGATGCCGACCGGCGGCGGTAAATCGTTGTGTTATCAAATTCCAGCTTTATTACGCGAAGGCACGGCGATTATCATTTCCCCTTTGATAGCGCTGATGCAGGACCAAGTGGATGCACTCCAACAGCTCGGCATTAAAGCGGCGTATCTGAATTCAACGTTGACAATAAAAGAAGCTCGGCAAGTCGAACAACAACTATTGAATGGCGAATTCGATTTACTCTACGTGGCGCCTGAGCGACTGCTGAATGAAGCGATGTTATCGATGCTGGAACGCTGCCATGTTGCGCTGTTTGCAATTGATGAGGCGCACTGCGTGTCGCAATGGGGGCATGACTTTCGTCCCGAATATCAAAAACTAAGAATCCTTCACGAGCGATTCCCAACTATTCCGCGCATTGCGTTAACCGCCACGGCGGATCAGCGCACGCGCGATGAAATTATCACGCAACTTCAGCTAGAAGACGCGCGCGTTTTCATCAATAGTTTTGACCGCCCCAATATCCATTACGCCATTTCTGAGGGCAATAATCCCAAGCAGAGATTGTGGCGTTTTTTACAGGAGAACCACCCGAATGACGCCGGCATCGTGTATTGCCTGTCGCGTAAAAAAGTAGAAGCGACCGCCGAGTGGTTGAGTGAGCAAGGTCGAACCGCCTTGCCTTATCACGCGGGCTTGCCACAAGAGACACGACAAAAGAATCAGCAGCGATTCCTACGCGAAGACGGCGTTATTATTGTCGCTACCATCGCCTTTGGTATGGGTATCGATAAGCCAGACGTGCGTTTTGTCGCGCACCTGAGCCTGCCGAAAAGTATCGAGGCGTATTATCAGGAAACCGGCCGTGCAGGGCGTGACGGGGAGCCAGCTAATGCCTGGATGGCGTACGGTCTACAAGACGTGCTAACGCTACGGCAGTTTTTACAAAACTCAACGGCGGATGAACTGCATAAGCGCGCGGAGCACAATAAACTGGAATCGATGCTTGGGCTTTGCGAATTAATTGCCTGTCGTCGGCAGGCGTTGTTGAATTATTTTGATGAAGCGTCTAATCAAGCTTGTGGCGCGTGTGATAACTGTGTTTCACCACCAGAAAAATGGGATGGCAGCGTCGCCGCGCAAAAGGCACTATCGACCATTTATCGCACCGAGCAGCGTTTCGGCGTGAACTACATCATTGATATTTTAATGGGCAAGGCCGACCAGCGTGTTTTGCAAAACGGGCACGATAAAGTCAGTACCTTTGGTATTGGGAAAGAATTTTCAATGACCGAATGGCGGACTATTTTTAGGCAACTCATCGCCTTAGGGTATTTGAACGTCGAGGCTGAGAGCTACGGCTCATTGAAGCTGACGGAAAAATGTCGGCCGGTTTTGCGTGGCGAACAGGCGTTGGAATTAAGAAAGCAGCTAAAAGAAGAAAAGCTCGGCGCCGAGAAAAAGACTAAAAGCCCCGTTCGGCCACAAGACTTGCCGTTATGGGAGGCGCTACGTGCACTGCGAACCCAGTTGGCGGACGAAGCGGGTGTGCCGCCGTACGTGATTTTTCACGACGTGACTTTGCAAGAAATGGTTAAAAAGCGCCCAAATACAACGGCGGATATGCGCTATATTTCGGGCGTTGGCGACCAAAAAATTAATCGTTATGGCCAACAGTTTCTGGCAGAAATCGCAAAGTATCCACTGGCTGAGCTGCTCAATAACCGTTTAAGCGCAACGGTTAACGAAACCTTATTACTGTATCAGGATGGCTTCAGTGTGGAGCAAATTGCAACGCAGCGAAACACCAAGGTAAACACGGTTTATGGCCATTTAGCTGATGCTATTGAGGTGGGCTTACTCGATGTTCGTCAGGTACTTGACCTTGAAGATGGCGAATATCAAGAAATCGTACTCATCATCGAATCATTAGAAGACGAGTCTAAAGGCCGTATTAAACCGATCTACGAAGCCTTGGATGAAGAATACGATTACGGCGTTATCAAGTGCGTACAGGCTTCGCTATAGACGGTTTACGAATCTAGTGCGTCGTCAGCAATAGCGTACTTAGGGTCTTCAATAACGTTTACTTCGATCAGATCCTTGGCTTTATGCAAAAGTAACTGACATTCGGGCGTTAGATGACGCAAATGCAGTGTTTTGCCGAGCTTAAGGTAACGTTCGGCCAAAGAATCAATTGCCTCAATGCCTGAGTGATCGGAGACGCGTGAACGCGCGAAATCGATAATCACTTCCTGCGGATCATTGTTTGGGTCAAAGTGTTCGCGGAAGTTATGAATAGAAGCGAAGAATAGCGGCCCGGTGGGTTTGTAGATTTTAACGCCATCTTTTTCTTCAATCTCAAAGTGCATGTTTTTGGCGTGTTTCCAAGCAAAAACCAGCGTAGACATAATGACCCCGACGACCACGGCAATCGCTAGATCAGATGCGACGGTGACCACGGCGACGGTAATGCCGACCAGCGTGTCGGAAGTAGGAATACGGCCTAACAAGCGAAAGCTAGCCCATTCGAAGGTACCCAGTACCACCATAAACATCACGCCAACCAGCGCTGCTACGGGAATCATTTCGATCAATGAAGAGCCGACCAAAATAAAGGCCAGTAAAAATAGCGCGGCTGATGCGCCAGAGGCCCGGCCTCGACCACCGGAGTTAATGTTAATCATGCTTTGCCCGATCATCGCGCAACCGCCCATACCACCGAAAAATCCAGTCGCTACATTAGCAACGCCCTGACCCACGCACTCTTTATTGCCACGACCGCGCGTTTCGGTAATTTCATCGATCAAGGTCAATGTCAGTAAGGATTCAATAAGACCAATCGCGGCGAGAATCAGCGCGTAAGGGAAAATGATTTTAAGCGTTTCCAGATTTAGCGGTACAGAAGGGAAATGGAATTGGGGTAAACCACCCGCAATCGTCGCTAGCGGGTCACCGCTCATATCTACTAACACGTCCTGAACGGTTCGTAGGTCCACATCCAAACCAACCGATATGGCAACAATCGTTAGGATAGCAACCAGTGATGAAGGAACCGCCTTGGTGAGTTTAGGTAGAAAATGAATGATTGCCATGGTAAGAGCGACCATGCCCAACATCAAGGCCATTTGATTGCCCTGTAACCAGGCCAGTTCGCCAGTGGCGCTGTCCAAAAATTGAAATTGTTGTAACTGGGCCAGAAAAATAACAATCGCGAGGCCATTAACAAAACCCAACATCACAGGATGCGGCACGAGTCGTATAAATTTACCCAGACGGAAGACCCCCGCCAATACTTGAAGCAAACCCATTAAAACAACCGTGGCAAACAAGTACTCCACGCCGTGAATCGCCACCAGGCTAACCATAACAACCGCCAGCGCACCCGTCGCGCCAGAAATCATCCCCGGCCGGCCGCCAATAACGGCGGTAATTAAGCCCACCATAAAGGCTGCGTATAAGCCAACCAGTGGAGCAACGCCTGCTACAAAGGCAAAAGCTACGGCTTCCGGCACGAGAGCCAGTGCAACGGTTAAGCCAGAAAGAATATCGCTTTTTAGGCTTTTAGAACGAGAAATGATGAGTTGAAACATGAGTGTTTAGAGCAAAGTTTATTGAAAGCGAAAGGGCTTAAGGCATTGATTGTAACAGAAAATGTGCGGTCGCAACATTTTGTTAGAACTGAAGAAAAATACGGATATGGTATTTTTAGGTTCGCTTAAGCTTCTTGTTATGAGTCTTTTGTTTGAAATGTTTTAGGGAATGCGATAATCCAGCCGCGTAGATTTCTTATAACAATGTTATTAATGTCATTTTTAATCCATGTGCCTCGTTCAAATCGAGGTTGTCCATTGTGCTCAAAGCTATATGTTTTTTGTTGGTTTTTATTTTTTATAAACCTTCCTTTCATGTCTTCAATGGCAAGTTTAAGAGAGTCTTTATAAAGCTCTTGGGATATGTTTTTTAGAATCGATAGTTTGTTTTTTTGTAGTTCTTCTTCTAAATTTTGTAACTTGAATTTTGCAGGTATCACTTCAACCATATTTTCATACAGTATTTCACCTTTGAGTGTGTCCTGAGCTTTTATATGGTGCTTAAGCGTTATCGATTTAAAGTCTTGGGATATAAAAAATATTGGGTGGCTTGAGATAAGTATTTCATCGTTAGTGGCTACGTTATTGCCGAATGTGTATGTGTCACTTTGATGAACTAAGTTTTGGTGAGTTAGCCCATGTAGGCTTGTTTTGATAGGAGCTAAAATTTTATTTGCTTTAATCTGGTTTTGTGAGAGCTTATTTTTTTGCAGGTTTGAATTTAAAATTGCATGTGTTATTACTTGAGCTACCGCACCTTCAACGCTAGACACATAATATGTCATGTCGGCTTGCTCTAGCTCTTGCCCCAGCTCATAAGCGCCTCTAAAATCTATCGGCTCATTTTGCTGAACGTTAATTACTAAACTAGCTTGTTGCAAATGGTCCGAAAAGGGTAAAGATGTATGCTTTGTATAATCATCTAATTTTGGAGACGCACAGCCTAACATTAACAATATAAAAACTATGGGAAGAAGTTTCATATGGAATGTTAAGTTGTCCTAAAATAATTTATCTGAATGAAGTAAGCACATTATTTCGAGCGGACTCGATAGCCTGATAAAAAGCATTCGTAACACCAGGGAAAGCGGGTGGTTCGTCCCATTCGCCTTGAACATTAATTTTAAAACTTAGGTCATCATACAAATCGTATTTATTTGTTTTTAAATCAATTAAATAAACCTTGCCATATAGTGACCCGGTAGGTGGTTCAATCGGCACATAGGCGTTGTATTGGCGTGTTGAGCCAGCAGTATAAATGTTTATGTAGGCTAATTTATCTATACCTAAGGTTGCTTTAAGGGGTCTGTGGTCTTTATCTGAAAAGTTAAGCGCTTCAGTTTCGAAATCTTCCAGTTTTTCAATATCTATAGTTGATTTAATTAAGTGAACGTCAGTCGAGTGATTGGACAACAGTTTGACTAGTTCGGTGTCCAGATTTTCAAGATCATTAACGTTTAAAGTTTGGATATGGCTTGTTAAACTTGAGTTCATACCTTCTACCACAGCTATACATAATAAGCAGTCGGCACCGGGGAAGAAAGTGTTTGGTTTAGGTAGCGGTGCCAGGTAGACACCTATGGTTTGGCTGTTATTGCTGTAAAAGTTTTCAGATAAAGAAACTGGGGCTTGAGGTATGCCCGCGCAGCCAACTAAGAAAGCGTTTGTAAATAATAAAATTAGAAAGATAATCCTTTTCATTCGCGCTCCTTTAAGATCCTTTTAAAGCAATGTAAAATTGTACTACCAATGATTAAAGAAGTTCTAATTATATTTTGGGTAAGCAAGAATGCAGAAGGCTCAGATAAAATTCTTATTAGAGAGTTCAATCACTAAAAATTATTGGACTAGAGATGTATGCTATTTAACTCTACGCGCTTTAGCAGGCCGGCCTTTTATTTTACCGTCGGTTAAGTAATCGAGAGCTTGTCTAACGGCCTGCTGTTCCAATGCAACGTAGCTAGAGCGGTCAAAAATATCAATTTTACCGATTTGTTCACTTTTTAAACCCGCATCACCGGTTAAAGCGCCCAATAAATCACCCGGGCGCATTTTATCTTTACGACCACCGTCAATTTGAATGGTGACCATCGGTGGGTATAGTTTGAAGCTGCTATCGCGATCTAGTGATAACGGGCTATCGATCAAACAAGGCTTGTTTTGGTATTTCTCAATCGCCTTAACGCGAAGCTGTTCGTGTTCTGCAAAAAGACTCATTGCCAGCCCCGCTTCTCCGGCGCGTCCGGTTCTACCAATTCGATGCACGTAAATTTCTGCGTCGCGTGGTAACTCATAATTGATCACCATGCCGATGGATTTAACGTCTAATCCACGTGCGGCAACGTCGGTAGCAACCAGTACGGAGCAACTGTTATTAGAAAAACGAACCAGCACCTGATCTCTTTCGCGCTGGTCAAGGTCGCCATGAATTTCCAGTGCTTCTATATTGTGCCCACGTAGAAGCTTCGCC
>JASJGO010000042.1:0-15022 GCA_033791505.1 Cycloclasticus sp.
GGTTTGCAGGAGCCTGGTTTTTAGGGCGCATAAGAAGTCGGAAAATAGGCTGGTCTGACGTGCAAATAGACGATCTTATTTTTTACTCAGCGATGGGCGTGGTGCTCGGTGGTCGAGTCGGTTATGTGCTGTTTTATAACTTCCCGGAGTTTATTAATAACCCGATTATCCTATTTAAAATATGGCAAGGCGGCATGTCATTCCATGGCGGCTTGATGGGCGTATTGGTCGCCATGTCATTATTCGGTAGAAAGTATAATCATAGCTTTTTTAGGGTGACCGATTTTATCGCGCCATTGGTTCCAGTGGGCTTAGGTGCGGGGCGTATTGGTAATTTTATAAACGGCGAACTATGGGGAAAGCCAACCGACTCGGCGTTCGGCATGTTGGTTCCTGGCCTGGGCGATTTGCCGCGACACCCTTCACAACTCTATGAAGCGGCGCTGGAAGGTTTTGCGCTGTTTATGATTCTCTGGTTCTACTCGAATAAACCCAGGCCCACGATGGCCGTTTCGGGCCTATTTTTGATCGGTTATGGTGTGTTTAGATTTTCAGTTGAGTTTGTACGCTTACCAGATGTACAGCTAGGCTATTTGGCCTTTGGCTGGCTAACCATGGGGCAACTACTAACCGTACCGATGTTATTATTGGGTTCATATTTGATGTTTAAAGCCTATAAAAAAGAGCGTAGTTAATGAAGCAATATTTAGAATTAATGCAGGATATTCTTGCAAATGGAGCCGATAAAGAAGACCGCACAGGGACCGGCACACGGTCTGTATTTGGTCGACAAATGCGCTTTGATTTATCGCAGGGCTTTCCACTAGTTACGAGCAAAAAACTGCATCTGCGTTCGATTATTCACGAACTATTATGGTTTTTAAAAGGTGATACCAATACGGCCTACCTTAAAGAGCAAGGCGTCAGCATTTGGGATGAATGGGCAGACGAGAATGGTGACTTAGGCCCCGTCTATGGGCATCAATGGCGCTCGTGGCCAACACCATCGGGCGAGAGTATTGACCAGGTCAGTAACGTATTAGAACAAATTAAACAGACACCAGACTCTCGTCGTTTAATCGTCAGCGCGTGGAATGTTGGACAAATACCCGAGATGGCTCTGCCGCCGTGTCATTTGTTATTTCAATTTTACGTCGCCAATGGCCGTCTGTCGTGTCAGTTGTATCAGCGTTCTGCCGACTTTTTCCTCGGCGTGCCGTTCAATATTGCCAGTTATGCCTTATTAACGCATATGGTCGCGCAACAAGCGGGCCTGGAGGTGGGAGACTTCGTCTGGACCGGTGGTGATGTGCACTTGTATAACAACCATTTCGAACAGGCTAAATTGCAGTTGTCTCGTGACACTTTTGAATTGCCACAACTTAAAATTGCACGCACGCCAGAGTCTTTATTTGATTACCAATATGAAGACTTTGAAATAGTTGGCTATCAGTCGCACGCCGGGATTAAAGCGCCAGTGGCGATATAAGTGATTTCTATGATCGTCGCGATGGCCGATAACAGAGCCATTGGGAAAGGTAACGAATTACTGTGGCACCTGCCGGATGATTTTAAACATTTTAAAGCCATCACCATGGCCAAGCCGATTTTAATGGGGCGTAAAACCTATCAGTCGATTGGGCGGCCACTACCGGGTAGAAAAAATATCGTTGTTACGAGAGACGCAGCCTTTACAGCCGACGGTGTGTTGGTCGTCAATAGTATTGACGCGGCGCTAGATGCGGTCAAAGAGGAGGCCGAAGTGATGGTGATTGGCGGCGCGAGTTTTTATCAACAAATGTTGCCGCTGGCCGATAGGTTATACGTGACACACGTTCATCATCATTTCGATGCGGACACGTTTTTCCCCGAGATAGATGCTGATCAATGGCGGCTGATGGAACAAACCGAACACGCCGCGGATAAAAGGCACGCCTTCAGTTTTTCATTTATTGAGTATCAAAAAATCTAAAACGGATCTAACGATGCATCGCAATCCTGAGAGATAATCTGCTCAGAACCATCCAGTTTTATCGCGCTGAGTTTGCCACCCCATAAACAGCCGCTGTCTAAACAGATTGCATTATTTTTTTTATGTAGGCCCAGCGTAGACCAGTGGCCAAATAATAATCTATCGTTCAGCGTTTTTCTGTTGGGCGCTTCAAACCACGGTAGCAAACCTTCTGCCTGAGTGCCGATGGCTCCTTTCTCTTTTAAGTGTAATCGTCCTTGCTCGTCGCAATAGCGTAAACGGGTAAAACAGTTGATAACGAAACGAAGTCGCTCGTTACCCGTTAAGTTAGCATCCCAGCGGTCTGGCTGGTCGCCGTACATAGAGGCCAAAAACTGGTCAATGTTATCGCTTTGAAAGGTGGCTTCCAGTTCGCGCGCGTATTGCCGAGCTTCGGCGAGTGACCATTGCGGCGGTAAGCCCGCGTGAATCATGCTGTAACCTAAAGAATGGTCTTCATACATAAACGGTTGCTTACGAACCCATTCGATCAACTCCTTCGCGTCTTCTGCGGCTAGTAGTTGTTCAAATGTGTCGGCTCTATGGGGTTTTTTATGTCCGTAGGCGACGGCTAAAAAGTGGCATTCGTGATTACCCAGAACAGTTCGCGCGCTATCGCCTAGCGAGATGATAAAGCGCAAGGTTTGAAGGGATTTAGGACCGCGATTAATAAGATCCCCAGTGAACCACAATTGATCATGCGCGGGGTCGAATTTAAGCGTATCCAGCAAACGGCGCAAAGGGTCATAACAGCCCTGTAAATCACCAATGGCGTAGGTGGCCATAGAGCTTACTGCTTAATGTAGCGTTCGAGGAATGGATAAAGAAAAAGGCGGAATGATGGCGGTGAATTTCTCCCCATTGGCGTCTAACATATCGTAGCTACCCTGCATAGCACCAACTGAAGTTTCAATCACCGCGCCGCTGGTGTATTCAAACGATTCCCCTGGTTGAATATGCGGTTGTTCGCCAATCACGCCTTCACCATGTACCTCTTGCGTTTTACCATTGGCATCGTTGATGATCCAATGACGACTGAGCAGTTGAGCTTCAATTCCGCCTTTGTTTTCAATAGTGATGGTATAGGCAAAAACGTAACGCGCGGCTTCTGGCTCGGAAGACGAGGCAATGTAGGTCGTAGCAACGTTCACCTGGATATCTTGAAGTTTATGATTAGTCATAGGTCTGTCACAATAAAGAATATTTAAAACGTCTGAGCCATCTGCAGTAAGATGGTAGTAGACGATATTATCTAGGAAAACAGGACGTGAGAGTACATATTTTAGGTATTTGTGGCACCTTTATGGGTGGGTTAGCGGTAATGGCAAAGCGCATGGGCCATACCGTAACCGGTTCAGACGCGGGGGTTTATCCGCCGATGAGTGTGCAGCTTGAAGCCGAAGGGGTTGAGTTAATGCAGGGTTATAGCGCTGCAAATTTAGCAATAAAGCCAGATATAGTCGTCATTGGTAATGCTTTATCACGCGGCAATAAAGAAGTAGAAGCGGTATTGAATTTAGCTTTGCCGTATACCTCGGGTGCGCAATGGTTAGCCGAACACGTGCTGAAAGACAGGTGGGTATTGGCGGTAGCGGGAACGCACGGTAAAACGACGACCAGTTCGATGTTAGCGTGGATTTTGGACTACGCTGGGCTAAAGCCTGGGTTTTTGATTGGCGGTATTCCGCTGAATTTTGATATTTCTGCCCGCATAGGCGAATCAGACTATTTTGTAATCGAAGCGGACGAATATGACACCGCCTTTTTTGATAAGCGGTCGAAGTTTGTCCATTATCGACCCAAAACCTGCGTACTAAATAATCTTGAATTTGATCACGCCGATATCTTTGATAGTCTTGATGCGATTAAGCGCCAATTTCATCATTTAGTGCGTACAGTCCCTGCTAATGGTCTATTAATTAGTCCGGCAGACGATTTAAATTTAAATGAAGTGATCGCGCAGGGCTGTTGGACGCCTGTTGAGAAAATTAACCTGGGTTCTTCAGTCGATGCTGCGTGGAGTGCTGATCGAGTTGCTGCTGGCGAAGGTGAGTTCGACGTTTATCACCAGAGTCATTTAGCGGGCCGTGTTAATTGGTCCTTAAGCGGTCGGCACAATGTAGCTAATGCATTAGGCGCTATTGCGGCAGCTCAGCACGTCGGGGTTGAACCATCACTGGCTATTGAAGCACTGGCGAGCTTTCAAAATGTGAAACGCCGGATGGAGGTTCTTGCTGAGATAAATCACATTACCTTGTACGATGACTTTGCGCACCACCCAACGGCTATTGCCAGCACCTTGGCCGGTTTGCGGGGGAAAGTGAGCGAACAACGTATTATCGCGGTGCTAGAACTTCGCTCTAACACGATGAAAATGGGTGTGCATAAAGACGCCTTGCTACCCTCACTGGTATCGGCGGATAGTTCGTTTATCTACCTACCAGATGAACTAAATTGGCGAATGGATTTAGAAAACTACCCGGCTATTCGCTTATTTAAAACGATGCAAGCGCTTATTGAGGCGATTGTTTTAGTGGCAACACCAGGTGACCATATAGTATTTATGAGTAACGGCGGGTTTGGCGGAATACATCAAGCGGTTGAGACTCTTTTAGCGGATTAAATTTAATATGCCAGTATTGACAAAAAATGTGCCTATTTTTCCTTTGTCTACGGTGCTTTTCCCCGAAGGGGTATTGTCGCTAAGAATTTTTGAGGCGCGTTATTTAGATATGGTCAGTTCGTGTTTAAAGCAGGACACGCCTTTCGGCGTCTGCATGATCGTTGATGGGCATGAAGTTGGAAAAGCGGCTAGAAGCTATCAGATTGGCACGTTAGCGAAGATTGTCGAATGGGGACAGTCAGACGATGGTGTATTAACGATCGAAGTAATGGGTAGTCGGCGTTTTAAAATCCTGCATAGCGATATTTCGAGTAATGAGTTAATAACGGCGACGATTCAAGTTTTGCCTGAACCAGCAGCAATACCGGTGCCAGAAGACTTAATGAATTTGGCGCTTATGCTGAAGAATGTATTTAAAAAGCATCAACCCAATAAGGCGCTAAAAGAAGAGCAGTTTAATGACGCAAACTGGGTCGGGTACCGTTTGGCCGAAGTGTTATCAATGGAAAATGTATTGCGCCAGCGATTATTACAAATGGAAGATCCAATAGACAGACTGCATATGTTACTAGGGCTTTTTACGGAACGATAATTTTAGTTTCATCAAAATAATTTTTGGTGAAAACGTTAACAACGTATTAAGGGATACCGGCACATAAGGGAACAATATTTCCCTAGAGGTTATAGCATGCGTCGCTTCTAAAACACTGATCAACTTTCGATAAAATGAATGTTCTAGTGAGCATTAGTCTCAAGGCGTATAGCGGCGATTTTTTTTAAATCGAACAATGACTAAAATAATGACAACAACTATCGCACCAACGGGCCAATAAGCTAACCATTCTTCGGGTGTCATTGATACAACAGTACCAAAAATCAATCCTGGGAATAAATATGCGGGTGACCACAAAGCGGAAGCAATAAGATTAATGGGAATATATTGCTTAATAGGCATGCCAAAAATACCAGCGATGAGCGGAATGATGGCGCGAATAGGGCCGACAAAACGACCTATTAAAATACTGAACACGCCATACTTTTTGAAAAACTGATGGCCGTTGTCGAGTAACTCCTGATGCTTCTTTAACCATGCAAGTTGGTAAACCTTTTCTTTGTAGTGCCAGCCCAGGACAAAACTCAAGCCGTCTCCAATTGAAGCGCCAGCGGCAGCCCAGATAACGGTGCTCAACAGCTCGAGTGTGCCGTTACTGATTAATGCTCCTATAGCAAACATGATGGCGACACCGGGCACGATAAAGCCAATAATGGCGAGCGACTCTATCATCGCGACTAAAAGAACGATCGCCCCCGCCCAGGTGGGATACTGCTGGATTAACTGAGTAATTGAATTTAAGGCGTCCGCAAACATGATGAATAAAACGATTATTCAGTTTTGTTGCGCATAAAATCGGCGGTATTGAAAAAGGCTTGCATGAGTTCGTCGTGCATCGGCTTTTCAATGTTCATTTTTGTCAGGGCCGCATCCATACAGTTCAGCCATTGATCGCGTTCTTTCGCGCCTATTGAAAAAGGTAAATGGCGGGCGCGCAAACGTGGGTGGCCATATTTTTCTATATATAACGATGGGCCACCGAGCCAGCCACTGAGGAATAAAAATAATTTTCCTTCAGCTTCGCTTAAATCGGCTGCGTGCATATCGCGTATGGTTCGAGCGTCGGCCGATGAGTCCATGGCCTGGTAAAAATACTTAACGAGTTGACGCACGCCCTGCTCACCACCCAATTTCTCGTACTGGGTGAGTTTGTAGATCTGGCCGGGTTTAACGGTATTTATCATCTCAGCTTATCAAAGGCTGCTTGCGCAGCGGTCAGGGTACGGTTGATGTCCTGTTCGTTATGCGCCGCCGAAACAAAGCCAGCCTCAAATGCGGAAGGAGCGAGGTAAACGCCTTCTTCGAGCATCAGGTGGAAGAACTGTTTAAACCTGTCCTGATCACACCTCATAACTTGATCAAAACGGCTGATATGCTCATCTTGCGAGAAAAACAAACCAAACATTCCGCCGACTTGATTGGTAGTAAATGGAACGTCTGCCGTTTTGGCGAGTTGTTTTAAACCAGTCAGTAATTGCAACGTTCGTTGGCTGAGGTTTTCATAAAAGTTCGGCTGACTGATGAGTTCTAATGTTGCAAGCCCAGCGGACATCGCGATAGGGTTGCCCGATAAGGTACCGGCCTGGTACACCGGGCCATCGGGTGCCAGCTGCGCCATGATGTCCGCGCGTCCGCCAAAAGCGCCGACCGGCATACCGCCTCCGATGACCTTACCCAAGGTGGTTAAATCGGGAGTCACTGCGTATAGCTGCTGCGCGCCGCCGAGTGCAACGCGAAAGCCACTCATCACCTCATCAAAAATTAAAACGATGCCATACTGATCGGACAACTCTCGTAAACATTCTAAAAAACCAGGTTCCGGTGGAATGCAGTTCATATTGCCCGCGACGGGCTCGACGATAATGCAAGCGACGCTGTCACCTTTCGTTTTCAATAGTTCTGTAATGGCGTCTGCATCGTTATACGCAAGCGTTAAGGTATGGTTGGCTAGTGCTTCGGGTACGCCAGGTGAGCTTGGGACACCAAACGTTAATGCGCCTGAACCGGCCTTGACCAACAGCGAGTCAGAATGCCCGTGATAACAACCTTCAAATTTGATGATATTGTCGCGGCCAGTAAAACCACGCGCTAAGCGAATAGCGCTCATGGTTGCTTCGGTGCCAGAGCTGACCATCCTTATTTTTTCGATAGAGGGCATAAGGCTGCAAACCTTCTCCGCCATAGCCGTTTCGATAATAGTCGGTGCACCAAAGCTGAGGCCTTTATCAGCGGCTTTTTTGACCGCTTCAATCACATCAGGGTGGCTGTGTCCTAACACCATCGGTCCCCAGGAGCCTACGTAGTCAATATATTGCTTACCATTGGTATCGGTAATGTAGGCGCCCTTGGCGTGATCAATAAAGATAGGTTCGCCACCAACGCCTTTAAAGGCGCGAACGGGTGAGTTGACGCCACCGGGGATGCTGCGTTGGGCTAGTTGAAATAAAGAAGAAGGTGTTTTCATTGTCATTAATATAATAATTCGATATGAATATTATAAGCGTATACAAGCGCTTGCTGATTAGTAAAATGGAACGATGTTAGATTTTAAGCGGGTGCTTGATTTTTAAGACACGGCTAAAAGCCTAATAGTTAGCAGGGCTTATTGCGCAGAAATAACAATGCCGCGGGAAATAAAGTCGTTAAGAATGGAGAGTCCACCCTGAATAAGCACATCAGGATTAGGGTGCTGCAAGTCATCTGCGAGTTTGCTGAGCACTGATAGCGTCGCCTGTTCAGTGTTGTCAGCTAAGGTTTCAAGCAAAGCATGAGTGACGGGATTGGTTTCCAGAAAAACGATTTGGTCGTCTACGTTACGGTAAACGACGAGGTAGCTCGGTTGTGCTGGTGGTTCGTTGGGTATAAAGCTCGGCGAGATTTTATGCACGGGGTATTGGTACGCAAGCGCTAATGCCGTATCGCTAAGGGTAAGAGCTTGAGTAAGGGGATCGGTGATAATACTGTTTCCACGGTCAACGTCTTCGGCAATGGACATAACAAGTTCGGCCCATTCGTAGTGCGCGAGCTCTAATAAAAAAGGAAAGTCATGCTTTGATTGTGGGTTTTCAAGCCGCTCACTTTGCAAATATTGCAGAAACTCCTGGGATATTTGTGAAAAATAAGGGCTGTGGCTCTGGTGACGCGAGAAAAAGTCGCGCGATAATTCTTCCCATTGTTGCTCGCTCATTATTTTTTTGAGCACGGGAAAGTTCTCAGCAAGAAAATTTGAAATATTAGTAAATAGAAAGTCGCAGTACAGATCCATCCGCCGTTGTTCAATGTCGCTAGGCGCAGGAGCCGTTTCAGGATTGCGAATATATTGCGTGAACTGGTGTTGCGTTCGTATAAAAGAATGCGTGTTATCCGGCTGCAAGTTTTTTTCCTTCGCGTGAGGCGTACTTTGATTGTGCCTGATGAATGAGATCCACTTCTTCGAGTAATTCAGCGAGGGGAGGGATATTAATATCTCTTTCTAATAAGGTTGGGAAAACGCCAAAATGCTCGTAGGCGGTATCGAGCAGCTGCCATACCGGGTCGATCACTTTAGCGCCATGAGAATCGATGATAATGTCTTCGCTCTCGTGATAATGCCCAGCAATGTGCGCGTAACTGATCCGTTCACCGGGGAGTGATTTAAGAAACTTTACGGCGTCATATTGATGGTTAACGCTGTTCACATAAATGTTATTAATATCGATAAGAAGCTGGCAGTCGGCCTTTTTTATAACGGCGTTAATAAACTCAATTTCTTCCATCTCTTTGCCTGGTGCAGCGTAGTACGAGGCGTTTTCTATCGCGATTTGTTCACCTAAAATATCTTGTACTTGAATGATTCGGTCAGCGACGTAATCGACGGCTTCTTCGGTGAAAGGTATGGGCATTAGGTCGTATAGGTGCCCGCCATCACTGCAGTAGGTAAGGTGTTCGGTATAAATTTTGATTTGGTGCTGTTTTAGAAAATCACGCACGTCGCGTACAAACCCCAAGTCTAACGGGTCTGGACTACCGATACTGAGAGACAGCCCGTGTGATACGAACGGGAATTTCTCGGTTAATGCGCGTAACTGTTTGCCGTGCTGACCACCGAAGCGAATCCAGTTTTCTGGAACTATTTCGTAAAAATCGACGTTGTCCGGTGGCTGCTCAGACAGCGGGCCGATAAAGGCCCGCCTTAATCCGAGACCTGCCCCATTAACGGGAAAGGTACTTGTCATATTGCTAAGTTGGCTTATTTAGCAGCGCCGCATTTACCTTCGCCGCACTTACCTTCACCTTTGGCTTTAGCAGCGGCCTTTTCAGCGCCACACTTACCTTCACCGCCTTTAGCGGCAGCTTTTTCAGCACCACACTTGCCTTCACCCTTGGCTTTATCGGAGGCCATTTCAGCGCCACACTTGCCTTCACCACATTTGGCTTCACCTTTGGCTTTATCAGAGGCCATTTCAGCACCGCACTTGCCTTCGCCACATTTGCCTTCGGCTTTAGCAGCAGCTTTTTCAGCGCCACACTTACCTTCACCGCACTTACCTTCAGCGAGTACCATGTAGCCAGTTTCAAGTTCGGTTGCGCCAAATGGATTTGTGTCAGCACTTGCGATCGGAGCAAAAGCCATAGACGTTACAAATGCTGCGCCTAAGGCAGCTGCTAGAGGGGTCTTTATAGAATTTTTCATAAATGTATCCTTGAGGTTAGTCTAAGTAAAGTATTTTTAAATCCAGTTATCCTGCAAAAATTACCGACAAGAGCTGACCGGTTAACTATATGCGATTTAGTAGACCACGCAAAGTTAAAAAAACTTTCACAAAAAAACAAAGCTATGATTACTTAGTGCGCGAGCTTGACGGCTATAAAGGTGGTCTGCCTTAAGCTTCCAGCTCTAAGAACTAGTCAACCAGTTTTTTGTTGAATTCGCACAAGTCTTCAATAACGCATGAGCCGCAACGTGGTTTTCGAGCAATACAGGTGTATCGTCCGTGCAAAATTAACAGGTGATGGGCGTCTAGCATGAATTGCTGCGGCACGTGTTTTTCTAATTTCTTTTCAACCTCAAGTACTGTTTTACCCGGTGCTATTTTTGTGCGGTTGCTGACCCTATAGATGTGCGTGTCAACGGCAATGGTTGGGACGCCAAAAGCCGTGTTTAAAACCACATTGGCCGTTTTTCGTCCTACACCGGGTAGAAATTCAAGCTCATCGCGTGTTTTAGGCACTTCGCTGTTGTGTTTTTCGATGAGAATTTTGCACGTTTTGATGATATTGCTGCCCTTGGTGTTAAACAACCCAATGGTTTTAATGTATTGCTTCAGCCCCTCTTCACCGAGAGCGAAAATAGCGCTGGGAGTGTTAGCAATGGGGTATAGCTTATCGGTTGCTTTATTGACGCCCTTATCGGTGGCTTGAGCGGATAAAATAACGGCAATAAGTAGTTCGAACGGAGAGCTGTAGTTGAGCTCAGTTTCTGGGTTAGGGATCGCATCACTTAGTCGTTGAAAAATTTCAAAACGTTTAGCTTTATTCATATTTGGTTTACTGCTCGCTTAATTTTCAATCGTCCATTGTTTATCGCGCAAAATAAAATTGGCTTCGCCAGTTTTGGGTGCATTGAGGGGGATAAGTTTTTTGAGATGATCGTTAGAAAAGGGTGTGTGTTTATCATAAACCCAGTTGTAACTTACTTTGGCCCTATTTTTATCGTTTAAGGTTATGGAGTTGATAGATTGGACTCGACGGATAACGGCGAGTACGCGTGCATTACGCACTTCAGAGTTGCCCCAGGGTTCGCCGATTAACAATTGTTTTCCATTTGTCGTAAAGGTCAAATAAACGCCCGAGCGACCTGATTTGTTACATTTAACGACGCCCGCCTCAACCCAATCAGCTTTATCGGCGCAGCTCCAGCCGCTGATTTTTTTATCGCGTGCTGCAGGGCTGTTACTGACAATATTGACTGCATAACCCATTTTTAGCTGTGACTGGTTAAGAATGCTGAGGGCTAATGAATCATCCAAAACGGCTGGTTTATGACAGGCGGATAAGATAAAACAGCTAATAAAACCAATCAGTGCTTTAGCTACATGGTTTAACATAGGCGCTCCTAAGTCATTAAATAAATGATTATTGTAGAGCAGGTCGTAGGCGGGTAAATGATTAATTGGTCAAATATAGAAACTGTGTTGCTGGATATGGATGGCACATTGCTGGATTTAAGCTTCGATAACTATTTCTGGCTGACGGTTGTGCCAGACAGTTTCGCAAAAAAAGAAAATATGCCGATCGATGAAGCGATTGACTACTTGACGCCCATCTTAAAAGAACAAGAAGGGCTGTTGAATTGGTACTGCCTTGACTATTGGAGCGAGAAACTGGGTATGAATATCGCTCAATTAAAAATTGATAACCAGCAACATATCAAAGAATTACCGCATACCAGAGACTTCCTGAAAGCCGTGCAGATGACAGGCAAACGTTGCGTTCTAGTCACCAACGCGCACGCGGATAGTCTGATTTTAAAGATGCAAAAGACCGGTTTGGTTGAGTTTTTTGACGCCATCGTGTCGGCGCATGATCTGGGTCACCCAAAGGAACAGCAAGATTTTTGGCGCGAGCTCTATAAACTTGAGAAGTTTGATAAGTCGACAACTGTTATGGTCGATGACAGTTTAAGCGTGTTAAAGGCAGCGGATACATTTGGTATTAAATACCTGGTGGCCATTTCTCACCCCGATAGCACCGAGCCTCCTCGCCTTGTTCACGAATACACGGCGGTTGAAGACTTGAGCAAAATAAAGCCCATTTAAGGGATTTTAGCCCCGGCGATGTTGCGTTTTTTGCTGCGATCGAGGTTTTGAGCCGTGGCCCTTAGCGGGGGTTTTGTATATTTTTTTCGTCGCTGGTTTTACCTCGGGTAATGAGGCGCCATCAATGTTAATGAAAGGGATTTTATGCGCAATATAAGTTTCAATATCGGGCAAGGAGTAAGCGAACGTTTCACAGGCGAAGCTAATAGCGATACCACTTGCGCCTGAGCGCGCAGTCCTGCCAATTCTATGCACATAATCTTCGGCGTCTTGCGGTAAGTCGAAGTTAAACACGTGACTAACGGCGGGTATGTGCAAACCACGAGCGGCCACATCGGTTGCAATTAATAAAGGCAGTTTACCCTCCTGGAAACGAATGAGTATTTGCTGGCGTTTCTTCTGTGGGACATCGCCTGACAGTACCTCGTTAACAAAACCGTTACCCTCCAAAAAGCGGTTTAATCGATCGGCGTTGTGTTTGGTGTTAATGAAAATAATGCCCCTTTCTGGCTTCTCGTCGTTTAATATTTTGATCAGCAGAGGGATTTTTTCATTATCCGCGGGGTAGTAAACGGACTCTACAACGTCTTTAGCGGTAATCTGTTCGGGTTCAATACGAACCATTTCAGGGTTGTTCATGTGCTCATAAGCCAGCTCAGTTACCTTGAAAGAAAGGGTCGCTGAGAAAAGCAAATTCAATCGTTTTTCTGGGTCGGGTAGTCGGCGTAATAAATACCTGATGTCATTTATAAAACCAAGATCAAACATTCTGTCGGCCTCATCTAATACGAGTACTTCAGCCGTTCTTAGGTTAAATACTTTTTGTTTAAAAAAATCTATCGTTCGACCGGGTGTGCCAATTAAAATATCAACGCCGTCTTCAATGGTTTTGCGCTGTTTTTCATAATCTGTGCCACCATACGCGAGACCAACACGAACAGGCGTGTGTTTACCGATGATCATCGCGTCGTTGTATATTTGAATCGCCAATTCTCGCGTCGGAGCAAGAATGAGAGCCCTTACACCGGTTTTATTATCTGGCGCCGGTTTGCTCAACAGGCTGTGATAAGTGGCCAATAAAAAAGCAATGGTTTTACCCGTGCCTGTTTGAGCTTGCCCTGCGACGTCGCGGCCCAATAGACTGAGAGGTAAGGTTTGTTCCTGGATTGGCGTACAGTTGATAAAACCAGCTTCATTTAAGCCTTCAATTAATGACTCGGCTAATCCAAGAGATGAAAAGTTAGTATCGGTTAAGTGCGTCGTGGACATAGATATTTTTTATTTAAGAGAAGACTGCGGTGGTTAAATGGATTTTAGCGCGGCGTTCATTCATGTTAAGCTATAGAAAATACATCGTACTCTATTATGGTGTGCCGATGCATAGAATTAACCGAACGGAGATAAGATAGTGAGTGAAAATTTAGTTCATACCAGTGATGACAGTTTTGAACAGGACGTGTTAAACGCCGAGCAGCCTGTTTTGGTAGACTTTTGGGCAGAGTGGTGTGGTCCTTGTAAAATGATAGCGCCAATCCTCGATGAAATTGCGGATGAATATGCGGGTAAGCTAAAAGTGGTAAAGCTAGATATTGATTCAAACCCTGATATGCCCAGACGTTTTGGCGTTAGAGGAATACCGACCTTAATAATTTACAAAGCTGGTGAAGTGGAAGCGACTAAAGTAGGGGCGGTTTCAAAATCACAGCTATCAGCATTTATTGATAGCAATATTTAAAAATATAACGCCTTCATTGTAGTAATTGTAGACGAAGGTGTTTTTTAGTGTTAACTTGCTGGGAGAAGAAATTCTCTAAGCACGCGACTTGCCGTGCAAACAATCAAAAACAACGTATTTAAAATAAGCCGTGTTTATTAAGCACGCTAATACCCTCCATTAATATCACGTAAATCCTTTATGAATCTGACCGAACTTAAGCGTAAACCCGCAGCTGAAATCCTTGAAATTGCGAAAGAACTTGGTGTTGAAAACACTGGCCGTACATTAAAACAAAATACCGTTTTTCAAATCCTAAAGAAAGTTGCCAAAAAAGGTGATGATATTCATGGAGACGGCGTTCTTGAAGTTTTATCAGATGGTTTCGGTTTTTTAAGATCGGCCGATGAATCATTCTTAGCAGGACCCGATGATATCTACGTATCACCGAGTCAAATTCGTCGTTTTGGCTTGCGAACAGGCGACACCATTTCCGGAAAAATTCGTCCGCCGAAAGATGGCGAGCGATACTTCGCTTTATTGAAGGTTGAGACGCTTAATTATGAAACGCCAGAACACGCAAAAAACAAAATTGCATTCGCTAATTTAACACCACTTTTCCCTAATGAACGGTTAAAGCTTGAAATAGGAAATGGCACCACCGAAGATTTAACCTCTCGTGTGATAGATTTAGTTTCGCCGATTGGTAAAGGTCAGCGTGGATTGATCGTGTCACCGCCTAAAGCGGGTAAAACGATGATTCTTCAGAACTTAGCTCACTCGATTGCTGAAAATAATCCAGAAAGTTATTTGATCGTTCTACTGATCGATGAGCGGCCTGAAGAGGTGACAGAGATGTCCCGTACCGTAAAAGGTGAAGTTATTTCAAGTACCTTCGATGAGCCGGCTGCGCGACACGTGCAAGTGGCCGAAATGGTTATCGAAAAAGCGAAAAGAATGGTTGAGCACAAGCAAGACGTTATTATTTTGCTGGATTCTATTACTCGTCTCGGGCGCGCATACAATACCGTCGCGCCGTCTTCGGGCAAGATTCTTACTGGTGGTGTGGATGCAAATGCGCTAGAGAGACCTAAACGCTTCTTTGGTGCGGCTAGAAAAATTGAAGAAGGCGGCAGTTTGACGATTATTGCCACCGCCTTAGTTGAAACCGGCTCAAGAATGGACGACGTTATTTACGAAGAGTTTAAAGGTACCGGCAATATGGAGCTGCATCTGGAGCGAAAAATTGCAGAAAAACGCGTGT
>JASJGO010000043.1:0-3243 GCA_033791505.1 Cycloclasticus sp.
GGGATGTACGAACTTTTCCCGCCGAAGTTGATGCTATTCAAAAAGCCGACATCTCATTTAGGGTCAGCGGAAAAATTAAAAAAATACTTGTTAAAGAAGGCGATGATGTCAAAAAAGGCCAAATACTAGCCGAGCTTGATCCAACCGATTTCGAGATCACCCTTAAAGACCGTAAGGCAAGTTACACAACCGCTAAAGCAAACTATGACCGTGCGCAAACACTGGTTAAAAAAGGCGCCATTTCTAAGGCAGACCGCGATAATCTTCGCGCAAAGTACCATACCGCTAAAGCCAGTCTAGCTAGTGCTGAGCAAGATCTTACCTATACAAAACTTAGAGCCAATTTTGATGGTCAAATTGCTAAACGTTACGCTGAAAATCACGAGGAAGTAGTTCTCTCCAAAAAGATATTTGCACTCGAAGATCTCTCATCATTAAAGGTCATCATCGATTTGCCTGAAAACTTAATGATTGCTATTAACAAAAAGAATGCGCGGACGCTTTATGCAGAATTCGTCACCATCAAAAATCAGCAATTTCCTCTTACATTCAGAGAAGCTTCAACCAAAGCTGACCCTTCGACCAAAACATTCAAGGTCACCTTGCAAATGCCTGCAGCAGAAAAATTCAACATCCTTCCCGGTATGACCGCAACCGTTTATGCCGAGATGTCTGATAACGAAATCAATATCAACGCGCCAACAACACTACCTGTATCAGCCGTCATCGCTGATAATATGAAGCAGGCGACCGTATGGGTTGTGGACGAAGAGAGTATGACCGTTAACCCTAAAAAGGTAACACCAGGAATAATGACCGGCAATAACATACAAGTTCAAGGTCTAGAACCCGGCGAAAGAATTGTTATTGCTGGCGTACCATTCTTAAGAAAAAACATGAAAGTCACCTTGCTTAACACCGGCGAGCAACCAAAATAGAAATCATTACCTTGTATAGCGTTTTTTTAAAAACTTTATATACCATGGCATATCAGAGAGCAGGAAAACCTAAATGAACATCGCCGAGTATTCTGTTACAAATAAAGTCACTACATGGCTAATGATTATTTTATTTCTTGCTGGCGGTATAACTGCACTCCAGGAGATAAGCCGCCTGGAAGACCCTGAGTTCACCATTAAACAAGCAAAAGTTATCACCACCTATCCCGGGGCAACACCGTTAGAAGTAGAAAGAGAAGTTACCTATCATATTGAAAATGCTGTTCAGCAATTACAACAGCTGAAACGTGTTGAATCGATTTCTCAGGATGGCTATTCAGAAATTACGGTCAACATCAAAGATAATTATAAAAAGCCTCAATTCCCCGACATCTGGGACGAATTGCGACGAAAAATAGCTGATGCACAGGCCCAATTACCACCCGGCTCTAATGCATCTTTGGTGTTTGATGACTTTGGCGATGTATTTGGTCTTTTCTATGCAATAACGGGTGAGGAGTACAGCTATCGAGAATTAAAAGACTACGCTGACACTCTAAAAGAACAGTTATTACTTGTCCCTGGCGTAAGAAAAATTACCATAGCCGGTGATATCAAAGAGGTTGTTTACCTGGAATTCTCACGCGCCAATATGGCAAAACTTGATATATCTAATGAAGAGTTTTACCAGATTCTAAAATCACAAAATCTGGTTTCAGACTCAGGCAATATCCGAGTCGGTGATGAATATATTCGTATAAATCCAACCGGGCAACTACTCTCTACACAAGAGATTGGCGAACTACTGTTAAGGGGTACAGGCAACTCTCTTGTTCGCATCAAAGATATTGCCACCATCCGGCGTGCTTATGAAGAAACCCCTGCTTTTTATTCTTTCCACAATGGCAAACCAGCGCTAACTATCGGTATATCTATGCTGTCTGGTCAAAATGTTGTTGCCGTTGGCGAACGGCTTGATCGTCGCTTGCAAGAACTACAAACAGTTACGCCTGTCGGCATGGAACTAGATGCCATTTATAACCAGCCAAAAATTGTTGATGTCTCCGTTGGCGGCTTCATTATCAATGTTGCTTTAGCCTTAGTCATCGTCATCGTTGTCCTGTTATTATTTATGGGTATGGTCACCGGCCTTATTATCGGCTCCATATTACTCATTACCGTTGCCGGTACCGTATGGTTTATGAATTTTTACGCAATCGACCTGCAACGTATATCACTCGGCGCGTTGATTATTGCGCTAGGCATGCTGGTAGATAATGCCATTGTCGTAGCCGAAGGTATGCTGGTACGAATCAAACGCGGGGAAGATGGGTTAAAGGCTGCCAGTGAGGTCGTGGGATCCACTATGTGGCCGTTACTAGGTGGCACTATCGTAGGCATTGTTGCATTTGCAGCCATTGGCTTATCTGATGATGGCACTGGTGAATTTGCCAACTCATTATTCTGGGTAATTTTTATCTCTCTGCTATTATCATGGTATACCGCTGTCTCCATGACCCCTTTACTCTGCGTGCAGTTTTTAAAAGCCGACAAGCCAGGTAAAGCTATAAAGGATCCTTACAGTGGTTTATTATTCAGGAAATACCGCTCCTTTTTAAGCACCGCTATCCATTTTCGCTGGTTAACCTTAAGCATCGTTATTACCATGTTTGCTTCTGCTCTCTATGGTTTTGGTTACGTAAAACAAAGCTTCTTCCCCGACTCTAATACCCCGATGTTTTTCTTTGATATGTGGAATATCGAAGGCACCGATATCCGAAAAACACGTGACGATGTTCTAGCTATAGAAGAATATTTGAACACACTCGATGGCGTTGAAGACACGACTGTTTTCATCGGTGGCGGCGCCACACGTTTCACACTGGTGTACAGCCCTGAGTCACCTTCTACCTCCTATGGTCAGATTATTGTCACCGCAAAATCACTGGATGACCTGCCACGCCTACACAAAAAAGTACTGGAATACACTGCAGCAAACTTTCCCAATTCAGAACCCAAAACAAAATCACTACGGATTGGCCCAGGGCGTGATGCACAAATTGAAGCACGTTTAAGTGGACCAGACCCGGTCGTGTTAAGAGATCTGTCTGAAAAAGTGCAACATATTTTGGCTGATGATGGTGGCGCCATTAATATCAAAGATGACTGGCGCCAACCAGTCAAAGTACTGCGTCCCACCTATAATGAAAAGGCCGCTCGCCAGCTGGGAATTACACGTGAGAATGTTACCAGGGCCATTCTCACCTCTTTTGACGGCCAGCAAGTCGGCCTGTTTAAAGACGGC
>JASJGO010000044.1:0-18405 GCA_033791505.1 Cycloclasticus sp.
TTTACCGGATCGATTTATTAAAGGCGAGTGCCCTAAATGTGGCGCGGCAGACCAGTATGGTGATAACTGCGAAGTTTGTAGCTCGACTTATTCGCCGACCGATTTAATCAACCCCATCTCAGCGGTATCCGGTGAAAAACCGATAGAAAAAGACTCTGAGCACTATTTCTTTAAGCTCGCAGATTTTGAAAGCATGCTGAAAGAATGGACTCGCTCGGGGCACCTTCAGGACCAGGTCGCCAATAAACTCAGCGAATGGTTTGAAGTCGGCCTGCAAGATTGGGATATTTCGCGCGATTCACCTTATTTTGGCTTTGAAATTCCTAACGCGCCGGGTAAGTTCTTTTACGTATGGCTAGACGCCCCCGTCGGCTACATGGGAAGCTTCAAAAAACTATGTGACGACACTGGGCTGAATTTTGACGAATACTGGTCTAAAGACAGCAGCGCCGAGCTTTACCATTTTATCGGTAAGGACATTATGTATTTTCACGCCCTGTTCTGGCCCGCAATGCTAACGGGCGCTGGGTTTAGAACCCCAACGGCTATATTTGCTCACGGTTTTCTGACCGTCAATGGCGAAAAAATGTCTAAGTCCCGAGGCACCTTTATCAAGGCGCGTACCTACCTGGATCACTTAAATCCCGAGTATTTACGCTATTATTTTGCCGCCAAACTCAGCAATCGCGTTGAAGATATTGACCTTAACTTTGAAGACTTCAGTCAGCGCGTTAATACCGATCTGGTGAATAAGGTGGTTAACATTGCCAGCCGCTGTAGCGGATTTATCAGCAAACGATTTGATGGGAAACTG
The DNA here is from genome assembly GCA_033791505.1 of Cycloclasticus sp. Classification (GTDB taxonomy): domain Bacteria; phylum Pseudomonadota; class Gammaproteobacteria; order Methylococcales; family Cycloclasticaceae; genus Cycloclasticus. The sequence goes on from JASJGO010000044.1 coordinate 815, forward strand.
GCCGCCGAGTGTTCTGAAGCCGCTTTATTTGAAGCATTTTTAAACGCCAGCGAGGACATTGCTGAATTATACGAATCGCGCGAATACAGCAAAGCCATGCGTACCATTTCCGCCCTGGCCGACAAAGCCAATCAGTATATTGATGATAAACAACCCTGGGTTCTCGCCAAACAGGAAGGCAGCGACGCAGAACTGCACGCGGTTTGCAGCGTGGGTATTAATTTATTTTACCTTATCGCCGCTTACTTAAAACCCGTTGTTCCTGGCATGGTGGGCAAGGCAGAGCAGTTTCTTAACATCGACAGTATGGCCTGGCCAAATCAATGGTCGCCATTGACCGGCCACCTTATTAATAAATTCAAACCGCTATTAACGCGCGTAGACAGCGAGAAACTGGCGGCCTTGATCGAAGCGTCTAAGGAAAATTTAGAAAAAACGGTAACAGCCATGCCCGCTAAAAAAATATCGAAGGAAGCATCAATAGAATCCGAATTGATCGACTTTGAAGATTTTGCAAAAATTGATTTGCGCATCGCGCGCATTGAAAAAGCCGAACACGTCGAAGGCGCCGATAAATTACTTCGATTGACCTTAAGTCTGGGCGATGAAAAACGACAGGTATTAGCCGGAATTAAATCCGCATATAGCCCTGAGCAACTCGAAGGCCGACTTACGGTCATCGTCGCCAACCTCAAACCTAGAAAAATGCGCTTTGGTGTATCGGAAGGCATGGTCCTGGCGGCCGGCCCGGGCGGTAAAGATATCTGGTTATTATCCCCTGATGATGGCGCAAGCCCCGGAATGAAGGTTAAGTGAGCTTTGTTTCGCCGAAATAGTCGCTAAACGACTAGCTCATTGATTGTTATCAAATAATAGTAGAAAATGAACGCATCCTATAATAAAGAGATGATATTTTTTAATGGATAAACACAAACAAAGGATATAACAATGAAAAAAATATATGTACTTCTACTACTCGCGGCTTTACCACTAAGCGCACAATCAGATGCAGCTGCTTTTGTCGGCATTAACTACACATTCGGCGGCAACCTTGGCTTGAGCATTAAGGCCTTATCTGACGACGACGAAAACAATGGCGTCGCCGCCGTAGGCGTTAGTTATTACCCGATGGCAGAAAACAAGTTTGGAATTGACGCGGGCGTTGGCTATGCGTTTGATAGCTACGCAGTAACTGCTGGGTGGGACTTCCTACAAAAAGAACCCGTCGTTAGCGTTGGCTATGCGGACACCGATGATGATTCGAAAAAACCTGCGCCCATTTTGATTGAAGTTGATTAAAGGGCATACTCGTTAATCAAACAAGCAATAAAGCCGTCTATTGACGGCTTTATTGCTTTTACCCGCCAAGTTTAGCCAGCTAATTCAATACGAAACGCTTGCGTTGATAGCGCTAGCCTCGCCAAATACCCCATACTGATTCGAGTAACCGTATCAAAAAACAACTAAGCCACCTTTTAAGAACTAAAAAGAATAATAAGATAGTAATTTATTCCTTTTACTTGTATGCAATATTACTCATACTTCCTCTAATATGATGCCAACTAACCGATAATCCATCGCGTTATTATATTCGCCAAGCCAATAAGGATATACTAACTGTAAAAATTCCTTATGGATGCCGCTCAACGTTATTTTAAATTATGTCTGAATACTTACTCATTTTAGTTAGCACGATTCTGGTCAATAACTTTGTGCTAGTTAAGTTTCTCGGCCTGTGTCCCTTTATGGGCGTTTCTAACAAACTGGAAACCGCTATGGGCATGGGGCTGGCAACGACCTTTGTGTTGACCCTCGCTTCAATCTGCAGTTATTTGGCTAATCAATACTTGCTCGCCCCGCTTGGCCTGGAGTACCTGCGTACGATCACCTTTATCGTGGTCATCGCCGTAGTCGTGCAAATGACAGAAGCCATCGTGCATAAAACAAGCCCTCTTCTGTATCAGGTATTGGGCATCTATTTACCGCTTATCACGACGAATTGCGCGGTTCTAGGCGTCGCCTTATTGAATATTCAGGAAGACCATGGCTTCATCGAGTCTGCGCTATACGGCTTTGGCGCGGCACTTGGTTTTTCTATGGTATTAGTGCTTTTTTCTACCATCCGCGAACGAATAACCGTATCCGACGTACCAGAACCCTTTAGAGGCAACGCGATCGCGCTGATTACCGCCGGTTTAATGTCCGTCGCCTTTATGGGTTTTTCCGGCCTGGTGAAGTTTTAAACGATGTCTTTCTTCGCTCTTATTTTACTCTTTGCCGGCCTCGGGATTGTGCTGGGCTACGCCGCTATTCGTTTTAAAGTTGAAGGCGACCCTATCGTCGATCAAATCGATAAGCTGTTACCGCAAACACAGTGCGGTCAATGCAGCTTTCCTGGCTGCCGGCCATACGCCCAGGCCATTGCCAACGGTGAGGCAGACATTAATCAGTGCCCACCAGGTGGTGAGGCCGGCATTGCCGCGCTAGCAGACCTGCTTGGCGTAGAAGCGAAACCCCTGAACGCAGAAAACGGTGAAGAAAAACCAAAAATGGTCGCCGTTATTGACGAAGAAATCTGTATCGGCTGCAAGCTGTGCATTCAGGCTTGCCCAGTGGACGCTATTTTGGGCGCACCAAAACAGATGCATACCGTTATTGCCGCTGAGTGCACGGGTTGCGAGTTGTGCATTCCTCCCTGCCCAGTAGAATGCATTACCATGGAACCCGTTGCCAAAACACTCACTCTATGGAGCTGGGATAAACCCGATAGTACGAAACAGAAGGTGGTCCCATGAAATTATGGCGCTTTAATGGCGGCCTGCCCTCTTTAGCAGAACATAAAAACGAGTCAGTCAATTTACTGATCGAAATGGCACCCGTGCCATCTCAACTGATCTACCCATTGCGTCAGCATATTGGCAACGCCGCTACACCGCTGGTTGAAGTTGGCGAGCAGGTATTGCGCGGTCAAAAAATTGCCGATGCACAGGGCCTAATTAGCGCACCCATTCACGCCGCGAGTTCAGGCACCGTTACCAGTATCGCAGAGCACCTTATCCCGCACCCATCTGGATTTTCCGCGCCATCTATCAGTATAAAAACCGATGGGCTGGACAATGAAGTCGCTTACACACCCTGTACTGACTTTCGGCAACTGTCTGTGGCGGAACTGATCGCTATCGTCCGCGAGGCGGGTATCGTGGGCTTAGGCGGCGCAGCCTTTCCAACCGCGATTAAACTCGATAATCAAAGTAAATCGCGGCGTATTCACACCCTGATTCTTAATGGTGCCGAATGCGAACCTTATATTTCGTGTGATGACCGCTTGCTGAAAGAGCGCGCAGACCGCGTGATCGAAGGCGTAGAAATTTTGTTGCACATGCTAGGCGCAGAACGCGCCATTCTTGCCATTGAAGATAACGTTCCAGCAACATTCAACTCGGTTCAGACGGCCATCGTTAAGAAGAATAACCCGCTTATTAGCGCCGCCCAAGTCCCCACCATTTACCCAACTGGTGGCGAAAAACAGCTGATCCAAACCCTCACCGGTAAAGAAGTACCCAGTGGTGGCATACCAGCTGATATTGGCATCGTCTCGATCAACGTCGGTACCGTACACGCGGTTCAGCAAGCCGTTATTGAAGGCAAACCTCTCACCTCAAGAATTATCACCGTTACTGGCGAAGGCGTCACGACGCCGCGTAACCTTGAGGTACGTATTGGTACGCCCATTAGCATGCTGATCGAAACTTGCAATGGTTATACCCAGCTCGCCGAACGTCTCATTATGGGCGGGCCGATGATGGGTTTCGCCTTATTGAACGATGAGATCCCTGTGGTTAAAGCAACCAATTGCATTTTAGTCGCCAGTAAACACGAAGCTATTACCGAAAAACAGGCCATGCCGTGCATACGCTGCGGCCTATGCGCAAGTGCTTGCCCAGTGTCTCTGCTACCACAACAGCTGTATTGGTTTAGTAAATCAGAACAACTAGAAAAAGCAGAGAAAATCAACCTGTTTGACTGCATCGAATGCGGATGCTGCGATGTGGTATGCCCGAGCCATATTCCTTTAGTACAGCACTTTCGCTATGCGAAAAGCGCCCTTAAGGTGAAAAATCACGAAAAACACCTGTCTGATGTAGCACGCGAGCGTTTCGAAGCGCGCGAAGCTCGACTCGCACGCGACAAAGCCGAACGCGCCGAAAAATCCCTGAAAAAAAAGGCCGCCTTAAAAAACAAGCCCGCTAAAGAAGAAATTGACGCCGCTATCAGTCGTGCCAAAGCGAAAAAACTAAATCAATCAGACTATGAGAGTTAAACCGTGCATTTTTTAACGTCCAACGCGCCTTTTATTGCGCCACAAAATAGCATTCAAAAGATGATGTTATGGGTATTGCTCGCTCTGCTACCAGGCATTATTACAATGATTTGGCAGTTTGGTTACGGCGTAATTTTTAATATTATTATTTGCATCACGACCGCCGTTGCCGCAGAGGCGTTGATGCTCTACCTTCGCGGACGCCCTATTTTGCCCTTCGTATCTGATCTTAGCGCCGTCGTTACCGGCATATTGCTTGCTTTGGCGCTGCCAACTTTAGCTCCGTGGTGGCTCCCCTTTATAGGCGCACTTATCGCCATTGTCATTGCCAAGCATTTATATGGCGGCTTAGGCTACAACCCCTTTAACCCCGCGATGGTCGCATTTGCCGTATTGATGGTGTCCTTCCCAAAGAGCATGACCGTTTGGCTTTTACCCTATTCATTGTTACCGGCAGGGAGCCATTTCTCCGATGTCGTGTCGATCGTTTTCCAGCAACTACCTAATAAAGAAGTGATCGACGCGATCACCGCCGCAACACCGCTGGACGAAATGAAAACACAGCTGGGACTAAACCAGACGGTCGATGAAATTCGCTCAGCGTCCATCTTTGCTGAATGGGCAGGCCAGGGTTGGCAGTCGGTATCAATCGCCTTTCTATTAGGCGGTATATTATTACTATTCAAAAAAATTATTAGCTGGCACATCCCTGTCGGTTTGCTATCGGGCTTATTTGCCATCAGCTTTTTGTTTTACCTGTTTGAACCGGGCCTGACTCCCTCACCAATCTTCCATTTATTAGGTGGTGGTGCGATGTTAGGTGCTTTTTTTATAGCCACCGACCCCGTCACGGCCGCTACTACCACGAAAGGTCGTTTCATCTTTGGTTTCTTGATCGGCGTGTTGACCTACGTTATTCGCACCTGGGGCGGCTACCCGGAAGGTATCGCGTTTGCCGTTATTTTGATCAATATGGCCGTTCCCCTTATCGACCATTACACCCAGCCGCGCGTTTACGGGCACAAATAATATGGCTGATAATAAAAAATTGATGCTCCGAGCTGGCCTGGTACTGGGCTTATTTTCACTCATTGGAATCGGCCTGGTCTCGTTAACCCATGCGCTAACGCATGAGAAAATAGAGGAAAATGAACGCCTGTTTGTTTTAAAAAACTTACGCGAACTGGTGCCTGAAAACCTTCACGACAACGATTTATTGGCTAGTAGCCTGCAGGTTTCTGCTCCTAAAATATTTGCAAACGACAAAAAACTCACCGTTTATCGAGCCTTTAAAAATAAACGGCTGGTCGCTGTTATTGCCTCACCCACGGCTCCAGACGGCTACAATGGTTCTATTAAATTGCTCGTTGCGATTAAAGAAAATGGTGAACTAATCGGCGTTCGAGCCGTCTCACACCATGAAACGCCGGGGCTGGGAGACGCCATTGACACCAATAAAAGTGACTGGGTACATTCTTTCAGCGGGCTATCTTTACAGAACCCCAAGCCCAAATCATGGCGCGTTAAACGAGATGGCGGCGTGTTTGATCAGTTCACAGGCGCGACGATTACACCGCGCGCGGTCGTCAAAACGGTACTAAAGACGCTACAATACTATCAGGCAAACAAAGAGACATTAGCCCAAACCACAAGGGCAACCAATGGATAACTATAGAAAAATTTTCAAAAATGGCCTTTGGGAGAACAACCAGGCCTTCGTCGCCCTGTTGGGCCTTTGCCCGTTATTGGCGGTTAGCAACACCGTTATCAATGGTTTAGCTTTAGGCTTGGCGACAACCTTAACGTTGATTTTATCCAATGCTATCGTTTCGTTGATTCGCCATCAGGTCGGCAATGAGATTAGATTACCGGTGTTCGTGCTGATCATCGCGTCGATCGTTACCGCTATTGAATTAACCATGAACGCTTACTTTTTTGAATTGTATTTAATCTTAGGTATTTTTATCCCACTAATCGTAACCAATTGTTCGATTATCGGTCGCGCAGAGGCTTTTGCCTCGAAAAATCCCATTGGCGCTTCTTGTATCGATGGCCTTGGTATGGGATTAGGTTTTACCAGCGCACTCGTTATTCTTGGCGCGATGCGAGAAATATTAGGCTCTGGCACCTTATTTGCCAATGCACACTTAATATTTGGAGCCGCCGCTAAAGATATGACGATAACCGTGATCGGTAACTACGAGGGGTTCTTGCTAGCCATCTTGCCACCCGGTGCCTTTATCGGACTAGGCCTGTTAATTGCGCTAAAGAACGTACTGGATAAACGACTCGCTAAGCCAGCTTTTCAAACGGTCAATTTATCACTAGACGCCAAAAAGGCTTAATTACGCCGTATGAGCAGCACCGCTAACACTTGGATTCCACCGGTATACAAACCGACGTCCGTTATTTTATTTGTCCTGACGTCTATACTCGTACATACCCTTTTAGCAGGTATAGCCTATCGATCAGGGGCGTTTACCAGCGACATTATTGAAAGCATTCCTGCTAGAACCATTAGCGTTTTATTGACCGAACCAACACCCGTCAAACCCATCACTCCGATTCAGCAACCGATTATTGAAGAGGTAAAAAAGAAAATCGTCACTCAGGCCCCTGCGCCTAAAAAAGTTGCTCAAAAAACTGTTCAAAAAGCCAAGAAAAAACCTAAACCGGTTAAAAAAGAACCCGTGGTAACTGAGCAAAAACCCATTGCCTCACCCTTACCCACGCCGGTAAAAAAACCGATCGTGTTCTCTTCGCCCCAACCCAGCTACCAACCAAAACCAATATACCCCGGCATTGCGAGACGCAGGGGTATAGAAGGCATTGTTATTTTTGAAATTTCCGTCGCCAATAATGGCCGCATCAACAACGCATTTATTATTCAATCGTCCGGCTCATCAGCGCTGGATAAGGCCGCGCTAAAGGCTATTAAAACCTGGCGTTTTCCTGCCAGCAAATTTAATTCTTTATCGAACTTTAAACAAAAAATAGAATTTCGTTTAAATCAATATTGAACCTCTCACCAGGCCGCCCAGACGGGCTTGCACTCAGCAGGCAAAGGCGACATCGAACCTAACTCACTCCATTGGCTCGGCTGATGAAAATCAGAACCACACGAAGCCAACAAACCTTTTGCATTACACAACTCAGACAAGCGCCGGGTTTCATCACTGCTTTGCTGACCAGACACCACTTCCATACCCGTGCCGCCCGCCTCGATAAAATCATCCAGTAAGGCGGAGAGCTTAGTGCGCGTCATTTTATATTTTAACGGATGCGCCAGCACCGCGGCACCACCGCCATCGACAATCCATTTAACGATTTGCGGCAACTCTGCCCAGCACTGCTTTACATCGCCCGCTTTATTATCGCCTAAATATTTTTTAAACGCCGCCGACACGTCCTTCACCGCACCCAATTCAACCAGGTGCTGCGCAAAATGCGGCCTCCCCACATTAATCTGGCCAGCGATCTCTTTAACGCGTTCAAAATTAATCGCCAGGCCCGCCTTAATTAAGCGCTGGGTAATTAATAATGCGCGTTCGCTACGCGCCTTTTCTTGTTGCGCAACGCCTTGCACCAGTGATTCACTTTTTAAATGTAAATTCAAACCCAGAATATGTACGCCAATGCCACGCCATTGAGTAGAAAACTCAATGCCTGGAATTAATTTCATACCGTCAAGCGCAACATCGTTCAGTTCTTCATAAGCCGCCACCGAATCATGATCGGTAATAGACAACATCTCAACGCCATTAGCTTTCGCCCTTGCAATCAGTTCTTTGGGAGAAAGCGTACCGTCTGAAACCAGGGTATGCGAGTGTAAATCAACTTTTATCATGCTATTAGTTTACACCGTAGAAGCCTCTAGAATGCTAAAATCACCTTTGTTACGACTCACTAAACTGATTGATTATGAAAATTACAAAAGACGCCGTTGTACAGTTTCACTACACTTTGAAAAATGATGAAGACGAAATCATCGAATCATCTGCTGGCCAACATGCCAGTGCTTTGTTACACGGGCATGGCGGTATGATTAGTGGTGTACAAACGGCAATGGAAGGCAAACAGGCCGGTGATAAATTTAGCGTTACCGTTCAACCAGCCGACGGTTATGGCGAACGTATCGCCGACTCGATTCAAAGCGTTCCTGCTAAACACTTGACTGGTGCAAAGAAATGGCTCCCCGGCATGATAGCCACGGTCCATACCGAGCAAGGGCACCGTCAGGTCAGCGTCGTAAAAGCCGGCAAGTTTATGGTTAAAATCGATACCAATCACCCGCTGGCAGGGCAAACCCTTCACTTTGACATGGAAATTGTTGATGTACGTGAAGCGACAGCCGAAGAACTGGCACACGGCCACGCGCACGGCGCTGGTGGTCACCACCACTAAAGCAAACTCGTGTCTGAAACGCCAATTCTGTATTCATTCCGCCGCTGTCCTTACGCGATGCGCGCTCGACTGGCGATTAAATACAGCGGCGTTCGGGTTGAGCTACGCGAAATAGTACTGCGCAATAAACCGCAGGCGATGCTAGACATTTCCCCCAAAGCAACCGTGCCTGTTCTTCAGCTTCCAAACGGTGACGTAATAGATGAAAGCTGGGATATTGCTCTCTGGGCCACCGCGCTAAGCGACACAGCCAGTTTACGCGGCGATAGCCAACAACTAGAAACGGCAATCGCGCTAGTGCACATTAATGATCATGAATTTAAGCCCCTGTTGGATCTTTACAAGTACGCCGATCGGCACCCGGAACACCCGGCTGCGTATTATCGCCAACAAGCAGACGGTTTTCTTCAAAGCCTGGACGGTTTACTGGCAAAAAATAACTACCTGCTGGGCGATTCAATCAGTTTGGCGGATGTCGGTATTTTCCCTTTTATTCGCCAGTTTGCTCACGTTGATATCGACTGGTTTAGAGGCTTACCTCATCTGCACTTGATTAAATGGTACGAACAGCAGATTAAATCCGATCTATTCGTCAGCATTATGAAGAAATACCCTGCCTGGTCACAGAGCGACGCAGTAATCGTTTTATAATTAGGCTACTAACGAGCCATCTATTGGCATAAGATTAAGATACCGATAAACCCAAGGAAATTTTGATGCAACACGTAACGTATCGCCTATTCATAGCCATTATTATCTTGATGCTAACCGCCTGCGCTGGCGTCACCTATCACGCAGAACCACCGATGATAAATATCGCAGGCATTCAATTAAAGGACGCTCAACTGCTAGAACAACGTTATGAATTAACGCTTCGCATTCAAAACCCAAACGAGACAGCCCTCTATATCAAAGGGTTAAGCTATACCCTGGATATTAATAATTCTGAATTTGCTAGTGGCGTATCCAATCAGTCTATTGGAGTGCCCGCTTACGGCGAAGAACTGCTCACCGTTTCTCTCGTTAGCAGTACCTTTGGCGTAATCAACCAGTTAAACAAACTGGCTCAAGGATCTAACCAGCTATTAAATTACCGTCTCGCCGGTAAAGTCAGCTTAGGTACGCCTGAACTAGGCACCAACCTTAGCCAATATGCTCTTCACGTTTTTCCAATTCCTTTTGAAAGAACGGGGACGATGGATTTTGGCAATACTTTTAAACAATGAACTAATGAGAATTTTAACGCCCTAAGTACTCAGATAACTCAACACAACAGGTGATTTTATGAAAACACTAAGCACGCTCTTATTAAGCATCACGGTTCTTGCATTAACCGCTTGTGCTGGCCCCAACCCGTATGGAAATTCAACCGAGCGTTACACCAGCAGCGAGGCGAATCAAACTATGCAGGTATCGCACGGTACGGTTATAGACGTGCAGCCTGTTACCATCGACTCAGAAGGTAACGTGGTGGGTAAAATTGCTGGCGGTCTTATCGGCGGCATTGGCGGCAGTAGTATTGGCGGTGGGCGCGGTAGTGCCGCAGCAGCCGTTGCAGGCGCCGTGGTCGGTGGTATGCTCGGTAACAAGGTTGAAGAAATGTACAACAAGGCTAATGGCGTGCAAATTACCGTGCAACTCGATAACGGTCAGGTGCAATCCATTGTACAAGAGGCCAACGTCAACGCCCTATTCAGAAAAGGCGACCACGTTAAGGTGGTAAAAAGCGCCAGCAGTAAGGCGCGCGTTATCCAGTAATCGGGCTTACTTTCCGCCCAACATACCCCTAATGGCTGCCGGCAAATCTGCCGGCAGCAAGATGGTTTTTGCGTTATCGGAATTAGACATGGATTGAATCGCATCGACGTATTTTTCGCCCAAAATATACATCACTGGTAATTCCTTGTCTTGAATGGCCTCGGCCACTTTAGTAATCGCCAATTTACTGGCTTCCGCCAGTACCACTTGCGCTTCAGCGTCGCGTCTTGATGCTTCTAAACGACCTTCGGCCTCTAAAATAGCCGCTGCTTTTTCGCCTTCTGCCCTGGTTACCGCTGCGCGGCGTTGCCGTTCAGCCGCTGCTTGTTCTTCCATCGCGTTTTGCATAGTTGCCGATGGCGTAATGTCCTGAATCTCTACCGTTTTAAGGGTAATACCCCAATCCGAAATATCATCAGAAATGGCTTCTTTAAGCCTCGCTTTAATTAAGTCTCTAGACGATAAGGCTTCATCCAGCTTCATTTCGCCAATGATAGAACGCAACGACGTTTGCACCAGCGTTCTAATCGCGAGTCGATAATCTTCAACGCCGTAAACCGCTTTTTCAGGCATCACAATATTAATATAGGAAACGGCGTTGGCGATAATGACCGCATTATCTTCGGTAATAACCTCTTGAGATGGAATATCCATCACAATGTCTTTTGTCGTCACCTTATAAGCCACCTGGTCGATATACGGCACGATAAGATTCAAACCCGGCCCCAACGTTTTGTGGTACTTACCCAGCCGCTGAACGACCTGTTTTGAGCCTTGCGGTACGAGCTTCACGCCCATCGAAATAGTTAAGAAAACTAAGCCTAAAAAGACTCCAGCAACAATTAATCCATCCATCTCAAACTCCTTTATATTGACTTTGCTTTACTTTACTGACCATCAGCGTATTGCCCGACGCTTCTTTGATTTTTACTTTATCACCGATACTAACTTCTTTATCACAAATAAACTCCCATTCGTCATCACCCAGAATGGGCGTAGTAAAGCGTACGTGTCCGCGCGATGTTTCACTCGGCGCCTTAATCACCATGCCTACCTCACCCGCTATCGCCTCCTGAGCGATGCCTGCTTTTGTTCTGTCGGTCATTTTTGGGCGTAAATATTTAAACCAGGCTGCCGCAAACACGATAGACAAAATGCTCCAGATAAAGAGTTGCCAGCCCAATGCCAACCCCGGAAACAGCATCAGCATCAGCGCTACAAGCAAGGCACCCAGGCCAAACCAAAGCACCGTAAAACTGGGGATAAAAATCTCAAACCCAATTAACAACATACCTAGCACCAACCAGTGCCAATACTCTATTTCCATACCCATCATCGTTTTTTCCTTTTGTTTTTAGTGTCCATCATAGACTTAAACAAGTTGGCTAAGAATCACTTGCGGATCATTGTAATCATACGTTAATAATGTCGTTTGCCCAGCTTGTTGCAATACGATACTCGGAAAACTATTCGCGCCCATCTCCCTCGCCAGCTTTATTTCCATCAATAACTGTTGCTGGGTCGCTGGGTGATTGAGCCATTCAGCAAACTCGCTGACATCTAAACCTATACTGCCCGCACACTCAATAAGCACCTCATCGTCCGCTGGGTTTTTAGCCTGTAAATAATACGCCTGCTGAATCGCCAATAACATCGGCTTTTCCGCTGCTTTATCCATCATCCTGACGGCAATAATCGCGCGCGATGCGGGGTAAGTAGAACGCCTCGGCTGGCATAGTGTCCAAAAATCATGATTAAACTGTGTGCCAGGCACGTGCTGCTGGATACGATACCAGCCCGAACTTATTCGCTCTTTTAATCCCGCGTCCATAGGCTGATCGCTGTCAGGCGCAAGGCCACCTAACAGATAACGTAGTTCAATGCCGTCGGGCAATCCAGCCTGTATCGCCGCCCAGGTTTTATTAAATGCCCAGCACCAGCTACACATCGGGTCGTGCACGTAATACAGTACCTTATCCATAGTGTTTTACCCAGTTACCGATAATGTCCCGTAATTGACGCAAACCATCGGTTAATGCCGCAGGCCCCGGCTGCAGAATATCCACCGACTTTATTTCAAAAATTTGATTATTTTGCACCGCTGGAATGCTAGCCCAGCCTTCTCGATTAGCCACGCGTTCAGGTCTAAATTTTTTACCGCACCATGAACCGATAATAATATCCGGCTGGCGGTCAATTACCCGTTGTGGGTCTTCAATAATGCGCTGTTTACCGCCCGCTTGTTTCGACAACTCGGGAAAACAATCCACCCCTCCGGCTATCTCAACCAGTTCCGCGACCCATTTAATACCCGAAAATAACGGTTCATCCCACTCTTCAAAATAAACGAGCGGTTTTTTTCGATCATGTTGAATTTGCTCACGGCTTTCGGCGATATTTTTTTCGTATTCCAGCACCAAAGCCGCAGCCTTGGCCGGCTCACCAATAAGCGCGCCGAGGGTATATAGCATCTCAAATATTTCACTCACCGAGCGCTGATTAAACACGTGCACCTGCAAACCCGCTTTGACCAGCTCGGCGGTAATATCCGCCTGCATATCGGAAAAAGCCAGCACCAGATCGGGCTTTAAGGCCAAAATTTTATCGATTTTTGCCGAAATAAACGCCGACACCTTGGGCTTTTCTTTCCGCGCAATTGCGGGGCGTACGGTAAAACCAGAAATACCAACAATACGATCTTGCTCGCCCATTAAATACAGCGCTTCGGTGGTTTCTTCGGTTAGGCACACAATGCGCCTGGCGCCGTAAGCATACGTCGTCATTCTGATTTACCTAACTGCTCCAAAGGGCTGATCACAGACCCCAAATCTTGCTGTAACACGTGGGTGTAAATTTCCGTTGTTTTAACATCTGCATGGCCTAATAATTTTTGCACCACTCGAATATTGGTACCCGCAGCAAGCAAATGCGTTGCGAAAGAGTGCCTGAGCGTATGGCTGGTTACACGTTTGACGATACCAGCTTTCTCCTTAGCGGCCCTAATGCCTTTCTGAATACCCGTCTCATTTATATGGTGCCGTCTCATTGCACCACCCCTTGGGTCTACTGATAAATTCTTAGACGGGAACACATATTGCCATTCCCAGGACGAACTGGCTTTGGGGTACTTTTTTGCCAACGCCCCGGGTAAATAAACATTCGCCTGCCCAGAGGCCAAATCCTCTTCAAATAAAACCCTGGTTTTTTCTAACTGTTGCTTCAACTCAGGCACCATGGAAGATGCTAGTAAAGTCGTCCTATCTTTCCCGCCTTTACCGTCCCTAATCAATATATAGCTATTGGCAAAATCAATATCTTGCACCCGTAGCCGAATGACTTCCATCACCCGAAAACCTCCCGCATACATTAGTTTTGCCATCAAGCCCCTTTGCCCCTGCATAAAACTAAGTAGCTTACTAACCTCTTGCTTACTTAACACCACCGGCAAACGAACCGGTTTTTTTGACCGTGCAGCAGAAATATTGTCAGCTATTGGCAGTTGAAGCACCTTCTTATACAAAAAAACAATCGCATTCATCGCAAGGTTTTGGGTGGAAGCCGCGTAGTTCTTATTCATAGCCATATCAGATAGGAATGACTCAATATGCTCCTTACCTAATTCCTGAGGATGCTTTTTACCGTGAAAACGAATAAAAGACAGAATCCATTTAACATATACCTCCTCTGTCCGTTTTGCATAATGGTAATACCGAAGAACCTCACGCACCTGATCCATTAACCGTTTAGATTGCGGTCTAAACAGAGGGCTATTAGATGCATTGTCGGTTTTTTTGCTCATAACGTTAACAGGCATGCTTTTAACTTGATTATCAAATTACAGGGTATTATAGTCCTTATATGTATAGGAATTACAGGGACTTTTTGTTCCCCTTAATAACAAGTTAGTCGTATGAAAAAAGATCCAAGCCTCGAAGCTTTAGAGCGAATGTTTCATGATTCATGGGAACCTATGGTTTCTTTATTGAATCGAGCCAGACAAATTGAATTTAGAATTAGGCTCGCTGCTGAAGTGCTTTCCCAGCAAACATTTTCGAAGGCGAAGACTTTTGATGAGTTCATAAAAGGATCTCGAAAATCACAAAGAAAAAAGATGGAAAAACATATTAAAGATATTTTCGGGAGTGATCATCAAAGATTTATTATCATAAGACAATGTGCTGACTCATTAGCACACGCAGACTATATAGCTGCCCGAAGGAGAATTGACCAATATAAAGGGAAATATGGCTTAAAGACTGAATTAAATAATAATAAAAAAGGCATGATATTTTATCAAAATGTAAAGCATCCAGATGGAGAAATTACTGGTATAGGTTATTTATTAGAGTCGTCTGATGAGAATCTTATTCTAGAGGAGTATGAAGTCTTTAAACATAATGGTTATGTTGAAGCGGCAAATGAAATTCTAGGTTTTTGCGAAACACAACTTAATAAAATTGTGCCAAGACTAAATGTAAAATATGCATCACTAGTTGCACAGAGGGGTCTGAAATATGGAATTCGTCAGAAAAAAAGCGACTAACAAGGCACTCCAGCCGACGCTAAAAAGCAGCGCGGCTGAGTTTAAACGTTAGGTTTAAAAACTATGGATATCGCCACACTAGCCCTCGCAGCGACTCTAACATGCCAATTGCCTGCGAATGACAATCTAGTTGGCCTGTGGGAGTCAACAGCAGTATCTCGCGGTGGAATAGGGAGTACCTTTGAATTTAGGGAAGATGGTTCATATACCGCCGCTGTAACTGTATTAGTAGATTTGGCTTATGGGATAAAAGATGGAAGATTTTTTATGTCTCATAATAAAAATGAGCCTATTGATTACAATAAAGGAACGAAAATAGAAATTACAACTACAGGCTTTTCTTTAATTGGTGATGACGGGAAAAAAGAGATCAAAACTAAAGAAGTTTCTACCGTCGAAAAAACTATTGTTGGCGTATATAAGTATCGTCACTATACAGGTGGGGTGGCACATGAAAAATACACAAGTGACGGCCTTATTAAATTCAGATTACCGATGAGTTCAGATTCTGGCTGCTATTCAATAAAGAATAAGACGGTTGTAATTAATCAGTCTGAGGAAGATCCAAGTGAAATGAAATACAAAATTACTAAAGGCATGCTTGAACTCAGAGACTCCAAAGGTAAATATTCTTACAAAATAGTTTCAGAAGGCGCGTGGTATCAAAGTAAGGAAATTGATTATCAGAAACCTACAGAGTAAAACACCTAACAAAAATATCAAGGCGACGCGCAAAGAAACGCGCGCGTCTTATATAAGGCGTTATACGCACACATAAGGAGAGGTAACAATGACTGAACAGGATAATAAGCTTCAATTTTCTCTATTATTTCTGCGTCTGGCGGTCTTTCTGGTTATGTTCATGTGGACAATCGATAAATTCATTAACCCTGGACATTCGGCAAAGGTCTATGAGTCGTTCTATAACATTGCAGGTCTGGGGGATGTTGTAATGTACGCGATAGGCGCCATAGAAATCATCCTATTGTTACTGTTTCTTGTGGGTTACAAAAAGAAATATACATATGGTGCAGTATTGGCAATACATACGGTATCAACTTTGTCGGCGTTCAAGCAATATCTAGCACCCTTTGATGGACCGAACTTATTATTTTTTGCGGCTTGGCCCATGTTAGCGGCCTGCCTTGCATTATTTCTATTGCGTGATCAGGACAGGAAGTGGAGTGTCAGTTAATTACGCGCATAACAAGGTGCTCGTGCATGACGCAGGCGAAAAACCGCCTGCGCCTCACAGCTAATACGTTAGGAGTTTTTCTAGAAATAATACTAAGTTTGTACTAAGATGTAATACAGGTAACTACATTTAGGCCCAACTATGAGTATTACAAGTATCCGCATTACAGATGACGTGGACAAACCGCTTGAAGCCCTGTCTAAGACACTGGATAGAAGTAAAAATTACTTGATAAATCAAGCAATTAAAGAGTTCATTGCAAGACAGTCTGTCGAAGAATCACGATGGCAAGAGACACTAGAAGCACTTGAATCTATAAAGCAAGGCAAGACAATTGAGGAAGAAGATGTCAATGCCTGGCTCAATAGCTGGGGCTCTAATGAGCGTAAAATACCACCTAAACCATGAAGATAAAATATTCGCTCGAGTCCATCAATGATCTCCAGCGAGTTGTGGAAGTTGTTGAGGTAAAAAATCCATACGCAGCACGTCGAATAGCAATAGATCTACAAGAAGGTGTCGATAAACTAAAGCAATTTTACAAAATCGGTTTACCCGTCTTAAAAGCTTCTGATCCTGAAGTTATTCGTGATCTATACATTAATAATTACACAATACGCTACCTCATAACTGATGAAATTATTTATGTATTGAGAGTTTGGCATAACAAAGAAAATGAAAAAAATTTATAACAAATCATTCAAACCGACACCGAAAAGCAGCGCGGTTTAACTCAACCGTTAGCCATTAAACCATGAGGAATCATTAATGTCGGTAACACTTGCTTTTGATGTATATGGAACATTAATTGATACACATGGTGTTGTTTCTGCGTTACAGGTACTGATAGGAAATAAAGCAAACGATTTTTCTCACTCTTGGCGTGAAAAACAGTTGGAATATTCATTTCGACGAGGGTTAATGCAAAATTATGATACTTTTGCTGTTTGCACGAGTAATGCTCTTGATTACACATGTGCATTCTATGAAGTCGATCTCACGAAAGAACAAAAGAACAATTTGCTTGAAAGTTATCGTTCACTCCCTGCATTCAAGGATGTAGAAGATGGACTGAAAAAATTAAAAGCAAATAACTATCGGTTGTTTGCATTTTCAAACGGCACTGCAGATGCCGTCAATGCTTTACTTGTTGCAGCGGGAATAAGAGATTATTTTCATGGGATTGTCAGTGTTGATGATCTCAAATCATTTAAACCAAGTCCCGCTGTATATAGCCATTTTTTACGAGAGTCTGGGGCTAAAAGCAGTAATGCTTGGCTAATTTCAAGTAACCCTTTTGATGTTATAGGTGCGATTTCCGCAGGCATGCGTGCAGTTTGGGTGCGGCGTTCAAAAGATGCCATCTTTGA
>JASJGO010000045.1:0-4595 GCA_033791505.1 Cycloclasticus sp.
CAAGGTTGAGCCGACAAAACCCACGTCGTACCACATCAAGCTATGTAGCTCTTGCAAACGCCAGATTTGGTTGCGCCGATCGTAACCGTCCATCAACGTAATCCACCAGGAGTCCTCATCAAGATAGAACACACGGCGACCGTAATCGTGCGTAGTTCCTTCACGCAGTGAACCTTCAAGAACCCAAACACGGTGTAACTCATAACGAGCGTGATCCTGGTTTAAACGACCTCCTGGCGTAATGACATCACTCGCTTTTAGATCACCAGAATTTAATTTATAGGCGTTATAAGGCACATACACTTCACGCCTGCCAAGCAACTTCCAGTTAAAACGATCATTAGGGCCGTTAAAACCAAATTTCTGGTCGGTTGTTGCCAAACCATCACTCGCACTTAAAGGGTTGTTATAAACAATCTGAGGCGCGCGTTTAACCCGTCGCTGACCGGGGCTATAAACCCAGGCGCTGCGGAACTTCTCCATAAAGTGTGCAGGATCGTTAGCCAGCACAACCTGCCCGGCCACTTTAGCCGGTGCGGTAATGGTCTGGTAATAGAACATTGAATCAACGGCAGGGTTATAAGTCTCTATGGTATTGGTCGGCTCGCTCCACTTCCAATGCTGCTGCACAGAGAGCTTATTGAGAACATAAGCTCCGCCACTCGTTACTGCCGCCGCATTATCCCAGCTATCCATCCAGGGCTGAATGGGTCGTGTCGCCTGATTCATTAAAGCTTCGTTACCATCTTTAGGAATGGGGAAGGCCCAGGAGATAATTGCGTTTTTAAAGCCAACAATACCTTCTGGCGTCACCACCACTTCAGCTCGCGGCGCGTTTTCCAGTGCGGCTTTATAGATATAAGGCTTGTACACCGCCGATCTACGGGTTTGATAGATATTCATAAAATAGTCAGAGTATGTTTTAAACATATTCTTCTGACCATCAGTCAGTTTATCCCCATAGTCTTGGTAATTGGCGCTGGTAATTTTAAACAGCACCTTGTCGCCAGCAAAAGGGTCGGGGTGGAACATGCCCGCCTTAAAACCGGCTGGTGCCTGAACAGGCTCATTCTTCCACTCGGGAATAGTGCCTTCGGCATTACCCGCACGAATCGCACCCGCAGGCGTTAGCTCGGTACCCTCAAGGCCCAGTTTAGCCAGCTCATCAGCGCTAAGTGCCGCATACGTTGATGCGGCTGCGACCACGGCCAAAGCGGTAACTGCAGCTCTAGCAAAGCCTATCTTACTCACACTACTATTTTTGATACTACCTGTAGTCATTTAAATGACCTCCTCAAAAATTTGTCTTAAATACGATAGATAGATTGTCTCGATCATCATTAACACCCGCCGTACCCAACCAGGTCACATACTGAAGATCAACCGATGAACTCAAACGAGTAAACCCAAGTTTGGCAATTACGGTTCTCTGGTTCTCCACCAGAGAGCCGGCATTAACCGGGGTATAACCTTCGACGTTGTGAACAAAAATCAAGGTTGGCGCAACGTTAACGTTGGCAAAAACATTGTTATAAACAAGTCCAGCAACAGCTGCATAACCCCAGGAGAAATCAGTAATCGGGCGATCCAGGCCATCAACACCTTCGAAAATACCCGGGTCGACCACGGTGCCAAAGGCATTAGGTCTTAAGTCCAGACGATCCGTCTTATCACCGTGCTCAAGCTCTGTAATCCACACTGCCGATGAATCGAAGACCAGATTCAAGGTATCCGCACCTAGCAAGTTAGTGCCACCCGACCAAGTAATGTTAAGCAGGTAGGTATAAACATCGCTAGCGTTGATATCACAACCGTCAATGGTATTCGCATACACGGTAGTGGGATCAAAATCTAAAGAGGGGCCAAAGGCCTGACCAACCTGTAAACCACCGATATCTGGAACCCGCACAGCACTAATACCGTACAAGTTACGACACTCGCGGGTATCAAAGAAGTTTTGCTTTAAGTTCAACTCCATCGCAAAGGAAGCACCGAGGAGTGCTTCGCCGTTAAGCGATATACCGTAGGTATTTTGGTCTTCACCGTATTTCCACTCATAGCCGGCAAGCGTATACGTGCCCGATGCCCGCTGAGGGTCTAAACGTGGAGCATAATCCTCATCCAGGCCGATATAGCCGGTATAAGCATGGGAGCGCACGTAATAGACCCCAAGGTCGGCAAAGTTCAGCGATTCTAGTATGAAGTGCATATTGACACCCCACTGACCACCATCCGGCTCATCCCGACCCGCAAACTCAATACCGCGAACAAACAGATCTGGGTTATAACCCTCACCCAAAAAATCAAAGGGACTGAACAAGGTACCAACGGGTACGAAGACCGAGTTACGCCATTTCCAGGTGTAATAAGCTTCCACGCTAACCTGGTCTGTAATGCCAAGATTGAAAAAAGCCGTCTCCTGAGGCATCAGGGTTTCTTTTACTTCCGTACCCGGTGTCGTCGCTTTACCGAGGTCAGTAGGGTTTTGCATCTGGCTGATGCCGCCACCCATAATATTACTTTCACCCCAGCTCACCACCTGCTTACCCACGCGGACGTTCAGCGGGTGGTCAAAGATGCGGAAGTTACCGTAGACGAACAGATCGTAGAGAGTGAACTTATTGCCCGCAAGGTTCTGCGCATCATCGGCAATACCGTCGACTAGCCGCTGGGGCTGGTCGCCAGGACGAGTCTGGTTAAACCCGGCAGGTGCCAGGGGCCACAAACTAGAACGCTCACAATTGGAACAGTCCTTGTTCATGATCGTGTAATCGTAAAGGTAGGAAAACCGCGTAAACACACCAAAATCACCGTTGCCAATACCAGCATCTGTCAACAAAGACAGTGGTGAGCTATAGACATCGCCAGCATCGTTGAATATCGACCACTCACCCGATGGATCTGCAGTGCCGTGATTCTTCGCGCTTTCAGTACGCATCGCGGCACTGGCTGAAAAAATCGTATCGACAAAGGCATCGAGCTCACCCACTTTAAACTCAAAAGCCTGGGTCTGAGCAGCAACTAGCGTTGCAGCACAAGCACCTGCCTTAAGCAGTGATGAACCCGATGGAAGAAAAGAACGCCGTTTTTTTTCTGGCGTAGAACTTGAAACTAAGCTTGAAAATAAGTCTGACAAAATACACCCCCTATATTATCAATACTATGGAATACTGAAGTCTTCCATATGGACGCTGAAATACCACTTTGATTTTCCCACTACAGCGCGGCCGACAAACTAATATCTGATCAAAACTGTGTCAATGTATTTTCATATATGGAGGATGAAGGGAAGGCATAAACCTGATAAAAATTTGGATTTTTATCAGGAATTAAATCGATAACCTCGAAGAAACTTGCTTTATTAATAAGCAGTTAGACTATAAGAAAAAATAATCATCAGGATAAACAGCGCTAATTATGATTAATAATCATAAAAGGCATAATTTTTTATTATACATAATTTATATTTATGCAAAGCATAACCAAGGTAATTGTGATGCGGATAATCCGGGTACAGGCTAAACATCTAATAAATGTATTTCCTAATACAAATCCGCAAAAAATTCAGCCGCACAAAAATCTCTTCTAAAGACAGAGGGAAACACGACCTTTCCTGACGCAAGAAATTTTCTTCGGCCACAAAAAAACCCCTTCCGGGGTTATTTTAAAAACCAATTATGGCGGTGAGGGAGGGATTCGAACCCTCGATACCGATCAAGGTATACTCCCTTAGCAGGGGAGCGCCTTCGGCCACTCGGCCACCTCACCGGGAAAATCATTGCTAATTGGATCTAGTAGATCTACTGACCGTGCTTATTCACCAGGCTGAGCATAAACCCAATTAAATTTGAACCCAATAACGCTTGAACCCAATAAAGTTCCATTAGCGCTAGCTAGATTCTAGTTTTCAGAAACCCCGCTATCGACTACAAGCATTTGAGTCAGCTTCTGAGGGCGGGGATAATACCACACTGTCAGTAAAAACAAAGGGCTATAAAGCCTCTTCACCCTGACCTTTTTCATCTTGAATACGCTGATAGATTTCCTCTCGGTGCACCGAGACTTCTTTTGGCGCATTGACACCTAAACGAACCTGATTACCTTTAACGCCCAGCACAGTTACTGTCACGTCATCACCTATTACAAGCGTCTCTCCGACACGTCTTGTTAAAATAAGCATCCCTTTCTCCTTTTATACTGCGTAATGCCGTGACCACTCTCGTGATCACAGCTTCTCCAAACATCGGCGAGTACTTTTTATTTCCGACATGACTTTCGCTGTTTGCTAGTACCACATATAAGCGACTGCTAATCATACCAAACAGTCAACTATAAATTAAGACCATCCGTCCATCTTTAATAGGGAAATGTCATATTTGTGACAACAGAGCATGTTACTCAGTCACTACTGCCATCGAGATCAAACGCAGAGTGCAAGGCACGCACTGCCAGTTCGAGGTATTTCTCTTCGATAATGACGGCTATTTTTATCTCCGAAGTAGTAATCATCTGAATATTGATATTGTGCTCAGCCAGAGTAGCAAACATACGCGAGGCAACACCAGCGTGTGAGCGCATACCCACACCAACGAGAG
>JASJGO010000046.1:0-17277 GCA_033791505.1 Cycloclasticus sp.
TGTTGCTTTAACGGTACAAAATTGATATGTTGTTGTCAATTATTTTTATGGGTGTCTTGTTTATTGTTTTGGGTGTCTTGTTTATTGTTTATTCACACCGGTTATTTGTAGATTATGAAGACTATCACTGAGGCTATATTATGTTAATGCACAATCCCCCACATCCCGGCGAAGTATTAAAAGAACTTTGCCTTGAGCCTTTAGGCTTAACTGTTACTGATGCAGCAAAAGGTCTTGGTGTCAGTCGCAAAACCTTATCAACTATTCTTAATGGTAAGTCCGGCATAAGCCCTGAAATGGCTGTACGTTTATCTATCGCTTTTAATACGTCATCTGAAAGCTGGTTAAACCAACAATCACAGTATGATCTTTGGCAAGCAGAAAAACACCGAAAAGAGCTGCGTGTTACTCAACTGTCTGTGGCATAAATACATAACAAGTCAATTAACGGCAACCGCAAAGAGACGCGGCGCCCTTTAATTCTAACGTTATACGTAAAATAATTGCAAAAGGCACACATTGTGCTAATATTTGTATATGGACTATTTTGCTTGGAATCCGGAAAAGAACGAGGAACTAATCAAAGAGCGAGGAATCTCTTTCGAGAGGGTCATACAGCATATTGAAAATGAACAAGTTTTAGATGTAGTTAAACATCCAAATACGTCTAAATACCCTAACCAATATATGTTTATCCTTGAAATTGATAATTACGCCTACCTCGTTCCCTTTGTTGAAAACGATTCTGAAATTTTTCTAAAAACCATAATTCCTAGCCGAAAAGCAACGAGAAAATACCTTGAGGTGAAATCATGACAATCAAATTAAATAAAGAAGAGAAAGAAATACTCGACTCTTATGAAAATGATGAATGGGTATCCGTTTCAACTGAACTGGATATTGCCAAATATAAAGCTGCTGCAAAAAATACGTTTAAAAAAGACAAACGAGTAAACATTCGTATTTCAAAAACAGATCTAGATCTGCTGCAAGAAAAAGCTCTTATCGAAGGCCTCCCTTACCAAACATTAATGTCTAGTGTTTTACATAAGTACGTAACTGGCCGTTTAAAAGACAAAAACGTATAACAAGTCGTTAAACCAAATCGGCGCAAAAAACGCGCCTCCTGCTTAATTCAATCGTTAGCAGTCAAAAGCAAAAACTTGCAAGCCGAGTAATTTACTCGGCATACATTTTACTCATGTATGATTTTGAATTCGACAAAAATAAAAGCACGTCTAATTTTAGAAAAGCATGGCATTGACTTTGCTTCAGATCAAGAGCTTTGGTTAGACGCTGGCCTTGTTGAGGTACAAACAAAATCAGAAGATGAACCACGTTTCGTAGTAATAGCCAAAATTGCTAATAAATACTGGTCCGCTGTGATAACTCATTGTGGTAGCACTATCAGAATAATCTCAGTTAGGCGCTCCCGTAAAGCAGAGGTGGAAATTTATGAAAGCTAAGAACTTTGATAAAAAATTTGATGACAACAAACAAGACATCATTGATGATCTTGACTTATCTACTATCAAACGGCCAAATCAAAAACAAAAACGAATCAATGTTGATTTTCCTTCTTGGGTAATTGATTCGCTAGATAGAGAAGCAAGTCGAGTTGGCGTAACTCGTCAATCTATAATCAAGCTTTGGCTAGTTGAGCGTCTTGAAGAAAAAGCTGCTAACAAGTAGCACAACCCGACCATTTATACGCCGTTTCGTTTCGCTGCACTCTGCATAAATGGCCGGCTAGCAAGAGCGTTAGAAGACTTATCCATAGTATCCACCTGTAAACCATGGTTGACAACCCAATATTTGCAAACTATAGTTGACACATGATGGAAGTTATAACAACGGAAGTTTTTGATAAATGGTTCATTGGCCTCAAAGACCGAATGGCTAAAGCCCGTATCCAGGCACGAATAGACAGAGTTGAAATGGGCAATTTCGGTGATGTTTCTTCTGTTGGTGAAGGCGTTAGTGAATTACGAATATTTTACGGACCTGGATACAGGGTATATTTTGTTAAACAAAATTCTGTTGTAGTAATTCTTCTATCTGGAGGCGATAAATCTTCTCAGCAGACAGATATCGCTAAAGCTAAAGAAATTACTAAGCAATTGGAGATATGAATTATGGCTATTAAAACAACTCGCTGGAATTCAGCAGATCACTTACAAAGTGACGAAGATATAAAACTATATTTAGAAGCATGCTTTGAAGAAGCAGGTGATGACCCTGCTTTTATCGTGCATGCACTAGGCGTTATTGCACGAGCAAAAAACATGAGTCAACTTTCAAGAGACACAGGTATAACTCGTGAGGGATTATATAAAGCACTATCTGACGATGGAAACCCTAGCTTCGCGACAGTAACAAAAGTTGCAAAAGCTCTTGGGTTGCAAATCACTGTTCAACAAGCTCATTAATACGGCTTCTAACAAATCACTAAACTTTGACGCGTAAAAAACGCGCGTAAGTTAGCCCAACCGTTAGGTGTAATGGTGTCATCGGAAACTAGTTACCTTGCAGCAGATGCGCTTTTGTTCATCCATGTTTTATTTGTGGCATTCCTCATCGTGGGTCTGTTACTAATTCTTGTTGGCAGGCTTTTTTCATGGTCTTGGGTAAGAAACCCTTGGTTCCGAATGGCTCATTTGATCGGTATTGTGGTGGTTGTTTTCCAGTCATGGCTAGGTGTGCCCTGTCCGCTGACCATTTGGGAGATGGAGCTTCGTTCAAAGGCTGGTGATGCTGTGTATGCGGGTTCGTTCATTTCACATTGGCTTGAGAAAGTTTTGTACTTTGAAGCGCCGGATTGGGTATTTATTGTTTGCTACACCATCTTTGGTTTATTGGTTCTTTTAAATTGGTTTTGGGTTCGCCCTTTTCCATTTAGCAGAATGAAAAATAGTGACCCCACCTAACAAAACGTTCAAGTTCGTTCCCAGTGTGCGGCTTTCTACCGGTAACAAAAGAACATAACCTTACTTTTAAGTTCTAAAAATAAAAATTAACAAAAGTCAATAAAAAGCTTTCGCTAATTAAAATTCAGGAGTAGGCTGAGTCCACATTAGGAAGTGGATTCTGCATGGATACAGAGCTAAAAACCTATAAAAACATCAGTTTCTATCAAGTGCTACACAGTAGTTCCAGTGCCAGCACCACCATCTTTTCCACTGTTTACAACTATTTTAAAATGGACGCGTAAAAAACGCGCGCCCTCTAAATTAAACGTTATGTAGTAAACGAATGTTCTTGAAGGAACGAGCTGTATAAAAAATGATTGCCGGCCTCTGTTGTCAGAGACGACATTAATGCAAACCAGTTAATAAGGGAGAAATAAAAATGAATAGATTAATGCTTTTCGTAATATTTTATATTGCTTCTACCCATGTAAATTCAGCAACCATATACCAATCAGCCACGGGGCCCTTTGATAGCACAACATGTTGCGGAACATTTATTAATGCAACTCAATTTACTGGTGCAATATTTTCTATCCCGTCACAGACAAATATCGAAAGTATCGGGGGACATTTTTATGACTTTACTGAAAAGGACGGTTCCATTTTTGGCGCGATAGTCGGCCTTAATGGCTCAAACTACCCATCAAATAATGGTTTAACTCTCGATAATGTTCTTGCCTACAATGTCTTTACGCCCACTACGGGTAGTGATTACCTCGCACCAATATCAGCAACGCTAAATATTGGAACCTACGCGGTAGTCTTTGGTTCAGGCCTGTTTGAAACAACAGGCAATCAAGCGCTAACTCTACTACAACCAAACGAGGCAACTTCTTCCAATGGCAGTATCATTTATACAAATGCATCTAGTTCTCCTGGGCAATGGAGCACCTCGTCTGACACGACTAACCGATATCGAATAATTGTTACTGGGTCACCGTCACCAGTACCAATTCCTGCAACAATATGGTTACTGGGTTCTGGCCTATTAGGCCTGGCTGGCCTGGCACAGCGAAACAAGCAAAGAAGGCAAAATTATTTAGCGTCATCTTTAGGCAATTTCAAATAATTTTTCCCAAATCATCTGCTGCGCGGTAGCCAGCTGGAAATAATAATCGTATATTACACACGCTTCGACGCTGGCTGAAACTGGCATTAGAATACAATGATTTGAACCATAAACGTGTTTATTTGTAGGCATCAGCTAGGTGTAAATTTAGCGATACAATTGTTCACGAATTTTAATACTTATAGGACTCATTACTATGAAAGGCATTATTTCAATTATATTTTTGGCAGGGCTGGTGAACATAACTGGATGCGCAATAAAGGCGCCTACTTTCGGTGATCGCGTACTCGCGGAAGGAGAGTCAAGACTAGAAATAGCAGAGCGCTGGGAGCAAGGAAAAAAAGAATCCATAGCGGGTGAAAAACAAATAAGGAATGGTAGAAAATTAGTTGAAAAAGGTCGTTCTGATTTACGCAAAGGGGAACAACTAATCGCATCAGGGAATGTTGAAGTTCAAACTAACCGTCAAGCTTATCAATCGCTATCTCAAACTGCTCAAGGCATTGATTCAGGAAAAGTTGCCATAGATAGTGCCGCTAAGCTGAAAAAAACAGCAAAAGATTGGGAAGATGGTGAAGAAAAAATTGCTGATGGCAAAAAATTAATTCGTCGTGGTAATGCAAATATATCAGAAGGTGAGTCAGAAATAAGTAAGGGTCAAGAATTGATAGTAAGTGGTCGTGACAAAATGCAAGAGGCTGAAAGTCACTATCAAAAGGCCATAAAATAGATTGTGAGATTAATTAAGCCGCGCTCTCTGTAAGGCAAATGTAGACTCACACGTTAAGGCAGTTTAAAGTTGATCGTAGCGCCCACCAATAGCAAAAATATAAATATAGTCTTCACCGTACTTATAAACTATTTGTCTTTTTGACTCATCCGACGAGAACATAATCCAGAGAGGTTTTGTTTTAATGGTTCAGGTTTTCCAGTG
This sequence comes from Cycloclasticus sp., assembly GCA_033791505.1. Lineage (GTDB taxonomy): Bacteria > Pseudomonadota > Gammaproteobacteria > Methylococcales > Cycloclasticaceae > Cycloclasticus. Next base: position 4,973 of record JASJGO010000046.1, read on the forward strand.
CCAGTACTTGGGTCACCACGAAGCATTTCTTTCAATAAACGACAAAGCGCCTTGTGTAGCTTCTTGTCCTTTAATCTAAGTTCCTTATATGCAGCCAGGTGTTACCTTCAAATACCAATGACCTCATCTAGCTCTCCGGCCGTAGGTTTATACCGCTTATCCGACATAAGAAAAGAACTAAAGCCTTTTACTTAGTATTATTTTGGTAGTAAGCTCAACCTAAAATAAATTGAAGGGAATCAATGGCATGGAGATAAAGCCAAAAACCGCCGTTACACCAGCAGCCTTATATGACTCGACCTCATCCTATCCTTTTCCGCTAACAAGCATGTCAAGCACGACGCGCAAAAAGCACACGCGTCTTATATAAATCGTTGGGCGCCTTGCATTACCCGACTACTGAAGGAGTTGATGCTATGAAAACACTGGATACAGTGATTGTAGGCGCTGGTCAGGCTGGCCTTGGGGTTAGTTATTTTCTCCACCAAGATCGCCGTCAGCACACTGTCTTTGAGCGCGGGCGAATTGGCGAATCTTGGTTAGCTCAACGTTGGGATTCATTCAAACTCAATTCACCGAATTTTATGAATGGCTTGCCCGGGCTTATCTACGACGGCTCAGAGCCAGATGGTTTTTGGGGGCCGGATGAACTGGTCCGCTATTTTCAACGCTACGTTGAAAGCTTTCAATTGCCAATTCGAACTGGCATTTCTGTTACCTCGGTAGAGCGAACCAAGGATGAAAAAAACTTCATCGTAAATACAAGCATCGATGGGCAGGCGGGAGAATCTGTATTGTGCCGTTCCGTTGTCATCGCTTCCGGTTCCCAACAAATGCCGAAAATCCCCTCAATTCGTTCCCAGATACCCGACAACATTACACAGCTGCATACAACCGACTACAGTAACGCGTCGGCATTACCGCCTGGCGCGATCGTAATCGTTGGGAGTGGACAATCAGGATGCCAGATTGCTGAAGATTTACAGGCGGCTGGTCGGACTGTGTACCTGTGTACGAGCAAAGTTGGGCGTTCTCCTCGCCGCTATCGAGGTCGAGACATATTAGAGTGGTGGGTAGATACTAAGTTTATTGATGAGAAATTTTCCAGTTTAGAAGATAAATCCATCAGCCGTGCAGCTCAGCCGCAGTTCTCGGGACTTGGGCGCTATGGGCACACAATTAGCCTGCAGCAATTAGCACGTCAGGGCATTGTGATTCTGGGCCGCATGCTGGACGTAAAGGCAGACACTCTTGTCCTGAGTGATGAGGCAGCTGCCCATGTACGTTTTGCTGATGAATTCTCCCAAATGTGGAAGAACCGGATTGATGCTTACCTGGAGAAGGGGGGCATCACATCGCCGCCACCCGAGAACGATCCAGCGGACGCGCCCGATCCCCAGGCCGAGTGTGTTTCGCCATTGCGACGTCTGAATCTTCGCGAGGCAAAGGTCAGTACAATTATTTGGGCCACAGGGTTCACAGCAGACTTTAGCTGGATACACCTGCCAGTCCTTGACGCAGAGGGTAAGCCGATTCATAAACGGGGGGTTTCGCCGGTGCGTGGTTTATATTTCATCGGATTTCCTTGGCTCAATAGTCGCAAATCGGGCATTATTTATGGAATCGAGGAAGACGCCCATTACATCGCCGGTGCAATTTCTGAACAATTGGCTTAGGCGCATGCCACAAAGCGCCCAACAATGGCAGGCAGGCGACGGCGCTTCCGTCGCGCCTGATGCCAGCCGTTATAAGCCAGGTCGAACATCATCATGAACGAGCACGGAAAAATAAATTACGTCGAGTTTCCAGCGTCTGATTTACAAGCAACTAAAGACTTTTTTTCAAAAGCTTTCGGCTGGGCATTCGAGGACTTCGGGCCTGAATATATAGCATTTTCTAATCAAGGCCTCGATGGTGGGTTTTTCAAGTCTGATAAAAAATCATCTTCAGAAAATGGTGCGGCTTTAATGGTTTTTTACAGCTCTGATATAGAGACTTCCTTGAGCCAGATTGAAAACGCAGGTGGTATTATCAATAAGCCTATTTTTGCTTTCCCTGGTGGTAGGCGTTTCCATTTTATCGAGCCGAGCGGCAACGAAATGGCGGTATGGTCTGATATTGGCTTATAACAAGGTATGGCGCGCTCGCCCTGAGGGCTGGACTCGCGGCTGAAGAAAGCCGGGGTAGCACACCATTTTTGCTACTAATGCTTATTCGAACACCCCTGCTAACACCGCATAAAAAACGGCTTCCATATAATTTGTTTTTAGGACTATCCGGATAACACCCTAAGTTAACTACACGAGATAAAATTCATCCGCTTACTGGAGAACGTTTTTCAATTATTTTAGCTAGCACAAAAATCAATAAACCCGTAACAATTCCCGGCAAACCTTCATACATCGCACCATGCAGGTCGGCGGCTCGCCACAATAAGGCGACTGTAAAACCAGCAATAACAGCAAAAACACTCGTCAGTTGCGAGGGCTTATGCCCGATACTTAATACTATTAGCATAGGAGCAAAGGCGCTGGCCAGGCCAGACCAGGCCATAATCACCATATTGAAAACACTTTGTTTATTCATTAATGCCAGGCCAAGCGCGGCCAGCGTAATAACGACGGTGGTTAGTTTTAACAACCAGGTTCGCTCAACTTTGTGCGGTATCAAGTCGTGAGTGATGGCTGATGAACAACTTAAAATAAGTGAGTCTGCTGTCGACATGGTGGCCGCAAATATACCCGCCAGCACCAGGCCAACTAGCACAGGTGGCAACAGTTGTTGCGCCATTGTCGGCAACGCCAGTTCGGCATCAAATGAACCGCTATCACCCAGGTAAATGCGTGACAGCATGCCCACTGCCGTAGCACTACTGTAGAACAGTATAAACCACAGGTAATACCACATTTTTGCTCGGCGCATTTTATCAATATCATCCAGCGCCATAAAACGCACCATGATATGTGGCTGCCCTATAACGGATAAGCCGGCAAACAACCAGCTCAGCGCAAATAGAATACCGCCCCCAATGCCTGGCAATACCAGATCCTTAGGAAACCAGTCCATAAAACCATCCACTGCGTGCATTTGGTTGATGGCTTCATCGATGCCCCCCAGCGACTGAGTTGCCATCACTAATATAAGCGCCATCGCCAGAATCATGACTATAGATTGTGCTGCATCCGTCCAGATGGAGGCCCTGATTCCGCCAGCAAAACAATATAACGCCACCATCACTGCGCCCATAACAGCCCCAGACCACAATGGCCAGTCAAACAATACATGTAAGGCCTTACTTCCAGCTACCAGCTGTGCACTGGCATAGGTAAGAAGAAACACCAGCGATAGCAAACCCATCAATCGTTGCAGGCCAAAATGACCACCGCCATTCCAGTTACTTAACACGCCGGCATAACTTACTTCGCCGGTGGCTTCTGTGGCTTTACGCAGCCTCTCGTGAATATAAAGTGATGCAAGAAAATCCCCGGCAATCCATCCAATCATTAACCAGATAGAGGCCAGCCCCGTTGCATAGGTATAACCAATGACGCCAATAAACATATAGCCACTGTTGTTAGTGGCGACAGCAGATAAGCCCACCAGCCAGGGTTTAATGCTGCTACTGGCCAGGTAGTAATCCTGTTTAGTTCCCTGGCTTTTGAATACGGAGGACAATCCTATTAAAGTAAATAATAATAGGAAAAAAATAAACGATGCGATCATGTTGAGAGGCCTGCCTGGATGAGCTATCCTTAAATTTATACACAGGATAGGGTTTAATTTAGCATTTTTCCCATTAGAAAAAACAATGTTCCGGCTCTTATTGCAAACCAGCCTGTTACGACCTGGGGCTTTAGTACATCAAAACAAGGGGCTGAACATAGTCCTCGCCATAATTAGATACAAGCTTAATTTGACAGACCCTTTTATTTTCCCTTACCCAGGCACCCACATTAAGCCACAATAAAAACAATAACTTAAGTATTTTCACTACATTTGTTATTGCGGGTGCCAGTTAATTCCCCTGCTTAACCCTTAGTCTGCCCAGCACGCCTCATAGACGGCAATCAGGCTATTAAATATTTTTCCAGGAAATTCATCTGGGTAAAGCCGGGGTTATACGCATGTATTCGATTAAATACATTTTTCTGCGGAATGATTAGGACATAAGCTGTTGTTATAGCGCCTGCAAATTGATAACGTTATAAAACGTCATATTTTTTAATTGGGGCAATTTAAAACCTATATAACTATTACTGGGGAGAACTAAAATGGACAATAAATCGCCATTTGAACTTGGGCATAAGTTAGTAAAATTTGGAATTTTGTTGTTTTTATTAGGATTAATCACTGGCTTTATAATACCTGCGATGCAAAACCCACGAATGGGACTTTCAAGTCACCTTGAAGCCGTGATGAATGATATGTTTTTACTTATGTTAGGGTTAATTTAGCCCAAGTTACAGCTGTCCAATCGCACACTTTATTGGGGGTACCTCCTTGCCCTTTTTGGTACCTATACAAATTGGATTACCACCTTATTGGCGGCCATGTGGGGCGCAGGTGCAGCTATGATGCCCATTGCTGGAGGCGACTTTCATAGCGTAGCTTGGCAAGAGATAGTTATAAAATTCGGCCTGATCTCATTATCATTAGCCATGCTTATTGTTAGCGAGATTGCGCTCTGGGGGCTGAGAGGAAGCGCTTCAAGAAGTTAAAAATAGCCACTCGTGTAAGTGCCAGGACTTTGCGCTAATAACAAATAAAAGTTTAATTAAACATTTCATAATACCGGTTATTATCCGCTTGCGTATAACACAATGTTGTACACTCAACTAAACACCGAACTGGTTAATTCAGTGCATTTTAATCGTTATATTCGTAAGGATATCGACATGCTCAATTGGGAGAAATAATGGAGTTAATAAAGGCTTCTACAATCCTTTTCGTATTGCTAAATCCTTTTTTGATCAGCATTTACCTCATCAGTTTGATCAGGGATCTCTCACTCGGTGAGTTTATGAAAGTAATGATACGAGCTCACCTTATCAGTGGGATTGTATTTATCATCTTCGCACTTACTGGCGAGGGGGTTTTTGAAAACGTTTTTAACGTGCGTTTTGGTGCTTTTTTGATATTCGGTGGCATTATTTTTTTATGGATTGGGATTCAATCTATATTTTCTGGCAAAGTTGTCTTAATAGACACCAGCGGCAAACCCGAGCATATAGTTGGCTCAGTAGCTATGCCGTTTATGATTGCTCCGGGAACAATAAGCGCAAGCGTGCTTATTGGGTCGTCTTTACCGGCGCCGAGCGCGGCTATTGCTATTGCTGTCGCGATCTCTTTTTCTTTAGTGTCGATAATTGTTTTCAAATTGATTCATGATCCATTAAAAAAACACCATGAACGCTTATTAAATCGCTATGTTGAAGTCGTTGGCAGGGTTGTCGCATTGTTTACTGGCACCTATGCAATTGAGATGATCGCCAGAGGTCTCATATTACTGTGGCCAAAATAACAAAACGGAAATTAGCAAAGCGTTAAGCCCATAAGCAAAAAGGAGAGAATAAATGTTATTACAAAATAAACTATTCTACGTATTTATATTGATTGGCGTACTGGGGCTCACGCCTATATGCTTTGCCGAAACCTCAACTGACAACACTTCTATAGCAGAGGTTAAAAAAGAAACAAAAGAATTACTACAGGCTCTTAGAGTCTATACCGTTGAACAGAGGGAAGAAGCCATTCGCAAAACAAAAACGGCCTTAGACAACCTGGACAAGCGCATCGATTCATTACAGGCTCGTATCGATAGAAACTGGGAACAAATGGATAGCACTGCCCGTGATAAGGCACGCTCTAATCTCGATGCACTACGCAAGGAACGAACTCATGCAGCTGAATGGTATGGCAGCATGAAAAGTAGCACCAGTGATGCATGGGAGCATATGAAAAAAGGATTTTCAAAAGCGTATAGTGAACTCAATGATGCCTGGGAAAAATCTGCAAAAGAATTTAACGCAAACAAGGAGTAGTCTTTAAGCATATTAGAATGCAGCATGGCTTAGCGTTAGAGGTAATACGAAAGAACCTGGCATGGCGCTCCAACCGATGCAAAAACCGCGCAATTAAACTAAACGTTAGTAGCACGAACCTGGATCAACAAGGAGAGAAGATATGTCAACCGAATCAAAGTGTCCGTTCCATCACACCGCCGGTGGCGGAACCTCGAACCAGGCCTGGTGGCCGAACCAGTTGCGTGTTGACCTGTTGAGTCAACACTTGCGGAAATAGGGCTCATAGTGAGCCTCCCCTTATGCTCCGTGTATAATGTAATTATTTGTTTATTATAAGAATTTAAGAGTGGCTGCCCTGTTACGGCCTCAATTAAATAAGTAAATTGCAGGATACTAAAGATTCTATTGACGGCGACCGATAGCAGCCTCTAACATAGGCGCCTGTAACAGCATGCCACCTGATCAGGCTCATTAAATAATGACATATTGTGTAGCAGTTAAAGTAAATAAAGGTTTAGTGTTTATCTCAGATTCGCGCACCAATGCCGGTGCCGACCAATTGAGCACTTACAGTAAAATGTTCACCTTTGGTGTTCCGGGTGAGCGAGCATTCGTCATCCTTGCAGCTGGCAACCTTGCCACTACGCAGTCTGTTATAACCAAAATAAAGCGTGATATCAAGCAAGGTTTTGTCCCCAACCTGATGACTGTAGAAGGTCTTACCGAGGCTGCCGAGTACCTCGGACAGTTAAGTGCCTCGCAGCAGCAAAAACATATTAATGTCGCAGCGGGAGCAGGTATCGACACCAGCGCCAGTTTCATTCTTGGCGGACAAATAGCTGGTGGTTCACATCATGTCTATATGATTTACCCAGAAGGTAACTTCATTAAGGCCACTTCAGAAAACCCTTACCAACAAATAGGTGAAATCAAATATGGTAAGCCTATTCTGGATCGTATTATCACGCGTGAAACCAGCCTTGAAGAAGCAGCGCTTGCGGGATTGGTATCAATGGACTCAACCATGCGATCAAATGCAACGGTTGGCGCGCCACTGGACGTGCTGATTTATGAAAATGGCAGCCTGACTCTGGATCGCCATTTTATTCTCCAAGCTGATGACCCTTACCTGCTTGAAATCAAGGTGGCCTGGGACGAGAAGTTGAAGGAAGCCTTTACCGCATTAAGACGATTTACCTGGAATGAGCCAGCACCCATCGCCGATGAGCAAAAATTCGCCAGCAATCAGGACACTCTCCAGTAGGCTAGATCCTGGCTGCATTATTTCTATACTGTTTTATCCCGTTCCAGTGTAAACCAGGTACCTGCAACTAACTCATGCAGGCTGCCTAATTCCGTTTGTAACTTATCAATAAATTCATGCAAGCCCTCATTGTGCAATTTCTCTGTTTTAACCTCTGATATCAACCGCTGCAGTCGCCATACAGCACGCATCGGCTCATCATTGTGCGATAGCCCTTTATCAAAACAGGCGAGAACCTCACCGAGTGTATGTGCAATCGTGCGTGGAAAATTCATGTCCTGTAATAAAAAGGCAAGTACATGCTCTGCTGATACACGTCTGCGAACAGATTGGCGATACATTTGGTGTGCACTGAGTGATCTTAATACGTAGGTCCACAATCGGTTTTCGAGGCGCTCTTGTTCAACACCAGTCGCGATAATGACTGTTGAACCGACATCGATCTGACGGGTCGTCATGTCAGCACGTTCAAGGTTACGTCCCATTCGTACAAATTGATAAGCGTCCCCATTATTCATGGTGCCTTCTAGCAAACCCGTTATCTGCTGGCAGCGCATTATTATTTCCGACAAAAACTCATAGCGATCTTTGATAAGTGTTTTGCGATCAAGTCTTTTCTTAGCAAATAAATATAGCTCATTAACATGCTCCCAACCTTCACTAGGAACTAGATCACGCGAGGTGCGCGCATTTTCACGCGCATAAGACAAACTAGAAAACAGCGAACCAGGGTTATCCGGATCAAACAGCATAAACTTGATAACGTTACGCTCACCGCAAGTACGATAGTTTTTATCGAACAACTCCGGCGAATCACTAATGTCTACCAGTTGTCGCCAGTTGGTACCGACACCGCTGGGTAGATCCAACATCAATGAGGAGAACACCTTAACCAGGCGCGCCGTGTTCTCCGCACGTTCTAGGTATCGTGCCATCCAGTAGAGTCTTTCTGCTACACGTGACAACATTTTACTTCTCCCCTGTATCAACAATCCAGGTATCTTTACTACCACCGCCCTGGGATGAGTTAACGACCAGCGAACCCTTGCGTAAAGCTACCCGTGTCAAACCGCCAGCCGTGACATAAGTACGATCAGACTGAAGAATAAAAGGTCGCAGATCAAGATGCCGTGGTTCCACGTTCTTTCCACAAATCGTTGGTGCGGTAGACAAGTTCAAAGTTGGCTGCGCAATGTAGTTTCGCGGATTTTGCTTTATAAGTTTGGCGAACTTGGTTCGCTCGGCGGCAGTTGAGTGAGGACCGACCAGCATACCGTAACCTCCTGACTCGTTAGCAGGTTTAACGACCAGTTTGTCGAGATTAGCTAAAACATAATCTCGCTGTTCCTTGTCCTCGCAACGATAAGAAGGGACATTCGGTATAATCGGATCTTCATCTAGGTAATATTTAATAATGTCCGGCACATAGGTATACACCACTTTGTCATCGGCAACACCCGCTCCGGGAGCATTCGCTAAGGCAACATTACCTGCACGCCATGCGCGCATCAAGCCGGGCACACCAAGCACTGAATCCTCCTGGAATACTTCTGGATCGATAAACTCATCATTCACTCGCCGGTAGATGACATCAACACGTTGTAAACCATCAATGGTTTTCATATAGACACAATCATCATCGCCAACGATAAGGTCACTTCCTTCTACCAGCTCAGCGCCCATTTGTTGTGCCAGGTAAGAATGCTCGAAGTAGGCCGAATTATAGATGCCCGGCGTCATCACCACGATCTCTGGATGGTCTATCGTCCGCGGTGATAAAGAAGCAAGCATGTCGAACAAATGCGACGGATAATCGTCCACTGGTTGAATACGGTGCTTGCTAAATAATTCAGGGAATACACGTTTTGTAATAGTGCGGTTCTCTATCATATACGATACACCGGAGGGCACACGAAGATTGTCTTCAAGCACATAAACCGTGCCGTCGCCGTCACGCACCAAGTCTGAACCGCAAATATGTGCCCATACATTATATCGTGGACTAACACCGATACACTGTGGCAGGAAACTTTTTGAACTTTCAATCAGCTCCTTGGGGACGATGCCATCCTTGATAATATTTTGATCGTTATACAGATCATGAATAAACATATTAAGGGCGGTCATGCGCTGGATCAGGCCTTTTTCGATATGTAACCATTCTTTTTGCGGAATAATGCGCGGAATGATATCAAAGGGCCAAGTTCGATCAATATTTTCACCTTCGCTGTACACCGTAAACGTAACCCCCATTTCCGCTATGGAAAGGTCGGCTGCATTCTGGCGACGTCCAATTTGCTTGGCACTAAGTTGTTGCAAATATCCCGCCACAGATTTCGACGCAAGACGAGGGTTGCCCGGCGAGCTAATCATCTCGTCATAAAACTCACCCGGATCATAATTCTTCCAGTCTATTTCCATCTAAACGCTCCAGTAGGACTCTAGTTTATTACGCCGATAATTCCTTAAGTTAAAGAAAAAATTAGAAACGATAACTTTGTATTAGTATGCATGATGCTGTTTTCTTTATAAAGAAAAGATGTAAGCACCTTGCAATAAAAATATTCTTAATGAATATTAATCTTAAAGCGACACCAAAAGGTGTTATAAGAATAATCCGTAGTAAATATCTTTACGGCCGCTATGTTGTTTTATACTGCCTATTTGGCTAACAAGGTGATGCATGCAGCGCTATAAAATACTCCACCGCACTTACTATAATTTTTCTGCTCCCGTACTACTGCAAGCGCATACTCTTTTGCTCCGTCCGCGTGAAGACCACGAAACTCGTATTGAGTCGTCTAATTTGGAGCTTACGCCACCGGCCACATTGCGCTGGCACCGTGATGTCGAAGGAAATTCTGTTGCTATCGCCACGTTCGATACGCCTAGCAGTCAACTTTTGATTGAAAGCAGCATTATTATCCAGCAACTCAATGAAATGCCACTGGATTTTTTAATAGCCGACTACGCTATAGAGTACCCTTTCGTTTATAAAGAACAAGACCAGATTATTTTGTCTCCTTATGTAAGCGTTACTAATCATTCAGACAAGAAACTGCTCAAGGAGTGGCTCGCCAATGTTTGGCAAGCGGGTGAATCGATTCAAAGCTATGGCTTGTTGCAGCGGCTTGGCAAACATATCCAGCAAACCTTGCGTTATCAATTGCGCGAAGAGCCTGGTGTGCAAACTATCTCAGAAACACTGACCCTTGGTAGTGGTTCCTGTCGCGACTCAGCACACCTGTTCATTGAAGCTGCCCGATACCTGGGTTTTGCATCTCGCTTTGTGAGCGGTTATCTGCATGCCGCCCCCTCCGCAACCAATTATGGTTCGACCCATGCATGGGCCGAAGTCTTTCTGCCAGGTGCGGGCTGGAAAGGTTTCGACCCCACTATTGGCGAAATTGCTGGCACCGATCACATTGCCGTTGCTGTCGCAAGATTACCAGAATCAGTACCGCCTATTGCTGGCTCATTCATCGGCCCACCCGAAACAACCTTCGATGTCGGGGTATGGGTAACTGAACTAGCCTAGCGAAAACGTATGCAGCACAACTAGGTTCTTGTTGTTTGGCAAAGTTAAGCGCACTATCAATCAAACACGTATTTAAATCATTGAGTCATTAAATTAGGCGCACCCTATCGTCAAAATAGAAACAAACCGCTTTACAAATATTCTAAAAAACCGTACTTGAGCTAGTTGCAATATAACGTTGTGCTGATAAAAATTTTTTACATATATAGGAGAACTACCGATGGCTGAAAACAAATGCCCAGTAATGCACGGCGGTGCCACAGAGAGCAGTATGTCCAACATGGAATGGTGGCCCAAGGCCCTGAACCTCGACATTCTGCACCAACATGATACTAAGACTAACCCGATGGGGGTGGGCTTTAACTACAGGGAAGAGGTCAGGAAACTTGACGTAACAACGCTCAAGAAAGACCTGCACGCGCTGATGACCGACAGCCAGGCTTGGTGGCCGGCGGACTGGGGGCACTATGGCGGTCTCATGATCCGCTTGTCGTGGCATGCAGCGGGTACGTATCGTATCGCTGACGGGCGTGGTGGCGCGGGTACCGGCAACCAGCGCTTTGCCCCACTCAACTCCTGGCCGGACAACGTGAACCTGGATAAGGCCCGTCGTCTGCTCTGGCCTATCAAGAAAAAATACGGTAACAAACTCAGCTGGGCCGATTTGATTGCCTACGCGGGAACCATCGCTTATGAATCCATGGGCTTGACAACTTTTGGCTTCGCCTTTGGCCGTGAAGATATCTGGCATCCAGAAAAGGACACCTACTGGGGTGCCGAGAAGGAGTGGCTTGCTCCGAGCGGCAGCGAAGGTAGCCGTTATTCTGGTGAGCGCGATCTGGATAACCCATTGGCAGCGGTAATGATGGGCCTGATCTATGTTAACCCTGAAGGTGTAGACGGCAACCCCGACCCACTGAAAACGGCCAAAGATGTGCGCGTCACCTTTGAACGCATGGCGATGAACGATGAAGAAACCGTAGCGTTGACTGCCGGCGGCCATACCGTGGGCAAATGCCACGGCAACGGCAATGCCGACTTGCTCGGCGAAAAACCCGAAGGGGCAGACATCGAAGATCAAGGCTTTGGCTGGGTCAATAAAACCAAGCGCGGTATTGGTAACGACACTGTGTCCAGTGGTATCGAAGGCGCATGGACAACGCACCCCACGCAATGGGACAACGGTTATTTCCAGTTATTGCTCAATTACGAATGGGAACTGAAGAAAAGCCCTGCCGGTGCATGGCAGTGGGAACCGATCGACATTAAAGAAGAAGATAAACCGGTTGATACCGAAGATTCGTCGATCCGTCACAGCCCGATTATGACCGATGCCGACATGGCCATGAAGATGGACCCGGAGTATCGCAAAATTTCTGAGCGTTACTACAAAGATCCAGAGCACTTCTCTGAAGTTTTCGCGCGCGCATGGTTCAAGCTGACGCACCGTGATATGGGGCCAAAGGTACGTTATATCGGT
>JASJGO010000047.1:0-21397 GCA_033791505.1 Cycloclasticus sp.
CTAAAAGGCAGATTCCTATGCATTACTCACCCGTCCGCCACTCGACGCCTGCTAGCAAGCTAGCTTCGTTTCCGTTCGACTTGCATGTGTTAGGCATGCCGCCAGCGTTCAATCTGAGCCAGGATCAAACTCTTCAGTTTATATTTTTCGACCTCTTAAAAGGAGGTCTAGATCTTGCTCAATATAGAATTAAACGTATTACTTAAATTTAAAACCTAAGTATGTTCACTCTATATTGATTATTTTTTAAATAACTTAAACAATCAACACAAGTGCCCACACAAATTACTTGATATATTTTTAAAGAGCTGGTTCAAATATTCGGCTGAACCTGGCCGGGTAGTATACATGGTTGAGTTTTTAAATCAAACTATTTGTTAAGCTTTTCTTAAAAAATTAACAACCATTTTCCATCCAATTTCACCACAAGAACTAATGTTTCGTCCTTGTTGCGAGCCGGCTATTCTACATTGTTTTAAAAACCAAATGCAAACTTAATTTTAATAAAAACTACATATAAAATTAAAGCCGTTTACTAATTTTCTAGCCGTTTTTGTTGGTCTCTTCAGATCACCGCTGCGGTAAGAGATGCGTATTATAGGGGCAATTTATTGGCGGTCAATCACTATTTATTCTTTTTACAGGAAAACTTCTTAAGTTACTGATATGTCTGCAAACTTTCTTTTACCGACTTGTATTACACAGCGCGCACCCTGCTTTATAAGTAATGCTTTATCGGTTATTTTTTGACCATCAATCTTTACCGCCCCCTGTTTTATCATCCTGTAGGCCTCTGACGTACTCTCGGTTAACCCGGCATCTTTTAACAGGTTAGCAATTGGGCAAGGTTCACCGTAACTTAGCGCGATACTTTTTATATCATCTGGTACTGCACCGTGCTTGAATCTTGATTCAAAAGCGGCATTTGCTTTGTCAGCATCTTCTTTACTATGGAACCTTTCTACAATTTCCATAGCCAGTTTAACTTTTATATTCTTCGGGTTTTCTTCACCCTGCTCACACTGTTTGTGCCAAGCATTGATCTCAGCCATTTCGCGAAAACTTAGCAACTCGTAATAACGCCACATCAACTTGTCTGAGATAGACATTATTTTTCCATACATTTCATTCGGCGCTTCATTTATACCTATATAGTTACCTAGCGATTTAGACATTTTCTGCACGCCATCTAAGCCTTCTAATATAGGCATCGTCATAACTACTTGCGGTTCTTGTCCGTAATTTTCTTGCAACTGGCGCCCAACCAACAAGTTAAACTTCTGATCTGTGCCGCCTAACTCGACGTCCGATTTCAGCGCTACTGAGTCATAACCTTGTATTAGCGGATATAAGAATTCGTGTATCGCGATGGGCTTGCCACCCACATAGCGTTTATTGAAGTCATCCCGTTCTAGCATCCTTGCAACGGTATGTTGTGACGCGAGCTGAATTAAATCCGACGCGTTAAATGCAGACATCCAGCTTGAGTTAAACACCACCTCTGTTTTTTCAGGGTCCAGAATTTTAAATATCTGTTGCTGGTATGTTTTAGCGTTTTCAGCAACGTCTTCTTTAGTTAACGGGGGGCGTGTGGTTGATTTACCCGTTGGGTCACCGATCATGCCTGTAAAGTCACCTATTAAGAATAATATATGATGTCCAGCGTCCTGAAACTGCTTTAGTTTATTGATTAAAACCGTATGCCCTAAGTGTAAGTCGGGGGCCGTTGGGTCAAAGCCCGCCTTAATTCTTAATTTTTTTCCAGACGCTATTTTTTTTTCGAAATCTGCTCCGACTAATATCTCGTCCGCACCCCGCTTTAGGTGCTCTAACTGTTTTCTTGTAGCCTCACTCACTAGATTGCCTTCCTTATAAATTTATTACTCACGAAATAGGCTGCGTATTAGACGTAGATCACCTTTTATAAATTCAACCTAGGTGTTAGACAATCTCATATTGCAGCTTTATACTTTTCAACTACACTTACTATACAATAGTGATTAGCTTTAACCTTATAAGGTTTTCTAATTTTTACCTGAGACCACATAGTATTTACTACATTATGGCAAAACCAAGTTTAATAAATCGTGACTTTAAATCACCGATTAGCAACTCTATCGGTCACAAAAAGCTGCCTATGCCAGCTATTCTTATAGGCACCTTTGTTTTACTGCTCTCTGTGTTTTATTTTAAAAGCGCAACGTCAACGATTTCACTTGACGCCCAGCAAGTAGTGTCTATCTCGTTGCCGGTAAAAAACTCCAGTGCTTTTGACACGCCCACTATTAAGTATAAAAAAACCGATGTAATTGTCAAAAAACCTGGTCAAGAGAACCTAGCAAAGGCAACAGCTCTGTCCACTCCTGACGCTATATGGAAGGAATACACCATAAAACCAGGCGATAACTTAGCGAAAATTTTTCAACAACTGAAATTCTCGCCCTCTACGCTACACAGCATCACCCAATCCGGCAACAAAGCTAAAATGCTCGAGCATATTAAGCCCGGACAAACTCTTCGTTTTTCACAAAACTCTAACGGTGAGTGCATCGCTCTTGAATACGATATAGATAAAATTAAGACGCTACAGGTTCAAGCGACGTCCAATGGATTTGTTGCGTCCATTAACGAAAAACCGGTAAAAATTTCTCACGACATTGCCTCTGGGGTCATCAATAACTCATTATTTTATGATGCCAAACAATCTGGGCTTTCAGATAAGACCATTATGGAACTGGCTAATATTTTCGGCTGGGACATTGATTTCGTACAAGGTCTAAGACCTGGAGATACATTCGCACTTTTGTTTGAGTCTAAATACATCGAGGGAAAACGTATCGAAAACGGACATATTTTAGCCGCAGAGTTTATTAACCGTGGCGACAAGTATCAGGCTGTTAGGTTCGTTGGTAACGATGGTAACGCCGAGTACTTTTCACCTGATGGCAAAAGCATGCGCAAGACCTTCTTACGCAACCCAATAGATTTCGCCCGAATCAGCTCGCATTTCAACCTGCGTCGAAAGCATCCCGTTCTTAATAGAATTCGAGCGCATAAGGGCGTCGATTATGCAGCCTCTAGCGGCACACCAATTAAGACAATCGGTGACGGTAGGGTTACATTTGCTGGTGTAAAAGGCGGTTATGGTCGCGTTGTCATCGTTCAACACGGGCAAAAGTACAGCTCCTTGTACGCGCATATGTCCAAGTATGGTCGTTACAAAAAAGGCAGTTACGTCAAACAAGGCCAGGTAGTGGGTTACGTCGGCAAGTCTGGCCTGGCCACTGGACCACATTTACACTATGAATTCAGGGTTAATGGCGTACATCGAAACCCTCTAACGACTAAATTTCCGGCCGCCAATCCCATTAATAAAAATTTATTTGCCGAATTCAAACAGCAAACGGCTCCTTTACTAAGCCAACTAGATCTGGTCAGACCTACACAGTTGGCGCTTAACCTGCAATAACACAACATGCAGCAGCTATTCATTGGTCTAATGTCTGGCACGAGCCTGGATGGTGTCGACATTGCTATTGTTGATTTTAGTGGGGAAGCACCCGTTCTGCTCTCGAGTCATTTCCGAACGTACCCTAAGGGGCTGCTTAGTGCGATGAAAACCACTTGCAGCCAAAACAACATTCTCTTCGATGATCTCGGGCGGCTCGATTCTCAATTAGGTGATTTCTACGCGGAAAGCATTATCCAAACGCTGACTAAAGCGAAGCTTCAGGCTAAAGACATCATCGCCATTGGTTCCCACGGCCAAACCATCCAGCATAGTCCGAATAGCACACCATCCTATACCCTGCAAATTGGTGATGCTAATCGAATTGCTGAGGGCACCGGCATTTCAGTGGTCGCTGACTTCAGGCGACGTGACATCGCAGCGGGAGGGCAAGGCGCGCCTTTAGTGTCGGCCTTTCATAAGGCTGTATTTCAAAATACTTCCGAGAATTTGGCCGTTATTAATATTGGCGGGATTTCTAATGTGACATTTCTCAGTAACAACCGCAACAGCCCCATTATTGGCTTTGATTGCGGCCCTGGAAACACCCTGATGGATCAATGGTGCCAACTCCATTTTGCCAAGTCTTATGATAAGAGCGGCGAATTATCTAAAGCGGGTTCAATAAACAAGTTGTTACTCAATAGCTTACTGAGTGATCAATACTTTCAATTAACTTACCCCAAGAGTACCGGCCCGGAGTATTTCAACCTGTCGTGGTTAAGCACGCACCTGGACAAGTACCCTTCTTCAATACAAGACACCCTCAGCACCTTATGCGAATTAACCGCGGCGTGTATAGCAGAAAGTCTGGCGCGCTTACCGAGTATTGATAAAGCGCTGATATGTGGTGGTGGCGTGCACAATGAATTCTTACTACGAAGGCTTACAGCTCGACTCAACTGTGCGGTCGAAACAACAGAAGCCTACGGAGTGGATCCCGACTGGGTAGAAGCGATGGCTTTCGCCTGGCTCGCTAAGCAAACATTAGAAGGCAAACCTGGTAATGTCCCATCGGTCACTGGGGCTAAAAATGCGGTTGTTTTAGGCGCTATTTATAGCGCTTAAAACAACTTATAGCCTCTGGGGCACAAGTGGTCAGTGACCATACCCCTGTTTGGTTCAACTTTACCCACACAGAGGATAAGTTTCACTCAAACGATATAGCTGAGTTAAGCAGAATACGCAGTATTGTGCTTAAACGAAACTTATGGTCTGTGACCATACAGCTGTTTGGTTCAACTTTAAGCGGCGAAGGATGAACCACAACCACAGGTGGTTGAAGCATTTGGATTGCGAATGACGAACTGCGATCCCTGTAAATTTTCTTTAAAATCAACTTCCGCTTTTTCGAGGTATTGATAACTCATCGGATCAATAATGACGACAACGCCGTCTTTCTCGATGCCATAGTCATCATCCGCAACCGTTTCATCAAACGTGAAGCCATATTGAAAACCAGAACAGCCACCGCCTGATATGTATACCCGAAGTTTAAGTTCAGTATTTCCCTCTTCTTCAATCAATGAAGCCACTTTTTTGGCGGCGTTATCGGTGAAGTTTATATCAGCTATTGCAGCAAATTTAGTCATTTAACACTCTCTACTCTGAATTTATTGGTAACTCTTAGTCTACTTTCTACTAAGAAAGTTCTTCATTTGTTGATTCAAGAAAGGAAACACGTGGGGCCTTTGCTCGATCACCCTGTAACCGTACTAATTGGCCATTGACCTCGGCTCCTACTTCCATCTCTATCAAATTGTACTGAACATTACCGGTAATGCGTGAATTTGAAATCAACTGCACGCGTTCTGATGCGCTCACATCGCCCTGAACTTCTCCATCAATCACAACCGTGGGTACATTTACATTACCATGGATAGACCCCAGCTTGCTTAACGTCAACGTAGTTGGGGATCCTTCCTCAGCCGTTACGTTACCGATCACTTTACCATCAATATGCAAGCCACCCACGTATAAAATATCACCTTGAATGGTAGTGCCTTCTCCAATAATGGTAGAAACATTAGTCGTTTTAATCTCTTTTAATTTTTTACTATCAGATGAAAACATCCTCACTCCCCCCTCAGTCCTTAGCTAAAATGACTGCATAGTCTAGCCCAGAAGTTATTTATATCCTAGTATCCACTTAATCGCCACTCACTAAGTCAATCCATAACCATCGTTTTGCGAAGGGTTTGGCACTTTTTCTAGCAGGGACTATCTCAACCTCAACGTGCTTGGCAACGAAGCCATTCGGCAGCTTTAATACACCACTTAGAAGCTCATAATAACGAAACGAAAATCGTTCTGATTTCAGTGCTTTTTCCGATGATTCAGCTAATGACAGTGTTTTAACTTCACCATTCAACTCACCTGCAATTGATAACGAATAGCTGCCCTTAACCGTTTCTTTCCTACCCGCGCCTTGAGCGATCATTAACTCGTATTGAAATTCACCAGTTTCCTTTAGCCCTCTAATCTCAAAGCTACTGATGTGCAAACCCTTAATGGCCTTTTTTGGCGACACCACTCGTTGATAAAACGCTAGGCGTTCTTTGGCATCACTTAGCTCTTCATGCAGTTTCACCATGGAGCGCCTGGAGTCTTGCTGGGCTTGTGAATCAATTTTTTTTGCATTCTCGAAAAAGTCTTGTTGTTTAGCAAATTCCTTGTTTTCTTCTTCCAGCCTCTCAACCGATTCCTGCAGACGTGTAATTTCATGCTGATATTCTTCGACACTGCCGACCGACCAGCGGCCAACAATAAAAAACATTATCAAACCAGCTAAAATACTCAGCGCAAGCGTTCTTTCAATAACACGCCGGCGCTTCGAAAGGTGATAAGGATGAGGGCATTGATGGTGGATCATTGGCGCAAGGTTTTTAACTATTATGGATACAGGCCAACGTGATTCAATCCGGCGCATTCGTCTAAGCCAAACATAATGTTCATATTATGAATAGCCTGGCCAGAGGCACCTTTTACCAGGTTATCGATAACCGATAGTACCGTAACAATCTTTCCACCCTGTGGGCGATGAACTGCTATTTGACAACGATTAGTGCCGCGCACATCACCCGTATCGGGGTGGCTGCCTGCCGGCAATACGTCTACAAACGGCTCATTCGCATAAAATGTTTCAAACAAAGCTTGCAGGTCCACGCTAGTATCTATCAGCTGTGCGTACAAAGTCGCGTGAATACCGCGAATCATCGGCACCAAATGCGGCGTGAACGTTAAAGAGACTGAAGAGCCCGATGCCGTCGTCAATTCTTGAGAAATCTCAGGCAAGTGACGGTGCCCGTGCACCCCATAGGCTTTGAAACTTTCACCCGTTTCACTCATCATCGCTGCGACACTGGCCGAACGCCCCGCGCCACTGACGCCCGATTTCGCATCAGCGATAAGCCTTGAGGTATCTATCGCTTTCGACTTTAGCAATGGTAAATAACCGAGCTGTATTGCAGTTGGGTAACAACCTGGGTTTGCGATTAAGGACGCCGTTTTTATCGCCTCACGATTGGTTTCTGGCAAGCCATAAACTGCTTGTTCAAGTAGTTCCGGACAGGCGTGCTCGCCGCCATACCAATGCTGCCACACAGACACGTCTTTCAACCTGAAGTCAGCCGACAAATCAATCACCTTTATGCCCGCTGCGATAAGCTGTTTTGCCATATGCATCGCGGTGGCGTTTGGCGTGGCAAAGAAAACCACCCCGCAGCCAAGCAAATTATCTACCGTCGGCTCACTAAAGCATAGATCATTAAAGCCACGTAAATTAGGATAGATCGAATCCACCCTTAAGCCTTCTTCAGCGCGTGATGTTACTACCTGGACCTGCACGTCAGGATGCACCGATAGCAATCTCAGTAATTCAACACCGGTGTACCCAGTTCCGCCTACAATACCTGCCTTAATCATGCCACAACCTCGTTTAACTACACTTTAATATAGCGGAGCATTTTACACTAGCACCGTCTGATATACTAAACCCCATGCTTAAGCACGAAAAAAAAGCCAACCTCTTCTCCTTAAGCCTGTGGAAAACTCACCTCGTTTTCTGGCTAGGCGCTATCTTGGTGGGTCTTGCTACGATTGCGCTGACTTTGGGCAGCGAACGAGCGAGTGAGCTTTTTAAAACACTGCACCAGGAATACTTGCTGTACAGTTTTATTTTTACCCCCGTTTGCCTTACCTTACTCGCATGGGTCACGATCAGGTTTTTCCCAGGCGCAGAACGCAGTGGCGTACCGCAAGTAAAGGCAGCCCTACAACCTAAACAGTCCGATAATGAAAGACCGTTGTTAGGGCTGCGCATTATCGCTGGAAAACTATTACTCAGCATTGGCGGTATTCTCTCTGGTGCTTCGGTCGGTTTAGGCGGCCCTGCGATTCATATAGGCGCTTCTTTGATGTCTTATTTTGGTCGTTTCGCCAATTTCGCCCCACATTATCTGGAAAAAGGTCTTATTCTTGCTGGCAGCTCAGCGGGTTTCGCCGCCATTTTTAGCGCCCCGCTCGCCGGTATCGTGTTTGCGATTGAAGAGATGAGCCGCTCGCTAGAAGAAAAAACCAGCGGGCTTATACTAACCGCGGTTATTTTTGCCGGCGCAACGGCTCTTATCATTCAAGGCCAATACGTTTACTTTAGCGATCGATCAATGTCGTTTCCCTGGGGAACAGCGTGGTTAATTATCCCGCTTTGCGGCATTTTCACGGGCTTAATGGGTGGGCTTTTCAGCCTAGCTATTTTAAAAGGCGGCCGAATACTAGAGTCTATTTCTTACCTGTCGCCACTTAAAATTGCTTTTATCTGTGGGCTTATTATCGCCATACTCAACTACTTTACGGATGGAAGCACCGCTGGTACCGGCTACCAGGAAACTAAAGATTACCTGCTTCAGCCAGAAAGCATGTCCTCAGAATATCCGTTCATGCGTATGCTAGCGACGTTAGCTACTTTTTTCATTGGTATTCCAGCCGGTATTTTCGTGCCGTCATTATCTATTGGCGCAGGGCTAGGTGCAAACCTCGCCGAACTAGTGCCGATTGCGCCCTTATCTGTCGTTATCCTTCTCGGAATGACGGGCTATTTTGCCGGCATGCTGCAAGCGCCATTGACGTCTTTTGTCATCATTATGGAAATGACCAACTCACATGAATTATTATTACCGATGATGGCGACCGCTTTCATCGCGAACGGCACGTCTAAACTTGTCTGCCCCTTAGCTTTATACGAAGGGCTCACTCAAACCTATTTAAAGAGCGACACCAATGAGCAAAAATAAAAAATACCTTGTGGCACTACTTATAGTGCTAGTCGTTAGCGCCGCTGGGTTCTTTTCCACTACTAATTTTTCTACCCAGGCGCCGAATATTAGCCTCAACACGATCAACGGTGAAAAAATAAACTTGCAGGCCTTGCGTGGAAAGCCGACCTTACTCACCTTTTGGGCTACAGATTGCCCCGGCTGTATTAAAGAGATTCCGCACTTAAAGGCCCTGCATCGTGACTATACCGATAAGGGCGTCAGCATCATTGCAGTGGCCATGTATTATGACCGGCCTGACAACGTGATCGCGATGTCAAAACAAAAGCAGCTTCCGTATAAAGTCGCACTAGACCCGATGGCAGAAGCTTCGAAGGCCTTTGGTGACGTTCGACTGACCCCTACCACCTTTTTAATTGCCCCAGATGGCAGTATTGCCATGCAAAAACTGGGCGAATTTGATGAGGGCGATATGCGCAATCGTCTTGACCGTATGTTAGGGGCTAGCTGATGTGGCTTAAAGCTCTGCATTTAATCTTTATGGTGACCTGGTTCGCCGGCTTGTTTTATTTGCCCCGGCTGTTTGTCTATCACGCGATGAGTGACGATACGACCAGCCATGAACGCTTTAAAGTAATGGAGCGTAAGCTTTATTTTGGCATTATGACGCCCGGGCTTATTTTGACAATGGTCTTCGGCATTTGGATGTTGGGCGACTACGCCTGGGCCGCCTTCGGGCTATCCGCCTGGTTGCATGCAAAATTAACACTCATTGCCTTATTGTGCGTTTATCACTTCTGGTGCGGTAAATGGCTACTGGATTTTAAACACAACAGGAATACGCATAACCACGTCTATTTCCGCTGGATGAACGAAGTTCCGGTTCTTTTTCTCGTGCTGATTATTATTTTGGCTACGGTTAAACCTTTTTAACGGCAACCTTGTATAATCCATTTTTTAAATTATTTCAGAGCCAATTATGAGCAAAACCGTTCAATGCGTTGTACTTAAAACCGAAGCCGAAGCACTCGACACGGCCCCGCATCCTGGTGAATTAGGCGAAAGAATTTTGGCTAACGTGTCGAAAGAAGGTTGGTCAAGATGGCTTGAAAGATTGTCAATGATCATCAATGAAAACGGTCTCAGCACCGCCGACGTTGCAAGCATTCAGCTCATTGAGGCGCATATGAAAGGTTTTTTCTTTGGCGAAGGCGAACTGGGCCAATTACCCAGCGGTTTTAACGCCGGGGTAAAAAATGCGGGCCCTTCCAGAAGCAAATAGTTTCTAGCCGAGCTGCACCTTAAAGCTCGGCGCAATCACCACGTTTAAACACGCGTACGCAGCTCTTAACGCTGACTCAACTAAGTGTTGCGTGGGTGCTTTGGCAAAAATAAAACCCAGGTAGCTAGAACCTTCAGGCAAGGGCAACAACTCGTAGCCTTCGCGCACACTGATACCAATATCCGTAATACCGCGAATTTCCCTTGCTTTCTCTACGCCTTCAACGCGCCGCAAAATACCTTGTTCAGGTATCGGTATCATTAATACCCCAACGCTGTTTTCCATCGCGGGTATATCGATTGGCTTGCCCATAGCCTGTAGCAATACCAGTTCTTCCAGGCCTATATTCAAACCAAATTTCAGCATATCAGCACAATCGCCACCAATCGTTCGCGCGGCTATTTCTATTATATAAGCATCCTTATCTATCAGCCTAAGCTCTGCGTGAATGGGACCCTCCGTTAAGCCATACGCCGCACAGGCCTCGCTCACTCGTTGATGAATTATTTTTTGCCAGTCAGCGGAGTGCCTGCTTGGGCTTATGTAATAGCTTTCTTCAAAAAATGGCCCGTTCATCGGTTCCGGCTTATCAAAAATGGTTAACTGTCGTAACCGACCCTTATGTAGTAGCCCTTCATAGGCCACTTCTGGCCCATCCAAAAAACCCTCAATCAGAACCGTTGTGCGCTCTTCTTTATTAACGAGCTGAGATAAAAGCGGCTTTATTCGTTCTACGGCTGCAATACATTCCTGTTCATTATTTGCCTTAATCACACCTTTGCTGCCTGACATTGAAACGGGCTTAACGACGACTGGATAGTCTAGTTGAGATAATTGGTCTAACAGGGGCAAGGAGGTATTGATCACGCGAAAGCTAGGGATAGACTGGCCGTGCTGCTTTAAGCGCAGTCTAGCTAAATCTTTACGCCGCGTTAATTCTGCCGAATCTTCGGCATTAGCTGATAAACCCAGAGCTTTACCCACCAGCGCCGCCAATGCCACCGAGCCATCATCACTAGCGATGACGGCGCTGAATTGATGCTGTTGATGCGCTGTTACAATTCGCAGAAGGCTTAGTGCCGTATCAGAAAAGTCTATTTGAATACCATTGGCGACAGCACTCACTAATGAGTGCTCACTCTGCGACGCGATTACGAGGGCAATATCCAGTCGTTGCGCCGCTTCAATATAGGCATGAATTCGGTAACTGTTATGCGGCGCAATAAGTAAAACGCTACGCACCGAAGTTAATTAGCTACCGCAACCACCGCTTGATGAACCACAGGTACCACAACCGCCTGAACCGCCGGTTGCCGAAAAGACGTTATTAAACACAAAGCTCGCTTCACCCATGCCTTTGTCGACGAAGTCTATTTCCACACCCCGCATATAATTTAACGCAACCGTATCCACGTAAATTTTATAATCACCAGAATCGAGTACGCTATCAAAGGGCGTTTGTTCATCTGAAAAAGTCATGCCGTAGGACATACCGCCACAGCCGCCGCCCGATACAAAAATCCGGATAGCATCCATTTCATCACCCACATCGGCAAATAACTCTTTCAGCTTTTCGCCAGCGGTTGCACTAATATTGATATCAGAAGGTGTTAGTGTTGAATTAAATGAAAGTGCTGAACCCATGGCGAACTCCAAAATAGTATGAATGTGGAAAATTATACCCTAATATAAAATACATTTTCTTGTTGATAAGCTAAATGATAATGATTATCATTAGCATGTCATAACGACTGAATCATATATATTAAATTAATAAGGGCTTTATTATGTATCCAAAAAAAAATCATCTACTCGTTTTTCTTTCTATCATTGGTATTGCGGTCAGCACGCCCAGTTATTCTTTAACGCTCGAAGACCTTGCTAGCAGGCTCGATCAACTAGAAAAACAAAACCAGAGCTTACAACAGGAGAATACAGACCTTCGTAAGATGATCAATAACACCGACCAAAAAGCCGAAGCGGCTGTGGCGGCGACAGAAACCATCGCTGACAGTAGCAGTGGCCTACAAAAACTGGCTAACTTTGCCGACAAAACCACCCTCGGTGGCTATGGTGAACTGCACTACAACAACCTATCCGGCAAAGGTGGCGCCAGCGATAAAGATGAAATTGACTTTCATCGGTTTGTTTTGTTTTTTGGCCACGAGTTTACCGACGATATTCGGTTTTTTTCTGAAATCGAACTAGAGCACAGCATCGCGGGCGATGGACAAAATGGCGAGGTAGAATTGGAGCAAGCCTTTATCGACTTTGATTTAAACGAGCAGCATACGGCTCGTGCGGGTTTGTTTTTATTACCCGTCGGTATCATTAATGAAACCCACGAACCGCCAACCTTTTACGGTACAGAACGCAACCCTATTGAGAAAAATATTATTCCCGCCACCTGGTGGGCTGCAGGTGCGGGTGCGCATGGTCAACTCGGCGCTGGATTTAGTTACGACGCTTATATCCACTCAGGTCTTAATGCAACTAAAAAAGATAGTGATGATATAGACAAAGATCTTAATAAAAATGAGCTTATTTACTCGAGCATTCGTAGCGGTCGACAAAAGGTTAGCCAAGCGAACGCCAACGACTTGGCTGCCACTGCTCGGCTTAAATATACCGGTATCGCCGGCCTAGAATTAGCCGTTTCTGCGCAGCACCAGCAAGATATGGGACAAGGCTTAGTCACTGGTCTAGAGAGCGGCAACTTAATCGAAACACACGCTATTTGGGTAAACGGCCCGTTCACACTAAAAGCGCTCTACGCCATGTGGGACATCAATGGTTCTGCTGTTAAAGCCGCTGGTGCAGACAAGCAAGAAGGTTTTTATCTTGAGCCATCCTATCGGCTTTCCGATAAATTCGGACTGTTTGCACGATTCAATCAATGGGATAATTTGGCAGGCAGCAACGCAGGTGCAGCGAAAGATTCTGAAAAACAGCAGTGGGACGTTGGTATTAATTACTGGCCGCACGAAGACGTTGTGATCAAGGCGGACTATCAATACCAAAGTAACGATAACGGCGAAGAACAAAATGGACTTAACCTCGGCGTTGGCTATCAATTTTAATTGGCGTAAAAAGGGAGCGAGACACATCGCTCCCTTTACTTTAAACGGTCTGTATTAGCCCTTTTGCATATTATGGTTATGATAAAAAAAATCCTTCTACTATCCCTGTTGTTGTTTTCTCAACTGCTAGTCGCCAAGGGTATTGAGCAGTCTGAAGAATCTTTTCTTAATGAAGCCTTTGCCGACAAGCCTCCACAATCCCGCGTTATTTGGCTCGATCGGGAAAAGAAACAAGTGATTGAGGATATTTTACAGCACCGAGCAAGCTTTATTCGCATCAGGTATTGGCGGCAGAATTCTCGAACGGCTTGGATACTGGACGAAATTGGTAAAGAGAAACCTATTACGGTGGGCCTGATTATCGACAAATCACAAATTCAACGATTAAAAGTGCTGGCCTTTCGAGAGTCGCGCGGCTGGGAAGTTAAACACGACTTTTTCACTCGTCAATTCAACGCCGCTACAATCACTGAGAAGCTGCAACTCAATAAAACGATCGATGGTATTTCGGGTGCTACACTATCGGTTCGTGCTTTGAAAAAAATCGCCATAATAGCCCTCTATCTTGAACAGTTCACAGCGCCTTGAAACATCATAACCCCAAACGAAATAAAGCGAAGTCGCTATATATATGGCACCGATACAGCGGCTTATTTGCCGCTTTGTTTGTTATTTTTGTCACCTCTACCGGTATCGCGCTTAACCACACCGATGACCTGGCCTTAAAGAACTATCACATCAGTTCCAGCTTGATACTGGGTCGATACCAGGTTCAAAATCCTGGCAAAATTTTCCGTTTCAATAGCAATGGCCGTATTATTTCGCAAGCCGATGACCTTTTGTTTGTCGGTGTAAACACCGTCATACCCGTTGAAAGCGATAGTCTTGGTGCGATTGAATTTAAAGACTGGCTGCTCATAGCTTTGACCGATGAAATATTACTTATCGACTCAACCGACCAGCGCGTAGGATCATTGAACGGCGCGGATGGTGTGCCTAAAAACATCCTCAAGATAGGCGTCGATGGTCAAGGGCAAGTTAAGATTCTCGCTAATGGACAGCTCTATCATTTAAAAACCGACTTCAGTATAGAAAAATCCGATAGTAATTCTGTCGTCAGCTGGTCAAAAGCCGCGCCTGTTTCCGACTCATTTACAGCTGAGATAAACCAACGATACCGATCTAATATTATCTCTCTAGAAACGCTAATGCTAGATATTCACAGCGGTCGTTTTTTTGGCTCTTACGGCGCTTTGTTTTTTGATTTTGTCGGCATTATTCTTCTGTTTTTATCCGTTACCGGTATAATTATTTGGCTAAGACAACGTAAGGGACATCACAACAAATGACGACCCCTGCAGAACAACTCGTTTTTTATTACCGCTTATTACGCCAGCACGCGTTAAATGATTCGCACAGCGGTAATGGCTCCGTGCGTACCGACGACACATTCCTCGTTACAAAAACCGGTGCCTGCGCTGATACCATACAGGTTGATGAACTAATTAACTGCCCTCTTGCACAAAGCCTTACCGGGGAGGCTTCGTTAGACGCCGGCATTCACCAGCGCATTTATCAGCAGTTAGGTGACAAAAACGCCGTCTTACACGCGCACAATCCTTATACCATCGCGCTCACGCTGACAGAAGACGTCTTCCGTCCAGTCGATTTTGAAGGGCGCTTATATTTTGGTGATATAGACGTCATTGAATGTGAGGCAGACAATTATCTGGAGGTTATGCCCGTACGTATTAGCGACTGCTTAAAAAATCAGCCAGTCGCCATCGTCAGATCACATGGGGTGTACGCCGCAGCAGACAAGCTTGAACTAGCGTACAAATGGTTATGTTCATTAGAGCAATCAGCAAAAATAAAGTGGCTGGCAAAACAGGTTTAAATTCGGTGGTGTACCCGCAAATCATACAAATGCCTTTCTGCATCGATTAAGTGCTTGCCCCAGTGTAGGAAAAAGCCATCGCGCCAGAGGCTTAAGGCAGCAGATAAATTTTCTTGCCCTTGATAAATCAAGTCTAGTCCCCTTTTTATTTCAAAGTAAAGGTCCGCCAGATCATCCGATAAACTCCCATACAGCTCATTATCTATAAGCTCTTCGCCCATTTCATATTCATCCTTTGCGCCGAGGGTCTTTTTTAAATGACAAAATAGCTCGAAACGTTCGTCAATATCTGACAAGGCAAATAAACATTCCCCACGCGTGGAGTTATCCATTAAACCTATAACGGCATGAATACGGGGTAAGATTAAACTGATCTCAGTTAGCCATTGCTGGTGATCAAACTCATGTATGTTTTCAATTAAAAAGCAAAAACGTTTCGCATTTTTCTGCAAGTCATGAATTTGTTTTGATATTTTATTTCTATTTTCTCTAAGCACACAGTAAGCTTAGTTAAGTTTAAAAAAAATGTTGCTAAATACACCACAAATGCGCCACAAAAACCAATTAACAATCCGCATCTTCCTCGCTACCCTTTTGATAGCGTGGTGTGCCGGATGTTTCGCCATGTCTACCTCGTCGGAAAGCGATGATTCAAAGTATGACTTCTTTCACACTTTCTCAGGCAGCCTTCCTGAAGAGCTCGCTCTGCTAAAAAAACAAAACAAAGCGAGCCTGGCTTTATTTTTTAGTACTCCGCACTGTCGCTTTTGTCAGCGCATGAAGGAGACCGTGTTTAATCAGGCCTCTGTTCAACAATATTTCCGACCACGCTTTCAACTAATAGAAATAGACCTTCAGTCTAAACAACAATTAACTGATCTACGGCACCAGCAACTTAGCTACTTAGAACTGGCGAAAAACCACCGCGTTCGCCTCACCCCCACCCTCGTTTTTATCGACCAACAAGGAGACGTAATTTATCGACAGGTCGGCATGATCGCGGACACACAAGAATTTATCTGGCTCGGTGAATACGTGCTGAGCGGGCAAAATAGTGAACAAAGTTTCGCCTCATTTAAAGTCAATAAACGCCGCTTAAAAATGCCATGATTCGTTTTTTAATACTCATCGGCATCGTTTTTGGCGCACTGTATTTAGTTCGCTGGTTTTTAACCACCCCGGCAGAAAATGTCGCAGCTACTATTCGAAAGTCGCTGTGGTTATTGCTTGGGCTCGGGCTCATTGTTCTGGCCGTCAGCGGCCGGCTAAATATTATTTTTGCCTTTATCGGTTCGGCTATCCCGCTGATTGCCAGGCACTTACCCAATGTATTACGTTTACTAGGCATCGTAAAAACGATAAAGACTGCGCAGGAAAAACCACAAAAACCTACCCCTCCCACCTCGCAACAGATGAGTCAAAAAGAAGCACAGGATATACTAGGCCTTGCAGCGGATGCGACTAAGGAGCAAGTTAGTGAAGCACATAAACGATTAATGCAAAAACTGCATCCCGATAAAGGCGGGTCCGCCCATTTAGCCAGTCAACTTAACCAGGCGAAAGCCACGCTATTAAAAAAAACATGACCACTGATCAGATCCTAATATTTGCCATCTTATCCGTCACCCTGGTGCTATTTGCCTGGGGGAAATGGCGCTACGATATCGTCGCCCTGGTTGCCATGACGGCCGTTTTATTATTTGGTCTGGTCACGCCCAACGAGGCCTTTGCTGGCTTTGGCCATGCAGCCGTTATTACTGTTGCCGCTGTATTAATTATCAGCCAGGCATTAAAAAATGCGGGGGTCGTTGACGTCGTCGCCTCGTATTTGCTACCGCATACCAGCAACGCATTCATTCACATCGCTTTATTAACGGCCATAGTAACGTTTTTTTCAGCTTTTATGAACAATGTAGGTGCTCTCGCCTTATTACTACCCGTCGCTATTGCTACATCGAAAGAGCACAACCGCTCACCCGCAATGATATTAATGCCGGTCGCCTTTGGCAGTATTTTAGGCGGTATGAGCACGATGATCGGCACACCGCCCAACATTATTATTGCCAGCTATCGAGCAGACATCACGGGTATCGCGTTCAGTATGTTCGACTTTTCGCCGGTTGGTGCTGCTATTGCTTTCATTGGCGTGATCTTCATCACCTTAATCGGCTGGCGACTGATTCCAAAACAGCGTCTGGAAACCAGTCCAACCGAACAACTATTTGAAGTCAGCAGCTATTTGACCGAAGTACAAGTAATGCCTAATAGCCCTTTTATAGATATGGCCGTGAGTGAAATAGAAGACCTGCAAAGCAATGATATCGGCATTGTCGGCGTTGCAAGGGGTAACCGCTATGCGCTCAACACCAACCCGAATTACACCTTGAAAGAAAACGATATTTTAATGTTACGCGGCGACCCCGTCATGCTGCAAAGTAAGTTCGCCGATGCAAACCTTAAGTTTCAGGCGGCTAGCGGCAAAACGTTTGATGACCTGACCGCTGGCGAACTGACGCTAATCGAGTGCATTATAACCGCCGCGTCACCCTTGCTGGGGCGTGACGTGTCCTATCTGCGTCGACGCACGGCGAATTCCGCCGCCGTTATTGGACTTGCTCACGAAGGCCATATGCTCAGAAAGCGCTTGCGTAACCATACGTTTACCGTCGGCGATGTATTACTTTTACAATGCGAAACCACATATGTAAACGATATGCTCAGCGAATTAAATTTATTGCCTCTCGCCGAAAGGGGCATTCAAATTGGTCAGCAACGCCGCGTGTTCATTGCATTGGCTATTTTTATAGCAGCGATCATTCTCGGCGCATTCAATATTTTACCCATGGCGGGGGCGTTTATATTGGCGATTATCGTCTATTCCTTAATGGGTTTTTTGCCTGGCAAAGATGTCTATCGCGATGTCGACTGGCCGATTATAATCCTGTTAGGCGGCATGATTCCCGTCGGGCGCGCGCTGGAAAGCACCGGCGCCACTGACTTAGTCGCCAGCAGTATCGTCAATGTCACCGACGGCTTACCCATTTATCTCGTATTAACGCTTATTTTAGTCGTTACTATGTTTTTATCCGATATTATCAACAATGCCGCGACCGCTTTGGTGATGGCTCCCATTTCTGTCGGTATTGCAAATCAGCTGGGCGTCAATATCGACCCATTTTTAATGGCTGTTGCTGTTGGTGCGTCTTGTGCGTTTTTGACCCCTATCGGCCACCAGTCAAATACCCTGGTGATGGGGCCAGGCGGTTATCAATTTGGTGATTACTGGCGAATGGGATTACCATTGGAAATTATTATAACGCTGATCTCGGTGCCACTTATATTAATGGTCTGGCCGCTTTAACAGCAACCAGACCATTTAGAGCTATTTTAGACTAACGTAATATCACGTCAGCCAAATCAATGACGTCGAGTACGGTTCCATTACCTTCCATAACGCGAACCACTTTATCACCTACTCGACGGATTTCTGTGCCATCGCGTAACACGGGTAAACGGCGAACCAGATCATCCGGTAGACGCTCTGAGTGCCTTAAAATCTCGTCATCAAGCACTTCGCCGCGAGCAACTTTCGTTTGCCATCCAGGGGGGAGCTCACCGCCACGTTGAAGTTTCTTCTGTAATCCATAAGGCAAGTTTTTTTGCTTGTTTTCACCACCCTTGTCTTTATGTTTTCCACGGCTTTCTTCGCGATAATAACCTTCGATACTTGAGCGTTCTGAGTTGCTAAATACGCGCTCCGATTTTTCCTTATGCTTACTGCTTTTTTCTTTATATTTCTCTTTTTCTTTATGACCCTTTTTTTCTTTTACATCCTCGCCAGCATCAACCCTGCTCTGCTGCCGCTCTTCACGGCCAAACCACCTTTGCCAAAAAGACTCACTATGTTCCACTTTATTTTCTTTCATCACGCTGTCGGGCTTTGCCGCCTGCGCTGTTCCAATTGTTAAGGTCATTGCTATGGCTAATAAAGTACTCTTTCCTATCCATTGAATCATCATGCCGATCTCCTGTTATATAAACTCGTTGCACTATACCGCTGACAGTATGAACCCAATATTAATCCGCCAACGTTATTTCTTTTATATATTGAAATATTTTGCGTGAAGCTGTCGGTGGTTTTGCCCGTTCTAGCTCCTGTATTGCTTTGCGTTGAAGCTGTCGAATATGTTGTCGATCGGCCTGAGGAAACTTGCTTATAAAATCAGCTAAGGCCGCGTCGCCTTCTTGCACCAATCTATCGCGCCACGTTTCTAGCATATGCAAACGAGCCGCCGCTGAGCGGTCAACCTCAAGCTGCCTTTCAAGCGCCTTGGATAGCTCTTCAATATCGCTGTCGCGTAGCAATTTACCGATGTACTTAAACTGCCGTTTAATCGCCCCACCCTTACTCAGCTTTTTAACTTCGACAATGCTTTCTCTTAATTCATCACCCATCGACATGCCGTCAAACTGATCTTTTGATAAACCGGCTATTTTCTTTCCCAGCGCCACCAAGGTGTCAGCGTCTCGTTTTATTTGTGATTTGCTGACCAATGTGTCATCAATAGCATCTTCTTCTTTCATTAGTATGAATCCATTTTTAATTGCCGCCATACTACCAAAATTAACGGCTAAAACTAAATGTCATTTCTACAAAACCAATATTGTTTGTTTTGCTACACTGGCATGGTCAAACAACCTGTTCATTACCATGCTCAATAAGCCCAAGATCTTGCTCATCAGCCCCTATGATTTAGGTCGCCAGCCTTTTGCGTTGGCCCAGACTTATACCTGGCTAAAAGACGATGGCTTCCACGTTGACTGTCTGGATTTATCCGTTCAAAAGCTCGACGAGGCGCTACTCGAACAAGCCGGTTTAATCGGCCTCTACCTCGGCATGCATACCGCTACGCGCATCGCTTTGAAGGCTCTAGTCAAAATCAACCGACACGCGCCCGACGCCACTTTATTTTCCTTTGGCTTATACGCACCGTTGAATCAAGATATCTTAAAACAACACAGGGTGAGCTATTTCTTTGGTGGCGAAAGCGAGCCTGATATTTTACAACTGGCTCAACAACTCTCTGGACGCCTTGATACGGGCCCAAACAACACCGTGGTTAGTACACAAAAAATTGCCTTTAAATTGCCCGACAGAAATAGCCTGCCCCCCTTATCTACATACGCAAAATTAATTAAGGAAAATGGCGAACAAAAAAATCTCGGCTTTATTGAAACCTCACGCGGCTGCAAATACGTTTGCCGCCATTGCCCGGTTACGCCGGTGTATGAGGGTAAGTTCCGCATCGTGCCTTTTGATATCGTTATGCAAGATATCGCGCAACAAGTGGCCATGGGCGCCGAACATATTTCATTCGGTGACCCCGATTTTTTTAATGGCCCGACGCACGCGAAAAAGATTATTTTGGCGATGCACGAACAGTTCCCCCAGCTCAGCTTTGACGCCACCATAAAAATAGAACACGTACTGAAACACGCTGGCCTGCTGCCGAGTCTTAAAGAAACCGGCTGCCTGTTCATTACGTGCGCGGTGGAGTCTTTTAATGACGATATTTTGCTAAAGCTAGATAAAGGCCACAGCCGAGAAGACACCTTTAAGGCGGTTGAATTACTTCGTCAATCTGCTCTCATTATTTCACCCACCTTCGTTCCTTTTTCACCCTGGACGAGTCTGGAGGACTACCGCGCGCTGTTACAAGACATCGTGGCGCTCGACCTTATTAATGAAGTAGCGCCTATTCAATTAGCCATTCGTCTACTCATTCCAAACGGCTCTTATTTATTAAAATTAGATGGTTTTAAGGCATTAATTGGTGACTTCGATCCCGACACCCTAGGCTACCAATGGCGGCATACCCACCCTGCGGTAGATGAACTTCAACTCAGAATAATGAGCCTTGTAGAAACGGCGGACATCGAAGGAAAAACCCGCCATCAGACCTTTTCTGAAATATGGCGCGCCGCGCATGATGCGCTCAATATCAAGGCAGCCGAATTACCGATGGCCCAAACTAAGCAGGTGCCGCACCTTTCGGAAGCCTGGTACTGCTGTGCAGAACCGACTAACGAACATATCAATAGTTTTTAAAGCGTCATTATCAGGAAGAAAATAAATAAGATTACCGCAGCGATCGGCAACAGGATACCCGCCCAGTCTTTTTCTGCTTGCTCGCTCTGCTTAAGCGCCGCCTTTATACCTGGTCTGAACCAAAATATAACTAATAAGGCGACCGCCCCTAACGCCAACTGTTCCCAAAGTGCCATACCCATCATCTTTTTTTCACCTTAATGTTCAACTTCGTGTTCTTTTTCGCAATTCCAGCAGTGCGAGAATTG
>JASJGO010000048.1:0-12594 GCA_033791505.1 Cycloclasticus sp.
TCAGGTGGTGTTTGCTCTAGAGCGGCTTTTACTGCGCTGACTATAGCGCTAACGGGTTCCTGTAAAGATTCTAATATTTCGTTGCTGTTAAGAGTGAAGCTGCGGGGAATTCCTTCCGCTAAATTACGTCCAGTAACAGACATCTCGAGAACTTCATTAGCCGGGTAGGCCGATCCGATTTGGTGCTTAATTCTCTCGGCAGTCGCTTCACCGATGATGGTTCCATAATTACGGCGCACATAATTGATAATGGCTTCGTCAAACCTGTCGCCACCAACGCGAACAGATTCTGAGTAGACAATGCCATTTAAAGATAGAACGGCGATTTCTGAGGTGCCACCGCCAATGTCTAACACCATAGAACCTTGTGGTTGATCGATGGGTAGCCCGGCACCGATTGCGGCAGACATCGGTTCTTCAATGAGGAAAACCTCACGGGCTCCGGCACCTGCGGCAGATTCTCGAATCGCTCGCCTTTCTACCTGGGTGGAACCGCAGGGCACACAAATAAGTACACGTGGGCTTGGGCGCAAAAATTTACCTTCGTGTACTTTATGAATAAAGTATTGGAGCATTTTTTCGGTGATCGTAAAATCAGCGATAACGCCGTCTTTAAGAGGGCGAATAGCGGTAATGTTTCCTGGCGTTCTGCCCAACATCGCTTTAGCCTCGATGCCAACCGCTGCAAAGCTTTTTTCGCCCCGCAGTTTGTCTTCACGAATGGCGACGACCGAAGGCTCATTGAGCACAATACCCTTGCCCAAGGCGTAAATAATAGTGTTAGCCGTTCCCAAATCAATAGATAAATCATTGGAAAACATACCGCGAATTTTTTTGAACATGTATTTATGCTGCCAGTTGATGTGAATTTTTTGTACTGTAACAACCCTTTGCCCCTTTGGGCAAGGCGCATTTTGTGTTACTTTGCACCGTTTTAATATACGAATTAAATATTGAGGTAATTTTATGCCAATTCAATCAGAAGATGTAATGAATATTGCACATTTGGCACGACTTGGAATTGAAGATGAGCAGGTTGCGGCATATGCTTCAGATTTATCCAATATCATGAGCTTGGTAGAGCAAATGAACGCGGTTGATACGTCAAACATCGAGCCAATGGCCCACCCCTTAGATCAGTCACAACGGTTGAGAGCGGATGAGGTATTGGAAAGTGACCAAAGAGACTTATTACAAAAGAACGCGCCTGACGTTAAATATGGCTTATTTTTAGTGCCTCGAGTTATCGATTAACCCTAGTAATTATTGTAAAAAATTCATGTATAACAAATCATTAAAGCAACTGTCCGA
The DNA here is from genome assembly GCA_033791505.1 of Cycloclasticus sp. Lineage (GTDB taxonomy): Bacteria > Pseudomonadota > Gammaproteobacteria > Methylococcales > Cycloclasticaceae > Cycloclasticus. The sequence continues at coordinate 1,312 of JASJGO010000048.1, forward strand.
CAGTCTGCAAAAAAAAGAGATCTCCAGCGTCGAGCTGAGTGATTACTTTTTACAGCGTATTAAACGCTTTGATACGGAGTTAAACTCCATTATCACCTTAGACGAAGCGGGCGCATTAGAGGCTGCTCAGCGTGCCGATAAGTCTATTCAATTAGGAACCACCAGTGCCTTAACGGGCATCCCATTACTTCATAAAGATATTTTTTGTACCCAGGGTCTAAGAACTAGCTGTGGGTCAAAGATGTTGGATAATTTTATAGCGCCCTATTCGGCTACGCCTGTTAGTCAACTCGAGCAGGCTGGCGCGGTGATGTTGGGTAAAACCAATATGGATGAGTTTGCCATGGGCTCTTCGAATGAAACCAGTTTTTATGGTGGGGTAAAAAATCCATGGAACTTGCAAATGGTAGCGGGTGGTTCATCGGGAGGTTCTGCAGCAGCCGTTGCCGCACGACTTGCACCGCTAGCAAGTGGTACGGATACGGGTGGTTCGATTCGTCAGCCAGCCGCTTTTTGTGGCATTACAGGCATTAAGCCCACCTATGGCCGCGTGTCTCGCTATGGCATGATCGCTTTCGCCTCCAGTTTAGACCAGGCGGGTGCGATGGCTAAAAGCGCTGAGGATGCGGCCATAATGTTGCAAGCGATGTCGGGTTTTGATAAAAAAGACTCAACCAGTGTTGATAGACCCGTCGATGATTTATTGCTTCATCTCGGTGACTCGATCAAAGGTTTAACCGTGGGTTTGCCGAAAGAATTTTTCAGCGATGATCTGGACACCGATATTCGTCAAAAAATTGAGCAGGCGGTTGATACAATTAAATCTGCTGGCGCGTCGATAAAAGAAATTAGTCTGCCAAATATTAACTTATCTGTTCCCGCCTATTACGTTGTAGCGCCGGCAGAGTGCTCGGCTAACCTGTCCCGTTTTGACGGGGTTCGTTTTGGCCACCGTTGTGAATCACCGAAAGATTTAGAAGACCTTTATAAGCGTTCACGCGGAGAAGGGTTTGGCGATGAGGTGAAACGTAGAATTATGATTGGCGCTTACGTTTTATCGGCGGGTTATTACGATGCCTATTACAAAAAGGCCCAGCAAGTTCGCCGCTTAATACAACAGGATTTTGCAAATGCATTTAAGGAAGTTGATATTATTGCTAGCGCGACGGCGCCATCGGTAGCCTTTGCCGCAGGCGAAAAGAAAGACGACCCTGTATCGATGTACTTGTCGGATATTTTTACCATCGGCGTTAATTTAGCCGGCCTACCCGGGATGTCGGTTCCCTGTGGGTTTATTGATAAAAAGCCGGTCGGCTTGCAGTTAATCGGTAATTATTTTGAGGAAGCCCGTCTGTTAAATGTGGCGCATCAATATCAGCAATTAACGGACTGGCATCTAATGGTGCCTGCCGGATTCGAGCAGGAGTAATAACTATGCAATGGGAAACGGTCATTGGACTTGAAATTCACGCTCAGCTCGCGACGAAATCAAAAATCTTTTCGGGTGCTTCAACGTCATACGGCGCCGAGCCAAATACGCAGGCCTGTGCGGTTGATTTAGGCCTGCCGGGTACCTTGCCGGTGCTTAACGAGCAAGCGGTTCGCTTCGCGGTTAAGTTTGGTTTGGCAATTGGAGCGCATATCGCGCCGTATTCGGTGTTCGCGCGCAAAAATTATTTTTATCCGGACTTACCTAAAGGTTATCAAATTAGCCAATTTGACTTGCCAATCGTTGGCTTGGGCCAGGTCGATATCAACGTCAATGGGAGCACTAAAACCATTGGTGTTACGCGCGCCCACTTAGAGGAAGACGCGGGTAAGTCTTTGCACGAAGACTTGCAGGGAATGACCGGCGTTGATTTAAACCGGGCAGGCACGCCGCTGCTTGAAATCGTTTCGGAACCCGATATGCGCTCGGCAGATGAAGCGGTCGCCTACGTTAAAATGATACATACCTTGGTGCAATATCTGGACATCTGTGATGGCAGTATGCAAGAAGGATCTTTTCGCTGTGACGTTAACGTGTCGGTGCGACCGATGGGCCAGGAGGAATTTGGTACGCGGGCAGAAATTAAAAACCTGAATTCTTTTCGTTTTATAGAAAAGGCGATCGCGTATGAGGTCGAACGTCAGATTGATGTGATCGAATCGGGGCGTAAGGTGGTGCAAGAAACGAGGCTTTACGACTCTAATAAAGATGAAACCCGCTCAATGCGTTCGAAAGAGGAAGCTAATGATTACCGTTATTTTCCTGATCCAGACCTGCTTCCTGTAGAAATTACGGCGGCTTTGCTGGACGAAATGCGCGACACTTTACCAGAACTACCGGCGGCAAAAAAACAGCGTTTCATATTGCAATATGGACTAAGTGAATACGATGCGGACGTTTTAACGACGCAGCGAATCTGGGCTAATTTCTATGAAGACGTGGTCAATTTTGCAGACGGTGAAGCAAAATTAGCGGCCAATTGGGTGATGGGTGAACTTAGTGCGGGCCTTAATAGAGATGGTCTGGATATTAGTGCTAGCCCGATCAGTGCCGAGCGGCTGGGTGGTTTGGTGCGACGTATTGTCGATCAAACGATTTCTGGAAAAATCGCCAAACAAGTTTTCGAGCTGATGTGGGACACAGAAGAGCTGGCGGACGATATTATTGAACTAAAAGGTTTAAAGCAGATCTCTGATAGCGGCGAACTTGAAAAAATGATTGATCAGCTGATGGCCGATAATATGCCGCAGGTTGAACAGTTTAGAGCGGGAAAAACCAAGGTGATGGGCTTTTTCGTTGGGCAGTTGATGAAGCAAACCCAGGGTAAGGCTAACCCGCAAGAGATTAATAAGTTACTGCAGGCTAAGTTAAAAGGCTAGTTTGCAGGGTTTGTTCTGATGAACGTTATAAATAAGGAAAATTAAATGAAAAGACTAGGTTTGTTTGTTGTTGTAAGTGCTTTTTTATTGATGGCTTGTGCAAAGGATTCAGTTGTTAAAGAGGTAACATTAACGGAACCAGCTCAGCCGATTGCAGTTTCTGATGCGACTGATGTCGAGGCGCAGATCGAGCGTATCGTGGAGAAAATGAAGACAGAGCCAGAGGTAAAGGGCTGGTTGTTAATTGGCAATGCATATATGCACCTCAAGCGTTATAACGATGCTGTTTGGGCTTATAAAGAGGCTTATATGTTAAGTAATTATGCCGCTGAGCCGAGAAGTAAGTTACGAGAGGCAATGTACCACGCTGGCCTGGCAACGGCTGGAGAAAGAGAAGCGCTTGACGCGCAGCAAAAGTAAAACGTTGGGCTTTTAATTACTCTTCCATGCGAAGAGTAATTTCAACTATATTTTCATCGTGCAATAGTTTGAAGCAACGCATTTCTAATACGCCCTTAGTATTTAGTGAAATAATTAAGTAATACGTGTCGGGGTAGGCTGCCTGCTCAATATCCATGGCCGAAGGAATGGCCGGCGCGCTAGGGTGAGAGTGAAAAATGGCAAACATTTCTTCTTCCTTCTCCCGCATCCGCTTCATTGCAGTGAGTTGGTGCTCAGCGTCCATTAAAAAACGCTTGCTCGGATCGTCAGCGACATTATCGACGGGGTAGCATGTGTACGCTCCCGTAGCGTTTTTGCCTACAAAGCCGCAAACCTCTTCGTCTTGTGATAGTTGGGCGAGGTGCAATAACTCATTGACGAGTTTACGCGGAAGTGAAATTTCTTTTTTGATCATTTTATTACCTTAAAGTCTACAGTTTCTGGCCGATCGTGGCGCGCAGATGACCTTGAAGGTCTTCGAACTGCTCGGTTAATTTGAAGCCGGCTAAGTCTAACAAGTTTTGTACATGATTACCTTGTTGATAACCGTGTTCAAAAAGCAAAAAGCCGCTGGGTTGAAGAAAAACACTCGCTTCGGCGATGATGCGTAGGAAATCCTGGGTTCCCTGTTGCTTTGCAACTAAAGCCGATGAAGGTTCAAATCGCAGGTCGCCTCTCTGCAGGTGTGGGTCTGTGCTGCAAATATACGGAGGGTTGCTGACGATAAGGTCAAATTGCGTGTCAGGCAGCCGTTGAAACCAGTCGCTTTGTATGAACTGGATATTATTGGCGCCAAGTCGTTTGGCATTTTTTTGCGCAATCAACAATGCCTTATTGCTTATATCTACAGCAACGACATTGGCATTGCTGAATTCACACGCCAGCGTAACGGCGATAGCGCCGCTACCGGTGCCTAAGTCTAATGCAGTAAATGCGTCATCAGAATTGAACTTTTGTTGAATAATGTCGATCAGTAATTCAGTCTCAGGGCGAGGAATTAAAACATCTTCAGAGACAAAAAAAGAACGCGACCAGAACTCTTTTTCGCCGGTTAAATAAGCAATTGGCCGTCCTCTTTGCCGTTGTTCAAGTAGTTTTTTATAGGCGACGTATTGCTCATCCGACAAGGCCTTGTCGGGCCATGCTCTCAGGTGACTGCGGTTTTTCTGCAACACGTAAGCGAGTAGAACTTCGCACTCCAGGCGGCAGCTTGGAGTGTCAGCGAGCACTTCCGTAGCGTTCAAAAGGGCGCTTTTAATGTCTGGGCTGGAGCTCAATGGAGATTTAATTATTCGTCAGAACTCAATTGTGTGAGCTGGTCGGCCTGGTGTTCCTGAATCAATGGGCTGATCACCTGATCGAGCCCGCCTTGCATGACCTCATCTAATTTATATAGCGTTAAATTAATCCGGTGGTCAGTTACCCGACCTTGAGGGTAGTTATAGGTTCGAATACGCTCTGAACGATCGCCGCTTCCAACTTGCGAGCGACGAGACTCGGCTTGTTCAGAGTCGATTTTCTCCCGTTCGGCGGTGAGAATTCTCGTTTTTAACAGCGACATGGCGCGAGCGCGATTTTTGTGTTGCGAGCGCTCGTCCTGGCACTCAACAACGGTGCCGGTTGGAATATGTGTGAGCCGTATCGCCGAGTCAGTTTTGTTGACGTGTTGGCCGCCGGCACCAGATGCGCGAAATGTATCGACGCGCAAATCGGCTGATTTTATTTCAAAGTCGTCCAGCTCATCGGCCTCAGGCATAATAGCCACGGTGCAGGCCGACGTGTGAACGCGGCCCTGGGATTCTGTCTCAGGTACGCGCTGTACACGATGCGCACCCGATTCGAACTTTAATTGTGAATAGACGTCCTTGCCTTCAATTCGCGCAATCACTTCTTTATAACCACCGTGGTCGCCTAAGCTTTCGCTAATGATTTCAAATTTCCAGTTTTTCTTTTCAGCGAAACGCATGTACATACGGTATAGGTCGCCTGAAAAAATAGCGGCTTCAGCACCGCCGGTTCCTGCTCGAATTTCAAGGAACGCATTTTTTCCATCGTTGGGGTCTTTAGGGAGTAATAACACCTGCAGCTCTTTCTCTTGTTGCTCGAGGGTCGTTCGGATGTCTTTTAGCTCCTCTTTTGCCATTGCTTTAATATCGGGATCATTATCGTTTAGCATGGCGTCCGTAGCCTCTTTGTCTTCGGATGCCGATAGATAATGTTGGTAAGTGCTAACAATTGGGTCTAGTTGAGAGTACTCCTGGCTCAGGGCGCGAAATTTATTTTGATCACTCTGTACACTTTGTTCAGCTAGCAGCTGGGCTATTTCTTCGAAGCGCTCAAGGAGTGTGTCTAACTTATGTAGAATTGATGTATTCACGTTATTTTTTTAATTTAAATAGTTGTTGTGCGGCGGATAGTAACTCGCTATTGCCTTCGGAAGCAGCTTGTTTCAGGGTGCTGCAAGGTGCGTGTAGCAGCTTGTTTGTTAAATCGTTTGCAAGACGTTCTAAAACGCGTTCGGCTGAATATCCGTTTGCCAGTGAGCCGAGTGCTTTTTGCAATAAATCTTCGCGAGTTTGTTCTGATTGTTGTCGTAGCTGATGGATGGTTTTAGAAGCATCTTGCGCGCGGATCCAGGTTAGAAAGTGTGATACCTGTATATCAATGATTTCTTCGGCTTGTTCTGCAGCGTCACGACGCGATTGTAAACCATCATCAACAATATTTTTAAGGTCGTCAACGCAATAAAGGTACACATCACTCAACAAGCCGACCTCCTTTTCAATATCGTGGGGTACGGCCAGGTCAATCATAAATATAGGCTTGTGTTTGCGTTTCAATATAGCCGTTTCTACGCTGCCCTTGCCTAAAATAGGCAGTTGGCTAGCGGTAGAAGAGATAATAATGTCGGCTTCGGGCAAATGTTCGGGTATGTCTTTTATCTCAATCGCATAACCATTTCCTTGAGAGGCAATCGCGTGCGCTTTTTCGAGTGTTCTATTGGCTACTATCAAGCGGCCGATGCCTTGTTCCTTAAGGTGCTGAGCAGATAATTCAATGGTTTCACCTGCGCCAATTAGCAAAGCGGTTTGATCCTTAAGGTCGCCAAAAATTTGCTGAGCAAGCTTAACCCCAGCAAAAGCGACGGACACAGGGCTGGAGCCAATAGCGGTATCGGTACGTACTTTTTTCGCCACCTGAAAGGTATGCTGAAAAAGGCGACCGAGGTATTTTCCTAAAGTACCAGCTTCGTAGGCCTGTTGATAGGCAGATTTCATTTGTCCAAGAATTTGCGGTTCGCCGAGTACCATAGAGTCGAGTCCGCAGGCCACTCGCGCCATATGTTTTATAGATTGGTGCCCTGTATGGCTGTAAAGGTAAGACCTGATCTCAGTTTCGCTTAGCAGGTGCTGATTGGCTAGCCAAAAAATGAGTTCGTCGGTTTGTTGCAGGGATACATCGCAATAAATTTCAGTACGATTGCAGGTCGATAAAATAGCTGCTTCTTCCACCGACGAGAGTTCCGACAGGGATTGTAACGAATGACCAATGCGCTCAGACGAAAAGACGAACTTCTCGCGAATCTCGATAGGGGCGGTGTTGTGATTGAGTCCGAGCGTAAGTAGCATGCGCTTTTAGTTTGGTTTACTTGGGTTTACTTGTGTCTAATTGGGTTATTATAATCTTTTTAAACAGTCGCATGTTCCAGAAGTTTTGGCGATGGGTTTGTAAAGTATTTTAAGCGTAACCTTGCTGTTGTTGGGCGTTGAAATATATTTGTGAGGCTAAAATATTGAATGAGAGAGTGGTATGTTTTTAAGGTGGTTATCAATTATTACAGTGGCTTTTTTGTCGTTTGCTTGTGCGCATGTGGGAAGTGGAAGCACTGAGAAAACGGCTCCAGCAATTAAAGAACAAGCTGTGGTCGAGAATGAGGATGCTCAAAAAACGGATCAGGTAGTTGAGCCGAGTCAGCTCGACGCGGCTTTGTTATATAGTATTTTAGGTGGTGAAATCGCGGGGCAAAGGGGTGAGGTAAACATAGCGTCGGCTTTTTATGCTGATGCCGCTCAACGTTCGCAGAACCCTCAACTCGCCTTGAGGGCGGCTCAAATTGCTTTATATACAAAAGATATTGCTGCGGCAAAATCGGCCGTGGATATTTTCATTGAAGACGAGCATGCAACGTTACAAAGCCATTATTTAGCGCTGACCGTTTACTTGAGGGCGGGTGATATTGAGAAAAGCAAACGGCAAATTAGATTGCTATTGGTTAACAGTGATATTCCGCTACGAAATACACTGTTAGCGATTGGCGACCTTGTTTCGCGTAATGCAAGTGAAGATGTCGCCAAAGAGATGATGGATGAGTTAGTGGCTACGAACTCTGATGAAGCGGCCTCTTACCTTGCTCGTTCACAAATTATGTTGAACTTTGGTACGTTTGACGCGGCTGAAAAAGATGCAGCTAAAACAATACAACTGGATTCAAAGTGGCAAACGGGCTATGCGATGTTCGCGCAAATTTTGGAAAAAAAGGGTAATACGAAAGAAGCCTTAATAGTATTGAAAGAAGCTAGCGCAAAATTTAAAACGGCTGAGCTGATGACGGGTTATGGGCAGTTGTTAGCTAAAGATGGTCAATATCAAGCGGCTAAAGAAGTTTTTTCACACTTGTTAGTTAAAGAAGTGGATCACGTAGAGGCTATGTTTTCTCTAGGTCTCGTTTATTTAAAGCTGGAGGAAGTAAGTCAGGCAAAAGAAATCTTTGAGGGCTTGTATGCAAAGCGTGCCTTTCAGTCTAAAACGGCGTTTTATTTAGGGCAAATAACATACAGGCAAAAGGAGTATGAGTCAGCCATCAGCTGGTTTGAGAAAGTTGGCCAGGGACCTATTTTTATTGATTCGCAAGTAAATATCGCGATGATTAATGCAGAAATGGATGATCTACCAGCTGCCAGAAGCGTATTGCAACGATTGCGTAATCGGTTTCCGAAAAATTCGGCGCGCTTCTATATATTGGAAGCCGAGTTCTTGATAGAGGCGGCTCAGCATAAGGCTTTATATCAGTTAATGACCGAAGCCATTGTTAAAGACCCTGACAATTTGGCGCTGAGGTACGCGCGTTCTATCGCTGCTAATGAAATCGGTGAGCTGAAAATAGCCGAGCAAGACTTATTGTTTGTCCTGGCTCATGAACCTGGGAACGTTAATGCGTTAAATGCCTTAGGCTATACGCTTGCCAGTAAAACATTTAGGTTTAAAGAGGCGCGAAAGTATTTAACCCAGGCGCTATCGCTGAAACCAGATGACTCGGCTATTATCGATAGTATGGGCTGGTTAAATTATCGTGAAGGCCATTATGAAGAAGCGCTGGCTTTATTGGAAGCGGCATATAGAAAGTCGCCAGAAGGAGAAATAGCGGCTCATCTTGGTGAGACCCTGTGGATGCTGGGTCGGCAAGAAGAAGCAAAACGAATATGGCAAGAGGGGCTCAAGAGGTTTCCGAGCGATAAGCACTTAATTGAGGTGTTGAAGAGGCTCAAGTGAAGCGGTTTTTTATATATAGTGTTATGGCCTTGCAATTACTCGCCTGCTCTTCTTTGCAGCGAGTAAAGACAGAAATCAATCCGCAGCCAACAGCCAAAGAAATAGCCAAAATTTTAGCGGTGACTAATTGGCATTTATTGGGGCGTTTGTCTGTTCGCAACACAGAAGAGTCATGGTTAACAAAAATAGAATGGCGGCATGCTTCGTTAGCAGATGAAGTGACACTGAGTACCTCATTGGGGGGTGTCGTTGCAAAACTAAGCTATATGGACAATATAATTATCATTTCTAAAGCAGGTGAGCATGAGCAGGTCGTTTCTGAGCGAGAGATGGAGTCGCTGATTGGCTATTCACCGCCGTTACCTCACTTAAAATATTGGCTTCGAGGCGTACCCAACCCATCAGTGGGTGCTCAGATCAACAACGAAAGCCCCGTTTCAACTAGAGTGTTTGTGCAAGACGGCTGGCACGTGAACCTAGAGCGCTTCATGGTCTTTAATGAGCGCGTGTTGCCAACGAAAATGTCATTTACAAAAGATGGTTTAAAGATGAAGTTAGTGGTGGATGAATGGCTGTAGTGAAGAAAACTAAAAAAGAGTGGCATGAGCACTGGTGGCCGGCCCCAGCAAAGCTGAACTTAATGTTAAATATTACGGGTCAGCGCGCAGATGGTTATCATGAGTTACAAACAGTATTTCAATTAATAGCGATTTATGACTGGCTGAATTTCACTCCAACCGAAGGCGAGGTTGTTCTTGACTGCGCCACGACTAACATACCAGCAGAAGATAATTTAATTATGCGCGCAGCTAAATTATTAAAACAGCGGAGTGGCGCAACCTTGGGCGCGCAGATAGTAGTTAAGAAAATATTACCAATGGGTGCGGGCTTAGGTGGCGGCAGTTCAAACGCTGCAACAACGCTAGTGGTCTTAAATGATCTTTGGGAGCTTGGTTACTCGGTTGATCAACTGGCTAAATTAGGGCTTGAATTAGGCGCGGATATTCCAGTTTTTGTTTATGGGCAATCTGCCTGGGCAGAAGGTGTGGGAGAACTGTTGACGCCTTTGGAGTTGCCAGAGCAATGGTTTGTTGTCGTAAATTCTGACCATCACTGCTGCACAAAAGAAGTTTTTCAACATAACAGTTTGACACGGGATAATTCAGCCATCACAATACGCGACTTTCTAAACGGGCAAATGAAAAACGATTGCTTGCCGGTTGTTTTGGAAATGAATAAAGAGTTGAGAGGGCTCCATCAGCAATTTTCTGTATTCAGTGATGTTTTTTTAACGGGAACTGGTTCGAGTATGTTTGCCAGATGCAATACAAGAAAAGAAGCGGTCTCTCTGTCAAAAAAGCTGCCGGATAGCTGGAATAAGTGGATTGTAAGGGGCTTAAACGAATCGCCTTTGAAGAGCTCGCTTAAACAGTATTTTAATCGGCTAAATTAGGTATAATACCAAAGATAAAGTTTGGGGCGTGGCCAAGTGGTTAAGGCACGGGGTTTTGATCTCCGCATCCCAGGTTCGAGTCCTGGCGCCCCAGCCAATCTTTATCTTTAAATTCATTCATCAGCTTTCTTTAGTAGGAGTTTAATGTGCTAGATAATCGCATCATGGTATTTACCGGCAATGCAAATAAAGTCTTAGCTAGAGATATCGCGCAGCATCTTAATATCACACTGGGTAGATCCATCGTAGAAAAGTTCAGCGATGGTGAAATTATGGTTGAAATTGGCGAGAACGTTAGGGGTAAAGAGGTTTTTGTTATCCAGTCAACTTGTGCCCCTACTAACGATCACGTGATGGAGTTAATGGTGATGATCGATGCGTTAAAGCGGGCGTGCGCTAGTCGAATTACGGCGATTATCCCATATTACGGTTATGCAAGACAGGATCGTCGTCCACGTTCTGCTCGTGTACCTATTACCTCAAAGCTCGTTGCTAAAATGATTGAAACGGCGGGTGCTCATCACGTGTTAACGGTTGATTTGCATGCCGATCAGATTCAGGGTTTTTTCGACATTCCGGTTGATAATGTTTACGCTTCGCCATTATTGTTAAGTGATATTTGGCAGAGAAAGACGGAAAATCTAATGATTGTTTCGCCTGATGTTGGCGGTGTGGTTCGAGCACGGGCGTTAGCGAAGCGTCTAGATGATGCTGATCTAGCAATTATTGATAAGCGTCGACCAAAACCAAATGAGTCACAAGTAATGAATATTATTGGTGATGTCAGCGGAAGAGAATGCGTTATTGTAGATGACTTGGTGGATACGGCTGGAACATTGTGTTTGGCGGCTAAGGCGTTGAAAGATAGCGGTGCATTGAGCGTAAAGGCCTATTGTACGCACCCGGTTTTATCCGGCAAGGCAATTGAAAACATATCAGCTTCGGTGTTGGATGAGCTGGTGGTGACGGAT
>JASJGO010000049.1:0-18351 GCA_033791505.1 Cycloclasticus sp.
CAATACAACCACTGCCCGTACACATGTCCAAAATTCGTTGTGTTTTTTCAACACTAACCCAGGGTGTAAATTGATCACCAATCAATTCGGCAAATGGAGAACGCGGCACTAAAACGTGCTCATTGACATAAAAAGGCAAACCCGCAAACCAGGCTTCACCGATTAAATAGGCGGCAGGAATTTTTTCCTTAATTCGCCGCTTGAACAACGCAAAAATTTCTTTTGCCATCGATTCATCTACTTTTTCCTCTAGCACCGCGTTATCATCAAGTGGCAGTTTATTAGTCACGGTTAGGACGATATAAGCCGCTTCATCGGCAGAATTATCTGTACCGTGTCCATAATAAAGCGATTCGTTATCAAATAAGCGAGCACCATCAGCAATTAGCCCTTTGATTGTGTTTATTTTTTGCGATTTTATTGTCATAAAGGTTAATAAGCGGCTATATTTGTTCCTGTTAACTAACTCATTTCTCAGCAGCTATAATTTTAACTTAAATTAGAAACACAAAATAATAAAAAAATGTCTATCAGAAACTTAACTAACGAAGAAATTAACGCGCTATTCCCGATCAGAAACTTTCCTGACAATATAAAGCAACACCTTCAAGATACCTTGAAAACCGAGGAGGTGCCTGCTCAAACCGTGCTATTTTCTGCTGGTAGTACAGATGACCAACAAATTTATCTTTTAGAAGGGAAGATTCGCTTAACGCTTGATCAACATAATGAACGCATTATAGAGGGCGGGCAAGTGGAGGCTCGTTTTCCTATTGATAACTACATACCTCACAGAGCCACCACAATTGCGCTTCAGCCACTAACGGTTTTATCTATTAACAAAGCCACTTTAAATGATTTAACTTTCGAGCAGCCAACGAGCCCCGATATCGGCATACTAGATGAAAAAGAAGATTCACTGCTCTATAACCAGCTGTATTATGAAGTCACTATAGAAATGCAGGCCGGTAAACTGGAGTTACCATCGATTCCTGAGATGGCTTTCAAGGTTCAAAAAGCAATATCTGACCCCGATATTTCATCCGATAATATCGCCAAGATAGCTCAACAAGACCCCGCCATCACAGCTCAGCTAATTAAAGTCGCCAATAGTCCTTTATATAGGGCTCGTGAAAAGATTGAAGCGTTACCACCCGCCATTACCCGTCTTGGATTAAAGGCCATTGGCAACCTCATTACCAGTTTTACTATGCGAATGGTTTTTAAAGCCAAAACCAAAGATATCAAAAATTTAATTGCGAAACTTTGGCTTCACAGTCGAGATATTGCTGGCATATGCGCCGTTATGGCGAAAAAGCTTAAAGGCTTTGATGCGGATAAAGCGATGTTGGCAGGACTGGTTCACGACATTGGTGCTATTCCTATTCTTACACACGCCGATCAACACCCTAATTTAATAAACAACATTAAAGAAGTGGAGCAAACGCTCGAAAAATTAACGCCTATCATTGGGAAAATGGTGCTAGAAAAGTGGAATTTCACAGAAGATTTCGTAGAAGTAGCCATCGATGCTGAAAGTTGGGATAGAACAACGGACCAACCCGCTAATTACGTTGACCTGGTTATCGTCGCCCAACTGTTAAATTTTAGAAACACGCACCAGAAGGACGATTACCCAGAACCATCGAGCGTACCTGCTTATACCAGGCTAACAAAACTACTAAAAGATCCTAATGACTCTCTGGATGTGTTCGTCAGCGCTCCGGAGGAGCTCGCCAATATTAAGCAGCTTTTTAACTAATTCTGCAATAACCCTTTGGAAATTCCAGACAATCAAATTAATCAAATACTCGGGGCCGGCAAAACAAACCTAACTGTTGATAAACTTCAAACTGGCCAGTTCGTTTACGCCAAAGTAGTCGAACAACTAGCTGATAAAAATCAACTTATTATTCGTTTAGGCAATCAGCTGCTACAGGCTAAAAGTGACGTCCAGGTCAACGTCGGGCAAACATTAAAGTTGTTAGTTGAAAAGTCAGCGGGGGAGCTCATACTCAAAGTACCCACGCCAGCGCAACCCGTGGACCTCGTCAACTCTACCCTTCGCCAATTGCTGCCCAAGCAGGCCCCAATAAATGAATTTCAACAGCCCCTTAATGCCATTCTAACGAACATTAATAAACTTTCGTCTAATCAGACACCATCCCAACAATCACCTCTAACGCCGCATTTAACTGCGCTAAAAACATTAACGGCGACGTTACTTCAACCCTTAACTAATAAAGAAAACATTAGTAGTCCCAATGTACTTAGAACCGCCATACAGAACTCTGGTATTTTTTTAGAGCCCAAATTACAACAGGTTCTCAACGATGCAAAAACGCACTTGGCGGTTACCGCCGACAATGCCAGGCAAATCAACAAACCTGTCTTCAGCAATCAACCACTCGATAACCCTGTTTTAACGAAAGCATCTCAGCTAGCTGGTACCGCTGTCACCGGTATTGACCTTAAAGCAAATTTGATAAGACTTATTGAGGTGTTGAAGTCCTGGCCCAGACAGGTAGCAGCCACCCCTCAGCAAACCCAAAACAATCAGCAACAAGCAATACCTCTGCCCTTAGTTAAAACACAGGCTCCATTAGTGCAAACACCTGGACAAACAGCGACGGCCCCTGTTATTGCTCAAACCTTAGATAATCAATTGAGGGACTTAATAAGCAAAACGGAAGGTGCTTTATCAAAAATAACGTTGCATCAATTGGCAAGCTCTAACCAGGAAAACGTTTCGACACGCCAAAACTGGCAACTAGAAATCCCTTTTTTCAATAATCAAACAACCGAATCAATTTTTTTAAAAATTGAAAAAGAAGTTATTAAAAAAAACCGTTCTCAAGCAGAGCAGCAGTGGACCGTTTCACTTGAAATGACACCACCTAAACTTGGATTAATTAAAAACAAATTAACCCTGCTACAAAATCAGGTGAACTCAAGTTTTTGGGCCGAAAATAACAATACAAACGGACTAATTCTTGAGCACTTAGGGCTGTTAAGAGAACGCCTTAAGCGGGCAAATTTAAACCCCGACCAGATCAAGGTATTAGCAGGGCCAGGGCCTAACTTACAGGACATCAAGTCATCTAGCTCTATTTTAAACGAGAAGGCATAATGAAAGACGTTATTAATCCGCCCGATATAGCTGTCGCATTAAAGTATGACGGTGATAGCGCACCTACTGTAACGGCAAAAGGCAGGGGCGACCTCGCTCTAGAAATTATTGAATTAGCACGCGAGAACAACGTTCCTTTAGATACAAACCCAGAATTAGTGAAGTTATTGAGCAGCATACCCTTAGGCGATGATATCCCCGAAGCGTTATATATTGCTGTGGCCGAAGTGATTGCTTTTGCTTATTTATTATCCGACAAAATGCCCGACGGCTTTGATCCGAGCGACTATTAGGCTCTATGTAATCTGATCAATAACTCGGCCTCATCAACCGTTAAATGACACTTTTCAACGATTTCTTCGGCTTCAGCACCTTTTTGCGCCAGTTCAATAGCACTCTGAAACTCTTGCAGGTGTTCAAACGAATCATTCTCTTCTAGTTCTTCAAGGCGCCCTATTAAACTCCTCAATCGACGCTCAGTACCACTAACCCGATCATCAATGCCTAAACCACTCGCGCATAACGCTGAGATATCTTGCTGAATGGCATTAAATTTTTTACTTAGTACGTCTACTTTCTGTTCTAAATGTTTAATTAAGCGCTGCTGCTTGAATAATAATAACGACACAGCAATAGCAGTACCTAAGAAAGCGGTGAGTAGCAATAGATATAATTCCATCAGATTCTTTCGTCTATGTGTTTAACAGGCAATGCATCATCAATTTTTTTATCTTTTACCTCAGGACGTTCGAACGGTAGGTCACGCCGTTTATTAGTATTATTGTTGTTTCCTGATTTATTGGGCTGTACACGCCTGGCTGGCGTTATTTTAGTGATACCAACCATAAAGGCTTGCCCCCTAACAGAAAAACTCAAATCGCTTACTTAGCAAGTAAGGCCAAATCTTGCTCGTTTAATAGCTTATCCAAACTAACTAAAATATGTAATACATCATTTATATTAGCAATGCCCAGAATGAATATTGATGACGCCGAATTACTTACCTCAGGCGTAGATTCTATTTCATTATCTTTCAAGTCTATTACTTCTGTTACGGTATCCACCAAAACGCCGATAATATGCCCTTGAACGTCCATCATCATAATGCGAGAAGAGTCATTAACCATTTTAGATGGCATACCAAATTTTTTCCTCGCATCCACAACAGTGACTACATTACCGCGCAAGTTGATAATGCCTAATACTTCTTGAGGGGCACCAGGCACAGGCGCTATAGATGTATACCGCAACACCTCTTGCACCTGAACTACTTTTACTGCGTACTTTTCATCACCGAGTACGAAGGTTAGCCACTGAGTAACGGGGTCTTCAACATCCCTGTGTTCTTCTTGGTTTGAACTCATTTCATGTCTCTTTTAAATTAATAACTTTAGTGGTTTTATTTGTCTTCAATAAACATCATAGCAGGATCTACCACCGCTAACTGCTGCTCAGACATAAAGCCACATAGCCATGGCTGCCCTGAGGACTCTTCGCGCCATTTAACGTCGGTCGTGTTTATTTCTATTTCTTCCGAAAGTGAATCAAACGCAAGACCCCAGCGGCTATTTTTTAATAATATAATTTCTTTATAAGGTTTGGCGATGACGTCACGTACAGTTTGATTTAATAACAAACTGCCAACATCAACAACGGCAATAAAATTTTTATCGATTAACTTCACACCCAGCACCCAGTCCAACTGACCTTTTACTGCCTTAAGATCGCTTGTAAACGCTATTTTTTCAGCGCAAAGGCTGACTGGGAGGGCTAATTTAACGTTATTAACAACACCCACTATTGCCTTAAATTTTTGCCCAGCCCAAATCGGGGTATTCTGACAAGGTATTGCTCTTTCAGCTTCGACTCTTTCAGCTTCGACCTTTTCTAGTTCGATCCTTTCTGCTTTGATTTTCGTTACTTCGACGCTGTCAATTAGTTCTGCTTCATCATTAATTTTCTCGACTTCGGATGTGCTTTTAACTGTTACCAGGCTTATAGTTGAGGGGCTTTTTTGTTCAACTCGTGGCTCATCCAGAGTGGATAACAAGTCATTAAAATAACTATCTATTGCTTCGTCTTGTTCAAGCATAGGGTGTAATTTATTATCACCCATCATTAGCAACCAATGTTAGTTTTACTTTTCGCTCCAACAGCGTTGTTAGTAATTTTTGGTATGTCCCAACCGCTTTAGATTTTGGGGATAAAATGGACGCCGGTATGCCTACTCTACTGGCTTCCCTTAATTGAGTGTCGACAGATATAACCCCATCCCAAAGATTATTTTTATATTGATTCTGCAGTGTATTCAAACTACTGGTTGATGCACGCGTTCTTTTATCAAACATCGTTGGCACAATAGTATATTCCAGTGGCTGATGGCGAGATCGTTGAATCATACCCAGTGTTTTAATCATCCTTTCAAGGCCTTTGATGGCCAAAAACTCGGTTTGCACGGGCACAATCAAATGGTCACTGGCAGCTAAAGCGTTAACCATCAGCACACCCAACATAGGCGGGGTATCAATTAATACGACATCATACGATGACTCTATTTGCTGTAAGGTTTTTTTAATAACCAGACCAAGGCCTTTGAATTGACTAGCCTGACGATCCAAGGTGGCTAAGGCTGTTGATGCTGGCAGAATATCAAGGCCACTAAACGAAGTGCTTTGAATATAACGCGCAGGGTCCAGTGTAAGCTGCTCTGAGCTATCTTTAAACAGGTTGTATACGCTTTTTTGAATGGTATCGGGGTTCAGGCGAAAGTAGCTCGTCATTGACCCTTGTGGGTCCAGGTCCACACACAAAACTCGCTTTCCTTG
Organism: Cycloclasticus sp.; assembly: GCA_033791505.1. Classification (GTDB taxonomy): domain Bacteria; phylum Pseudomonadota; class Gammaproteobacteria; order Methylococcales; family Cycloclasticaceae; genus Cycloclasticus. Next base: position 5,956 of record JASJGO010000049.1, read on the forward strand.
CGTAGACAACAAGCCCGCCAGTGTGACCACCGTTGTGGTTTTACCAACACCACCTTTTTGATTTGATATCGTCCAAGTTTTCATTGTTTTAAAAATTTATTAAATCGGCTGTTGTTACTTCGATCAACTCTTTCTTTTTGTTCTATTTTTGACACTTCTGAGTCATCAATGCTGTTATCAGGTACCGAAGTCTCCTGTCGCTCTACTTTAGTGTCTTCAATAACCTTGCTACCCTTATTTAAGTTATCGGCCGTTTTGTTTTTTTCTGTAAAACGCGATATGGCATTCGACTGAATAACGATAACGACACGCCTATTTCTTTCTCTACCCTCGCTTGTTTCATTATCTTCAACCGGGTGATGTTCTCCATAACCAACTGCTGCCAATCGTTCAGGATCGACCCCGTATTTAGCAAATAGATGTACAACACTTGCCGCGCGGGCTGCAGACAGCTCCCAATTAGACGGGTATTCAAACGTATTAATAGGAATATTATCGGTGAATCCTTCTACCTGGATGGTATTGTTTAAATTCCTGATTGGCCTTACTACCTTCCATAGTACGTTTAAAGCCTCATCAGACAAGGTAGCATTTCCGCTCCCAAAAAGCATATTGCTATTCAATTCCACTTCTACCCAAAGATCATTTTTTTTGACATCCACCAGGTCTCTATCAATTAACGTTGAGAGTGTGCTTTCCAGGTGTCCAGCCAACTGCGATAACATCTTTGCTTGCGTAATTTTTTGGTCACCTTCAATAGCCTGATCAACGAGTTGCGCTGTTTGTTTTGGTTTTGTTTCTGAAAATAAATCGGGGATTATTTTATCGCCGCCGTTTTCCATTTTCATCAGTTTTTCGATCAGTTCTTTATTATGCAGGATGTCTCCGATCTCAATCGCGCGCATCGCTTTAGTTTCGCCCTTAAAAGCACCATCCAGTGTACTAGATAAGACTCTATACTTACCCTGATTAACAGAAGATACCGAATACATTACGACGAAAAATGCAAATAACAACGTAATAAAATCGGCGTACGAAACCAACCACCTTTCATGGTTCTGATGTTCTTCTACTCGTTTTTTTCGTCTGGCCATTATGCCAAATAACCCTTCAATTTTATTTCAATATTACGCGGGTTTTCGCCTTCAGCTATGGCAGCAATGCCTTCCACTATCATTTCTCGAGATTGAGAGTGAGCCAGAATTTGCGACTTCAGTTTTGCAGCTACTGGTATAAAAAGAAGGTTAGCCAGACCTACCCCATAAATAGTAGCCACGAAAGCGGTGGCGATACCCGCACCGAGTTTACTAGGATCGGCTAAATTTTGCATAACGTGTATCAAACCCATAACGGCTCCAATAATACCAATGGTGGGTGAATAACCACCCATGGATTCGTAAACCTTTGCGCTTTGTAGCTGCCTCATTTCAAGTGCTTCGAGCTCGAGCATTAATACATCTCTTATTACTTCCGGCTCGCCGCCATCAACCAATAACTGCAAGCCTTTTTTAGCAAAAAAATCCATTTCCTCTTCAACAAACACCTCTAAGCCTAGCAAGCCTTCACGCCTTGCTACTTCGCTCCACTCAACTACTTTTTCGACATTTTTTTCTAAATTGAGCACGGGTGGAAAAATAATCCATTTTAATAAGGTGATGGACTCTAAATAAATTTTTGCTGGCGACTGCAATAAAGCAGCGCCGATAGTACCGCCGATAACAATTAATGCTGCAGGCCCATTTACCAGTGCGCTTATATGGCCGCCTTCGAGGACATTGCCGCCTAGAATCGCGCCAAAACCAATAATTACACCCACTATGGTTAATAAATCCAAGTTACCCTCTCCTTAATGCAAAAGCGCTGTCATTATCTGACAGCGTACAATTAACTATCTCGTTAACGTCAACATCTTTTGGCATACAACATACCATACGATTGCGTAGATTTTTAGCCAAAAACACCCTGCTTTGTTGAATTAAATTACCAACACCCACAATAACTGAGTGAGCAAGGATGGTAAAAGTGGAATGCCCACTTTTGTTAGTTGCGGGTGAGAGCTTATCGTCTATTGAAAAAGTTGTTATAAGTCGCTTAAAAGAATTCAAAAAACTCTTAGAGGCACCTCCAATATTAAGGCCAAAAGAACTTTGTTTTTTGACCATGACCGAATTATTTGTAATATCATCTCGTTCTAGCTTTTTTGATGACATCTAATAACATTAATTAATCAAGCGTAACGTTTTAGCATATTGGGGATATCCAGGATGATAGCGATACCCCCATCACCGGTTATTGTTGCGCCGGCTAAGCCATCAACCTGGGTCAACAATGCCCCCAAAGGCTTGATCACAACTTCTTCTTGACCGAGAAGTTGGTCGACTACAAAGCCGACGTGCTGAAGGCCAACATTAACCACCACGACGTGTTGATTATGATCGATAATATCTTCCTTCTTGTAATCAGGTATCAGCCATTCGTTTAAATAATACAGTGGCACCGCTTTGCCACGAACCAGGACAACTAATTCGCCATTAATTAAATTAGTCTTGGATAAATCCAAACTTAGAATCTCCACCACGTTTGACAGTGGCAGGGCAAAAACCTGTTCAGAAAGTTTCACCATTAAGGTCGACATGATCGCCAGTGTTAATGGTAATTTGATAACTATTTTACTACCAACGCCCAGTTCCGATTCGACGTGTACGGTACCATTCATCTCACTGATACGTGTTTTCACAACGTCCATGCCAACACCTCGGCCTGAAACATCGGATATTTCTGTTTTAGTCGAAAATCCAGCAGCAAAAATCAGATTGTAACATTCGATGTCTGTTAATCTCGACGCAGCCTCCTCATCCATCAGGCCCTTAGTAACAGCGCTATTACGTAGTACTTGGGCATCCATACCCTTACCATTATCTTCTATGGTTAAAAGTATATGGTCGCCTTCTTGGAAAGCACTTAAAACTACCAGACCCTCTTCTGACTTGCCAGCCGCTATTCTTTCGGCAGGTGTCTCAATTCCATGATCAACTGCATTTCTAACTAAATGCACTAAAGGATCAGACAAAGCCTCTACTAAGTTTTTATCTAAATCAGTTTCTTCACCCACTAATTCAAGCAAAATCTTTTTATCAAGGCTTCTCGCTAAATCACGCACCACGCGCGGGAATCGACCAAAAACCTTTTTAATCGGTTGCATACGCGTTTTCATAACGGCTAATTGCAAATCGGCCGTCACAATGTCTAAATTTGAAATGGCTTTCGTCATCTCATCTTCTTCTTTGCCTATACGAAGTTTAGTCAGCCTGTTTCTCACCAATACGAGCTCACCCACCATATTCATAATTTCATCGAGGCGCTTGGTATCGACGCGCACCGATGTTTCTGCCGTTGGCTTTGCGGGAGTTTTAGCTTCTTTCACTGGCTGAACAGGCTTCGGTTTAGGTTCTTCTTTGTTTACGGGCTGTTTATCTACTGCTGCCACATCAGCTGCAAGAACGGCAACCTCGAGTGTTTCTGTTGGCCCTTTACCCTCTCCGTGCATGTCATCTAATAATCGATCAAACTCTTCTTCTGTTATATTTTCAGAGTTTTTATCTTTGTCAAGCAACGAAGGTTCTACAAAGGGCGCTGCAGGTGCTTTATCTTTGCCATGTAACTCGTCGAGCAACCTTTCAAATTCTTCTTCTGTCATATCATCCGAATCAGCATCAGATGATTGTTCTGCAGTAGAGCTTGGGCTTGCGGCCGCTTTCAACATCGCGTCGAACTCTTGCTGCACTTCATCGCTAACTTGATCCTTATCGTGCTTAGAAGCGACTGCTTTTACCTCTTCGACAACGGGTTTTAGCGGAGTGTTAACTACTGGCGCAGCTTCTCCTTCAGATAACTTAAATGCCGCTATTTCTGCAATAAGATCTGGGTCTGCGGGTTCTGGGTCCTCCCCAGATCGAACCGCAGCGAACATCACGTTAACAACATCTAGTGCTCTTAAAATAGAGTCCATTAGCGCTGCATCAGCGATGCGCTCACCCTTTCTCAATACGTCAAAAACGTCTTCGGCAATATGGCAAACGTCCACTAAAGGGTTTAAGGATAAAAAGCCTGCACCACCTTTAACGGTATGAAAACCCCTAAATATTGAATTTAGCAGCTCCACATCCTCTGGAGATTGCTCCAGTTCAATCAACTGCTCACTTAATAGTTCAAGAATTTCACCCGCTTCTACTAAAAAGTCCTGTAGTATTTCATCGTCTGAATCAATAGCCATTATTTTTCTCTAAAACCCTAAACTTGATAAAAGATCATCTACTTCGTCCTGGCTACTAACTGCGCCTTGGACAGTAACACCTGGAACAGCAGGACCATCTAACCCACCTTTTTTTCCTGCTTTGGCCTCTGGAGCGACAGCATTTTGCGTGCCTGCAATTCTGATCAAATTGACCAGACTATCTTCGACGTCCTGAACTAAAGTTATCACCTTTTTAATGATCTGACTGGTCAAGTCCTGAAAACTTTGGGCCAAAACAATATCACTCGCCTTTTCATGGACAAATTTAGTGTTTTTACAAGACTCATCCAAAAATTCAGTGATTTCGCTCGACATCAATTTAAATTCTTCCAGTGATAACTCCCTACCTAAAAATTTATGCCAATTTTTTGAGAGCTCTTCTGATTTTCTTTGCATATCATCCGTGACGGGCAATATGTCATCTATAGCATTTAACGTTTTATTAGCAGCTTCATCCGTCATTTGAATCACGTAATTCAAACGCTCTTTCGCGTCAGGAATACCACTATCAGTTAATTCGTTTATTTGAGAATCCAGCGCAAATGAGGCTAAATTATCATGCAGTTGTCGGGTTAAAAGACCCACTTCTTTAAACAAGCTTTTTTCTCGGTCGAGCGTCATCGAGTTAAGCAGCTCACCCATTGCTATATCGTCGTTAGTCTCTATGTTATCAACCAGCAGTTTCGCCTTAGCAAGAAGCTGCTTTCTATCATTCTCATCCAGCATTTATATCCCCTTGATGCTCAATTAAACAGCACTACGCGCGAAAATTTTATCGATTTTTTCTTTTAATGTGGCCGCCGTAAAAGGCTTGATAATATAGCCATTTACGCCCGCTTGAGCCGCTTCGATAATTTGCTCCCTTTTTGATTCTGCCGTCACTAAAAGCACAGGCATATTCGCGGTTTCGGGGGTAGATCGTACTGTTTTCAATAATTCAATGCCGGTCATTCCTGGCATATTCCAGTCGGTTACTAAAAAATCATAATGACCCGACTTTAATTTTGGCCAGGCAGTTTGGCCATCACCCGCTTCATCTAAATTTGTAAACCCAAGCTCTCTTAAGAGGTTATTAACAATTCTTCTCATCGTAGAAAAGTCATCTACAACAAGAATTTTCATATTCTTATCCAATTGGATTGCTCCTTTTATTTCACTATATAGCCAAGCTATCGGCCACCTTCCACACAAGTTTAGTCAAGAATTTTAAAATTGCTGCATTAAAACCAAGTTTTTTATTCTGGCGAGGAAAAATTCAACAAACGAGACTTTAAACGTAGCATGGCCTGATTGTTTATTTGACTTACTCGAGACTCGCTGACCCCTAACACCTTGCCAATTTCTTTCAAATTTAACTCATCGTCATAGTACAACGACACGACCATTCGCTCTCGTTCTGGTAAGTTTGAAATGGCGTCAACTAAAGCCGTTTTGAAGTTAATTTCGCTGAGATTCTCAACGACATTTTCTGATGAAGAGTGATCACCACCGTCATCTATTTCGTCTGTACTAAATAAACGGCAACAGGTGCTATCTTGCAAAATTTTATGATATTCTTCTAGGGTGATTTCCAGTAAGGCCGCAATTTCAGTGTCACGCGCATCACGTCCCGTTTCCTGCTCAATTTGATGCATGACCTGCGTGATTTGCCGCGCCTTTCTATGCACCGACCGTGGCGTCCAGTCTGTACGCCTAACATCATCCAGCATGGCACCACGTATGCGGATCCCTGCATACGTTGAAAAACTAGCTCCCTGAGTATCACTATAATTACTAGACGCTTCCAACAAGCCCAGCATACCTGACTGAATAAGGTCTTCAACCAGGATCGTATCAGGAAGTCGTGCTAATAAATGATATGCAATACGTTTAACCAGAGGCGCGTGCGTAGCGACCAGCTCTCCGGCATTTTTTGCCTGTAAGTTGGTATACATCGCAATACCGTTCACCCGATTGACTCTCCTATTTTATTGGATTGAATAAGTCGCTCGACAAAAAACTCTAAATGCCCACCCGCACCTCGTTGAACAGGCCAATTATCTATTGTTCTCGCCAGGTTTTTAATCGCCTGAGCAGATGGGCTATTGGGCGCTAAGTCAACAACCGCCTGCTGCTTCTGAACCGACGTTCGTAAACTCTTATCAAAAGGGACGGCGCCGGTGAAATGTAACGCAACATCCAGGTACTTGTCAGTCACTTTACACAGTTTTTGATATAAGGCCTTGCCGTGCTGAAGCGACTCAACCATATTGGTAATGATATGAAAGCGACTCAGACCGTGGTCGCGATTCAATAACTTGATCAACGCATAGGCGTCTGTTAGTGACGTCGGTTCATCGCATACCACGATGAGAACCTCCTGGCACGCTCTGGCAAAATTAATGACTCCACCGTGAATACCTGCCGCCGTATCGACTAATAACACGTCAATATCTTGTTCGAACTCACTGAACGCGTGGATGATACCAGCCTGTTCCATCGTTCCTATTTCGGCCATATGCTGTACACCCGAGGAAGCGGGTATCACCTTTAATCCATCGGGGCCTTCAACCACAATTTCGTCTAGCGATTTTTCGCCACTCAAAACGTGGGTTAAATTAAATTTAGGGTGCAAGCCGAGCAAAATATCTACATTGGCTAAACCCATATCGGCATCAAGTAAGGCAACCTTACGACCTAATTTACATAATGAAACACCAAGATTGACAGACAGGTTGGTTTTACCAACACCACCCTTGCCGCTGGCTATTGCAATAACCCTAACGGGTTTAGTGTTTGTCATTCTGCGTATTCCTGATGCCTGGTCTAATCCTTCTTTAAACATTCGCATGACGCGACGGCCCGTCTAACAATACGGACAAAGCAATATCGTCATCATCTGACATTGCCATCGGTTCAATAAATTTCGCCATTAGATCGTCAGCCGACGGATAATGAAGATCCTCCGGAACGCGTTGCCCATCTGTTACAAAGCTAAGCGGAATTTGTTGCTCAATAATGGCAGATAAGGCACTACCAGGGCAATCAGTTTCGTCAAGTTTAGTTAAAATACAGCCCTTTGGATTAGCATCCGAAAACGTTTTAATTACCTCGCGCATCGCTCGCGACTCGGTGGTGGCTGAAATCACCAAAAACTTATCAATATTAAACTTATCGTCCTGTAACAACTTAAATTGCTCGGTCATCCGAATGTCACGCTGGCTCATACCGGCCGTATCAATCAACACCAATCGTTTGTCTACGAAGTCCGTTAACGCCTCCTGAAAGTCTTCTTGATTCGATGCCACGCGCATCGGAACGCCTAAAATTCTGGCAAAATTACTCAGTTGTTCGTGCGCACCTATGCGGAAATTATCCGTTGTTATTAACGCCAACTGCTCTGCTCCGTGGCGCATTCTAAATCGCGCTGCTATTTTGGCTATAGTCGTCGTTTTGCCTACACCCGTTGGGCCAATTAGTGCCACTAAACCACCCTCATCGAGCACCTTATTATCCATAATGGGTAGCGATGTCGAAGCCATTTTAAGGCAACTGATCCATGCCCCTTCAAGTTCTGCCTCTGCAGCAACAGACTCAGCTAACTTCAGACTCAGTTTTTTCGAAAAACCGGTATCCAATAAACGTCTGATAACATCGATTCTTACCGGGTTTTGCTGCGTTTTATCCGCCCATGATAAGGCATTGAGTTGCGTTCTAAATTCATGACGCATCATATCCAGCTCATGTTTAACCGCTTTAATAGCGGGGTCTTCGAGCCACTCAGTTTTTTTGTCCGTCTCTAAAACCGTTACTTTCGCCGGTTTTTTAAGAACTTCTTTCGGAGCTAGCTCGCGCCTTTTTTTAACAGGGGTGTAGTCTTCTCGATACGCTTGTTTGGGCGGTGTATTCCAATCAATCGACACCCTGTCATTTTTAAGTTCCGCGTCCAGTAGCGCGTCTAATCTAGATTCACTTTTATCAGCGGCGTCTTGAATCGCTCGCTCATCATAGTCTTTTGCCGCTATCACCTCGACACCGCCATCAACGCTGGTATTGGATAGGATTACGGCATCAACACCTAATTCTTCTTTCACCAATCTAAATGCCTCTCGCATATCGGGGGCAAGGAATCGTTTAATTTTCATTGATTATTACCTCGTAAAGTATCTTCACCCCTACAGAGGGTAAGTTTTGTGGAAGCTAATACCTGCTCGAATTTAGCTTTAGCCATTTTGCCCAACGCTGCCGACAACACGCACCTGCCGATCTTCTGGAATTTCGTTATAAGACAACACGTTTAAATTGGTTATCGAGTGACGAACAAAACGCGCTAGCCATGGCCTTAAAAAAGAGGACACAAGCAGCACTGCGCTTTTGCCTTCCATTTCCAATTTCTGCGTGCTTTCCTGTAATGCATTTATCATTCGTTCTGCTAACCCTGGTTCCAGCCCTGCGCTGCCATTTTCTGACGCTTGTAGACTTTGTTGCAATAAGCGTTCCAAATCTGGATCCAGCGTAATAACGGACAGTTCTTTGTCTAAGCCACTGATTTTCTGAACAATCGACCGCCCAAGGGAGACCCGGACGGCGGCCGTTAGTGCGCCAGTATCTTGACTCACTCGGCCATGCTCGATTAACGTTTCAGCCACCGTTCGCAAATCTCGTACTGGTATATTTTCCTGTAATAAGTTTTGCAGCACTTTCACCACCGAACCTAGAGGCAAGGTATCTGGCACTAAATCTTCTACTAACTTTGGTGCGGATTTTTTCAGTGTATCTAGCATTTGCTGCACTTCTTCATGCCCCAGCAACTCATGCGCGTGGGTTTGTATTATCTGACTTAAATGCGTAGCCACGACCGTACCAGGGTCAACGACGGTATAACCCATCGTTTGTGCCTGATCTTTTTGATTGGTTTCAATCCAGACCGCATCTAGGCCAAAGGCTGGGTCTTTAGTCACCAAACCGTTAATATCACCAAATACCTGACCCGGGTTTATCGCCATTTCCCTATCAGGGTGAATTTCTACCTCGCCAATATTAACGCCCATCAAGGTTAAGCGATAAACATTCGGCGAGAGATCCAAATTATCTCGAATATGCACCGCAGGAATCAGGAAGCCTAATTCTTGCGATAACTTTTTACGCACACCCTTAATGCGCGACATCAACTCGCCCCCTTGCGCCTTATCCACCAGAGGAATTAAGCGATAACCGACTTCTAGCCCTATCATATCAACCGGGGCGACGTCATCCCATGACAGCTCTTTAGGCTCATCTGGGAGAGCTTGAACCGTAGCGGATATGGGTTCAATACCCACTTGCTCTAGCACTAATTGTTTTTTATAAACTGAATACGCTAAATACCCCAACGTTAAAGCAATAATAAGAAACACCATATTGGGCATACCTGGAATCAAGCCCAAACTGCCTATAATCGCCGCGCTAATAGCCAATGCCTTAGGGTTGCTGAGTACTTGCAGCGTCACTTGTTCGCCCATGTCTTGCGCACTATTGACCCGCGTTACTATTATCGCCGTCGCGGTTGATAATAAAAGGCCGGGGATCTGAGCCACCAGGCCGTCGCCAATCGTCAGTAAGGTGTAATATTCCATCGCTTGAGAAAAGGGCAATCCGTGTTGCAACGTTCCAACGCCTAAACCACCGACTATATTAATAAGTAGAATCAGAATACCCGCGACCGCGTCGCCTCGTACAAATTTACTCGCGCCGTCCATAGAGCCATAAAAATCGGCTTCCTGACTGATTTCAGCTCGGCGGTCACGTGCCTGATCTTGTGTCAGTACCCCAGCATTTAAATCCGCGTCAATCGCCATTTGTTTGCCCGGCATCGCGTCAAGGGTGAAACGTGCGCTCACTTCCGATACACGCCCAGCACCTTTCGTCACCACGACAAAGTTAATGATAATTAAGATACTAAAGACCACTAGTCCGACTGCGTAATTACCGCCAATGACGAACGCACCAAATGCCTCGATAACTTTACCCGCAGCATCACCACCATTATGACCTTCCAGTAGTACTACACGCGTTGAAGCCACGTTTAAACTCAACCTCAGTAAAGTGGCCACTAACAGGAAGCTGGGGAAAACCGCGAAATCTAATGGGCGTAGCGCATAAACAACCACCATTAAAACAATCAGTGATAAAGCAATATTAAAGGTGAACAGCAGGTCTAACATGAACGGTGGCAAAGGCAACACTAACATGGCCAACATCACCATAATAAGAATGGGTGCACCCATTCCATTACGGGCAAAATCTAATAACAGTTTTGATATCGCGTTAAAGTTCATCTTATTGATTGCTCATTAAATTATTAGTGCGTTCTGTTTGCGTATTTTTTATATTCATCGGGGATAGAAACGTCCTTTGGCGGTGCAGGTTTTTTCCAGCGTTTTTCAGTCGCAATTCTTAACTGGTATACGTATGCCAGTACTTGCGCTACCGCAAGGTATAAGCCCTTGGGGACTTCTTCATCGATTTTCGTGGTGTAAAACAAGGCCCTTGCAAGCGGTGGCGCCGATACAAGCGTGACGCCATTAGCAATACCAATATTCCTGATTTGCGCCGCGATTAAGTCGGCGCCTTTTGCTACGACTATCGGAGCGCCCGTTCCGCCATCCTCGTACTTCAGTGCTATTGCAAAGTGCGTTGGGTTGGTCACAATAACGTCCGCCTTGGGCACTTGCTCTAACATCCTGCCCTGCGACATTTCTTGTTGTAATTGGCGTATTTTACTTTTAACTTCAGGCCGCCCTTCTGTTTGCTTCATCTCGTCTTTTACTTCTTGCAGTGTCATTTTGAGTTTCTTTTTGTACTCCCAAATACTAAAAGGAACGTCAATAGCCACGACCAACAATAACGATGAACATAAAACGACAAAAGACAGTGTCATCAAATCACTCGCGCGCAGCAATGCCGCCTGCAAAGATAATTGGCTGAAATTAATAAACTCTGGCAAATAGGCGTCAGCCAGTACAAACATCACGCCTAACACCAATAAAAATTTCAGTAGCGACTTTACCAGCTCAATCAAACTACGCATCGCGAACATCCGCTTTAAACCGGCTACAGGATTCATTTTACTTGCTTTGGGCATAAACGCATCAGCGCTGAACGACCAACCACCCATTGAAACTGGGCCGGCAAGTGCGGCTATCATCATCGCCGCTAGAAAAGGCCCAACGAATACAAGAGCGCTTTGCATCGATGACTGCAAACTGGTGACCATTTCCAATGGATCAAACATGCTGGCTCTGTCAATCGAAAATGAGCTTTCCATCACCGCCCATAAACCCTTGAAAATACGATCACCGGTCATCCAGATCATCATTGAGCCCATCATTAAAACAACCACCGTATTGAGTTCTTTGGAGCGCGCTATATCACCCTTTTTTCGCGCGTCATCTTCCTTTTTGGCGGTGGGTTCTTCGGTTTTTTCCTGGTCGCTGTCCTGTTCTGCCATATCAGCTCCTTATGCGTAGGAAATCGCCAATAACGCCATAGCTTTCAACCAATAAATTAGTAAAATTATTCATCACAGAGGGCACCGTGAGCCACATTAAAAGCGCTCCCAATACCAGCGTAATAGGGAAGCCAACGGCAAAAATATTTAACTGTGGCGCCGCTTTTGTGACCACACCAAATGCAATGTTCACCATTAATAAAGACGTCATCGCTGGTAGGGCCATCAAAAGCCCGGCAGAAAATAACCGGCTAGACCAGGCGATAACAGACCATAAGTCAGAGCGTTCAATTCCTTCAATCCCAATAGGCAGCGTATGAAAACTTTCAATTAGCATTTCGATTAAAACCAGGTGCCCACCGAGGGTTAAGAACAATAGCGTAGAGAGGACCAAGTAAAATTGACTAATAACCGGAACGCTAACGCCCGTTGCAGGATCGACCATCGATGCAAAACCCAGACCCATGCTGTAGGCGATGCCCTGACCCGCAAAAATGACCGCACTAAAAACCAATTGCAAAACAAATCCCATTATCAAACCTATCAAAATTTGCTGTACACCTGTCATCAAACCTTCATGACTCATGACTTCAATCGGAGCTTGTTCCGGCAAAAGAGGAATGGTAAAAAAGGT
>JASJGO010000050.1:0-18393 GCA_033791505.1 Cycloclasticus sp.
TCCGTGCTGGGGCTAATAAAACTATCACTCGTTAACTGTTCGGCCATTAGAGAGCCTAGCGGAAAAAGCGCTTTATCCAGTCCAACCAGGAAAAAAGTGATGCCCACTATGACGTAGATGCTGCCGGTTAGCAGGTTCTTCAGGTGGTTAAAAGGTCGGCGTATGATGACCAGTTGAAAAAAAACGATAACGAAAAAGATCGGCGCAACGTCTCGCAAAGTGGCAACAAAAACAGACAGGATTTCGTACAACCAGACGCTCATATAATTATCCCGTAAGCCATCACGAAAATTATTGGCGTCAGCGAAGCAAAGGCGATCAAGCCAAAGCCATCGGTCATCGGGTTACGCCCTTGAATGGACGAGGCAAGGCCCACGCCCAAAGCGGTCACCAATGGAACGGTGATGGTTCCTGTGGTAACGCCACCCGAGTCATAAGCTATACCGATAATCTCATCAGGCGCAAAAAAGGTCATCACAACGACGCTCATATAACCAGGGATAATGAGGTAATGCAGCGGCCATCCACGAATAATTTTAAGTACGCCAATTAGCAGGGCAACCCCTACCGAGGTCGCTACGGTAAAGCGTAAACCCAGTGCGTAGCTAAGTTTAGCGGGGTCGGAGTCGTCAATCATGCCGCCCTCAGCGGCAATGCGAGCGGCTTCAGCAGCAACGGCTATCAGGGCGGGTTCAGCCGCGGTCGTGCCAAAACCCAGGGCAAAGGCAAAAACCAGTAACCAAAAAAGACTGCCTTTTTGCGCGAAGGCATAAGCCATATTGTCACCGATAGGGAACAGGCTTTTTTCAAGCCCTTGAATAAACAGCGTGAGACCGAGTACAACAAAAATAGTGCCGACCGCGATATCGCCGATATTAGGCACGGGCTGGCGGAGGATAAAAATCTGGAAAATAAAAATAACCGCAAAAATTGGTAGTAGGTCTTTAATACTGCCGATTATTTGCCTTACAAATTTATTTTTTACATTAAACAAGCGATTCCTCCTGAAGGTATAACTCTATAGGAAATGACGACGTATTCCCAATAAATAATAGGGTTTCGTGTCGGTTTATTTAAACCTGGTAATTGGCTCGTCAATGCTTGGCGAGCAAGCCCCTATTTAGAAAGGGCAAGTTCGCGCGGACAGAATAAATCTTCTTTAGCGCTAGTTTTAATCGTTTATATCAATACAGATAATTTGTAGCTAACTTAAATGACTTAACCACCTAAAGTTGAATACAATGGTCGCCGTTAAGACTATCAATAAATCAGCGACCAAAAGCTAGTGAGTCTTGCGAAGTAAAAAGCCATTTGGATAAGGCTATAAATAATAATAAAAAAAAGGCATAGCCGTGTTATCTAATAAATTTAATCTGTTGCTTAAAGCAGCGCTTAGCTTCGTTATTAATTTGTGTTTTATAGCGATCGCTTATGCGATACCTGCACCGACGGGGGCGAGTTTTACAATCGCTGAGGGAGAAGAAGTAACCCTTCTGCAAAACTTAGCTGACAATCATACCGGCACGATTGAAGTCGGTGGTCAGCTTAATACGGCTGGTAATGCTATTAATGCTAGCGGTGTTAATAATGTAATCAGCAATAGCGGCGGTATTTCAACCACAGGGAATTATGCTTACAGCATTTTCTCAACCGGCCAAGAGACCACTATCACCAATAGTGGCAGTATTACGACCGAAGGGTCTCGTGCTCACGGCATTTGGTCAATCGGCGACGATGCGGCTATCAGCAATAGCGGCGGTATTTCAACCACAAGGAATTTTGCCTACGGCATTTACTCAACCGGCCAAGAGACCACTATCAGCAATAGCGGTAGTATTTCAGCCACAGGGGACTTTACTTACGGCATTTTTTCAATCAGCGACGATGCGGCTATCAGCAATAGCGGCGGTATTACTACCATAGGTAAGGGGGCTGACGGCATTTTCTCAAGCGGTGCAAATGCGATTATTATCAATAACGGCGATATTTCAACCGCAGGGGATATGGGACGCCGTCCTATTGCGGGTATTCTCACAAGAGGTGCAGATGCGGTTATCAGCAATAGCGGCAGTATTTCAACAACAGGGCTTACTGCTTACGGCATTCGCTCAATCGGTGCAGAGGCGACTATCACCAATAGCGGTGACATTACGACCATAGGGGCTACCTCTGTTGGTATTTTTTCAGGCCAATCAGGTGCTGCCATCATCAATAGCGGCGGTATTTCAACAGCAGGCTATGGTGCTCACGGGATTCGCTCAATCGGCGCAGAGGCGACTATCACCAATAGCGGTAGCGGTTCAACCACTGGGGAGGGGGCTAGCGGCATTGTCTCAGAAGGCGAAAATGCCAGCATCACCAATAGCGGTAGCATTTCAACCATTGGGCCGGAAGCTCACGGCATTTATTCGAGCGGCTCAAATGCCACCATCAATATTAGCGGTCTTATTTCTGCTACAGCTGCTAATGCTATTCTTGGCTCTTCAAACAACAGCAGCCTTAATTTGCTTGCTGGCTCAAAAATCATCGGCGCGATTGATTTAGGTAGTGCTGCTGACAATGATACAGCCAATGTGTACGGCGGTAGTGCATCAGCTAATTTAACCTTTCTCAATACCGAAGTGATTAACCTGTTTGGTGCCGGTGTGGTGGTGGATAATACCGTGATGACGGTGGATGCAACGGCCGAGTCTTCTCGTTCTGTTATCTTGTCGGGTTTAACCTCGTCAGTGCATAACGTGGTCAGCCAACGGATGGCGCAGGCAAAGGCATTAAAACCGGTTCAAGTGGCTTCTTTAGAACTAGCGCCGGGTATGTTGTTCCAGGAACGCGCACCAGCAGCCTGGGCGCAAGTGTTTGGTGGCCAGTTTGACCGCAATGGCGACAGCAGCTCATTTGGTTATGAGACCGACCACGAAGGCTTCGCCGCAGGTTATGAGTGGGATAACTACAAAACTCGCGTGGGCTTAATGGGCGGTGTAGCGCAGTCTGATACAAAATCTGATATCAGCTCATTCCAAACCGATGTAAACAGTTACTTCGTCGGCGCTTATGGGCACTTTAACTTAGGCTCTGTGAACCTAACGGCTTCTGTACTAACCGGTTATGCCGATCACGACAATGAACGCCTGGTGGTGGATAACATCAATGGTTTAGAAGTAGCACGCTCTGATGTGAGCAGCACCTTCTTAAGCCCCTCGTTAACGCTTAGTTCAGCGTTTAGCGCCAGCGATACCTTTGAATTACGCCCATCAGCCACCATCAGCTATAGCGTTGCATGGATGGATGATTACAAAGAAAAAGGCACTACTAGCTCAAACTTAAGCGTAGGCGATCGTACCTTAGAAACCCTTAGCGCTAGATTACAGTTAGCCGCAGCGTATCAACTGAATCAGGCCAGTGAACTGGAACTGCGCATCGGTGTTAACTCACGCGACAGCAATGATGACAACACACACGCCAGCATCTCAGGCAATGGCTTTAGCTACAGCAGTGTTGGTGATGACAGCGTAACAGGCGGCTTTGCA
The DNA here is from genome assembly GCA_033791505.1 of Cycloclasticus sp. Classification (GTDB taxonomy): domain Bacteria; phylum Pseudomonadota; class Gammaproteobacteria; order Methylococcales; family Cycloclasticaceae; genus Cycloclasticus. The sequence goes on from JASJGO010000050.1 coordinate 3,528, forward strand.
GGCGCTAATATCCGCCTGGCCGGCATGGATAACCTCAGCTTCGTGGCCGATGTTGAATACGGTGAAAGCAGTGATGAAGACAGCCTAACGGGCAGCTTGAGTTTGAACTACACGTTCTAGTCCACTCAGAGACAAACGTTAATATATAAAAGGATGCCCCTCAGGGACGCATCCTTTTTTTGTGCCGTCAATAACGGTCGGTAAAGGTGTTTTAAAACAAACCAAGCAGATAAGTTGAGTGTTTCTAATGTTGGCAGTGTGGGCAGTAAAAAGTAGACCGTTGCGCGATAACGACTTGTTTAATGGGTGTTTCGCAGCTGGTACAGGCTTGTTTGGATCGCCCGTAAACGTTTAGCGTTTGTTGAAAATAGCCGGGTTTCCCTTCGCTATTGACGAAGTCTTTTAGTGTTGTGCCGCCTTGTTCAATCGCCTGCGCCAAAATAACTTTAATGGCCGATAGTAGATTTGTAAGACGTGCCTTAGAAATATTACTCGCCGCGCGTTTGGGGTTAATGCCAGAACGAAACAGCGCTTCGCTCGCATAAATATTGCCAACACCGACCACGACCTGCCCGTCCATAATGAAGCTTTTAATCGGTGTTTTTTTATTTTTTGCCTTGGCGTAAAAATCATCGATATCAAACGCGTCTGATAGCGGTTCAGGCCCCAGGTGTTGAATCAGTTTGTGCTGGTGAACGGGTAGCGATGACCATAGGAATGAACCAAAGCGGCGCGGGTCTTTATAACGCAGGCAGAGGCCGTTATTAAAAATAATATCAATATGCTCGTGCTTTTCAGGTTCAATCGAGGGGTCGATAACGCGCAAACTACCCGACATGCCGAGGTGAATAATCAGCGTGCCTATTTCGGTTTCGATAAGCAGGTATTTTGCCCGGCGTTTAACATTGTTAATAATCTGGCCGGGTAGTTGTGTCGTAATCTCAGGGCTAACCGGCCAGCGTAATTTACCCTGCCGAACTATCACCTGCGTTACTTGCTGGCCTTCAATATGCGGTGCAATACCGCGTCGAGTGGTTTCTACTTCAGGTAGTTCAGGCATCGCTGTCGTCTATTGGCGTCAGGGTGGTCATTTTTTGGTATTTGTCGGCGCTAAGGGTATAGGCCAGTTTTTTATCGCTGGAAATTAACAGTACGTCGTTTGGCTGTCGCACTAGGGTAAAGTCCAGCGTTTGATCATTATTCAGCGTGAGGCTAATCTCTTCGCCCTGCGCGTTTTCCCATTGCGTACTAACGCTAATAGCGCGCGCAAAACGCCATTCATCGAATAACATTTGCACGGCGTCAGCGGACAGTTTTTCAGCTGGTTTCAGGCTATTTTGCCAGCTATTATCTTTGTTTTGCTGCAGCTTAATGGTCGGTGTTTGCAAACTGCTAATTTGTGCGCCATCGGGCAATAAGCGCGTGTCGATAAAAGCAGTAACAGGAGCCGTGAGGTGGTGTAAGAAGGTATCGTCGAGTAAATACAGTTGCGTATCGTCGCTGACGTATCGGCGCGAATGAACGCTCTCGGTGCCGCCTATAGACAGCGCCTGTTCATTAAACTGGATACGCGCGCGCGGAGGCTTAAGGCCGAACTCCTTTAGTGATGCAGAGTCCAATGGATAGCGCACGGGGGGCGTAATTTGAGAAATCTTAATGAGCCGTTCTATTTTGCCGGCTAGCGCCAGTGCCGTAATGGGTTTTGTTATCAACCATTGATTTTTTTCGCGCCTTAACTGGATGGTTTCTGCCTGTTCACGTTCGATGCTTATCGAATTGATAGCGGCTAGATCAAGCGTCGTGACCCGAACCGTTAGAGCTTCTTCTTGTCCTGGTTTTAACCACGCGACCAGGCCTAAGGCGGTTACTAATAACACCAGTAACAGGTTAATGATTAAACGTTTTTTCATACGTTCAACGCTTTTTGCGCTTTAGCCATATGACCAGACCAGTGACGATAAATAACACGGGCAGTATAAATAAAAAGCCCATGCCGAATACGATAGACCAGATTTGGTTAATATCTAAGGCGGTATCGGTGGCCGTTTTTGCCGGGATGTCGATCAAGCTATCGTCGTGGTTTAGCCACTGAATCAGGCTAATGCCCAGATTCAGGTTGGCGCCGTTGCCGAGAAATGCGTTGGATAGAAAGTCCGCGTCGCCGATGACCGCGATGCGTTGTGGGTTCAGAGCTTCATCGTCGATTGGATTGATGTTTTGCTTATGACTCAATGCATAGCCAATATTGATCGGTCCTCGTTGTTCATCGCTATTTTCGTTGAATTGAACCTGCCCTTCGATACCGCCGGTTTCTGTCCACGAGCGCTCGAGGGTGGATAATAAAGCCTCAGCCGCGTAAGGCGATTCCTTGTTAATGTTTAGCCCAGCGGCGCCGGGAAATAAGCTCATGGCTTGCAGGTGTTGAGTGGCGAGGTGATTAGGATATTGTGTCACCAGGGCAAACGTTGGGTCGTCGATACCAAACATTTGTGTCGTGGCGTCTACCACGGTGCCGGGCAGTAACGAAACGCCTAATAAGTCTGTGATGCTTTTAATCTGCTCGGTCTGGTTGGGCTCTGTGAGCAGTAACAGGGGGCGTCCTTCTGCGAGGTAGTCGTTTAGTAGTTTTATCTCACCGTCCAGGAACGCCGCTTTGGGATCGGCTATAACCAATAAAGAGGTATTTCTGGGAATCGCGGGCGTGTTAATGAGGTTGATGCTCTGGCTGTTAATGCCCTTGTTTTTTAGTTCTTTGCTAAACAGCCCAAGGTCGAAATTCGCCTGACCATCGGGCTTGCGCTCACCATGCCCGCTTAGAAAAACCACCCAACGTTGCTCGCTGTTGGCTAAGCGTTGCAGCGCGTTGGTAAAGGACTGCTCGTCCAATCGTTGTAAGGATTCGCGCCTGTCGTTGTAGCGAATAACCAGTTCGCCGTCGTTGGTAATGCCTTCTTCTCGCGCCTGATCTGGCCGCATATCGGGGTTAACAATCTGTAACGAGATATTGTCTTTATGGCGACTATATTTGGCAATGAGCTCAGAAATCTGTCGACGAAGAATTTCGTTTTCAGAGGCGTAAGCGACGACCTCAACGGGCAGCTGTAGTTGTTTTAGCAGTTGTACGCTGGGGCCGGATAGCGAATTTCGGCTATTAGCCGTCCAGTCCGACTGGAAGGTATATTGTGTACTCAGCCAGCCGAGCAGCCCAATGATGGCCAGAAACAACAGCGTAAAGACGATGTTTTGTAGCCGAATAAATTGATGTATTTTGCGTGAAATTTTCATTTTTGTAATCGGTCGTTATCAAGCCGACGAATGCTGAGGATTAAAAACGCGGCGATAAACAAAACAAAATATAACAGGTCGGCGGTGTTTATCAGCCCGCGTAATAGATTTTCAAAGTGCCGCATAATCGAGATGTATTCAAGCAAGCTGCTGCTATTTCCGCTGTTGCTGCCCGCCCAGTCAATAATCCATAACAGCAGTAACGCGCCGAAGCTGGAAACAGCGGCCACGGTGGGTTGCGAAGAGATAGCCGACATATACAAGCCGAGCGCATTGAATGACGCCATCAACAAGGCCATGGCTAATAAACAGGCTGAAAATTTGCCAAGGTCCAATGTACCAACCGTTAATAAGGATAGCGGCATCAGTGAAATGCAGGCGAGAATAATGAGTAAGAAGGCAAAGATCGCGAGGAATTTTCCCAATACAATTTCTGTAATGCTGATCGGCGCAGAAAATAACAGGCTGATGGTTTTATTTCGTCGTTCATCGCTGATAACGCGCATGGTCAATAAGGGGGTGATCAACAATAGAATGACGGCGGCATTGCCAAACAAAGGCGCAACGACTAAATCGGTGACGCCAGGCGCGCCTTCTATGCCGATGAGTTTGGCCTGTATCGTCAAGTAGTAATCAATTTGCGTTAAAAACATATACGCGAGAATCAGCTGGGTCACACCGAGCATGGTCCACGCGAGTGGTGAAAGAAACAGGCTGCGCAATTCGCGCCCGGCAATAACAAGGCTATTCATTGGCGTTCGACTCATTGGTAAGGGATAAAAATATGTGCTCCATATCGTGTTTCTCCGGCACTAATTCAAGCAAGCCCCAGCCGCTATTAACCGTCAGCTCGGCGACAGCCTCGGCAAGGTTTACGTGTTGATCGTGGTGAATACGGTATTGATGGCCTTCAAGTTCCTCTATGCACTCAACGGCATCGGCCTGGTGAATGTTTTTAAGGCTATTTAAATCGGGTTGCTCTCGAAAGCGAACCATTAAACTGGAAGAGGTCATGCGGCGCGATAAACCTTCTATACCTTCATTAAGTACCAGCTTTCCGTGATGAATAATTTGCACCCGGCTGCAAGACTGCTGCACTTCGGGGAGAATATGGGTCGACAATATAACGCTGTGTTGCTGACCCAGTTCGCGGATTAATTGGCGAATTTCGAGTATCTGAATGGGGTCAAGACCGACCGTCGGTTCGTCTAAAATAATCACCGACGGGTTGTGTAAAATAGCTTGCGCAATGCCAACGCGTTGCTGATAGCCCTTAGATAAATTGGTAATTAAGCGGCCGCCCATATCGCTCAGGCCACATTTCGATTTGCCGTTTTCTACCGCCGGTTTAACGGCGGCTTTTCTCAGCCCGTGCAGCTTAGCGCAATAAATTAAAAATTCATCGACCGTAAGATCGGGGTACAACGGTGGAACCTCGGGCAAAAATCCCAGTTCGGCTTTGGCGAGCTTGGGTTGTTCAATAATGTCGTAGCCGTGAATTTTAATTTCACCGGCGGTGGGCGTTAAGTTGCCACAAATCATTCGCATTGTGGTGGACTTGCCCGCGCCATTGGGGCCTAAAAACCCCAATACTTCACCCTTGTCGAGGGAAAAGCTGACGTCATCAACGGCGCAGTGATCACCAAACTGACGACTTAAATTATTGACTTCTATTAGTGTGCTCATGGGTTTGAGTATACGTGATGACCTTCTATTGATGCGAGTACAACGTATTAAATTAATTGTATGAAAATTCTTCAGGCGTGTAAAAATATGATCAATTAAATAGTGAGAATAAACCCATGCTTTTAGGCGTAGATACCGGCGGTACATTTACCGATTTTGTTTACATCAGTGATGCCGGCTTGCAGATACATAAAGTGCTTTCCACGCCCGAAGCGCCGGAAAAGGCCATCTTGCAAGGCATAGAAGAGCTGGGAGTTGACCACGATAATCTATTGATAGTTCACGGCTCTACCGTCGCCACCAACGCGGTATTGGAAAAAAAAGGCGTGCGTTGCTGTTTTGTCACCAATCACGGTTTAGCCGATATGTTAACGATAGGGCGGCAGGCCAGAAAGGAGCTGTATAACCTCAACCCAGCACCGGAAACCCCGCCAGTACCCGCTGATTTGTGTTTAGAAACGGCTGGGCGGGTATCGGCGCAAGGCGAGCTACTAGAACCACTGAGTGATGAGCAAATAACCTCGCTAGTTGCACAAATAAAAACCTTAGCGCCGCAATCGGTGGCGATTAATTTGTTATTTTCATTTTTAAATGACGAAGCCGAAAAACGACTCGAATTGGCGATGCCTGAGGGTGTTTTTGTCTCGCGTTCGTCTAAGGTGTTACCCGAATACAAAGAATACGAACGAGGTATGGCCACCTGGCTCAACGCCTACGTTGGCCCCCTGGTAAAAGGCTATTTAGCGAGTTTGGCCCAATCCGTTAAGGCGCAATCCATTTCGGTGATGCAAAGTTCTGGCGGTACCATCGCCGCGGAACAGGCAGGCGAGCAGGCGGTTCGTATGTTGTTATCCGGCCCAGCCGGTGGCTTGATGGCCGCTTTGCATATCGGCAAGTTAGCTGGCTATGAACGCCTGTTAACGCTGGATATGGGCGGAACATCAACGGATGTGGCCTTGCTGGACGCTGCCATCGCACTCACTAACGAAGGTAAAATAGCCGGATACCCCGTTGCCGTACCGATGGTCGATATGCACACCATTGGCGCGGGTGGTGGCTCTATTGCCAGCGTGGATTCGGGTGGTATGCTCTGCGTGGGGCCTGAATCGGCCGGTGCTTTCCCCGGGCCTGCCTGTTACGGCAAAGGTGGCCAGAAAGTTACCGTAACAGATGCTAATTTGTATTTAGCGCGGCTGAGCTCAAAGCATTTTTTGGGTGGTGATATGGCGCTGGATACATCGGCGAGCAATAAGGCCATCGACGAATTAGCTGAACGGCTTGGCTGCGACTCTCGTCAGGCGGCCGAAGGCGTCATTAAGCTGGCTAATGAACATATGTCGCGCGCCTTACGCGTTATTTCCATTCAACGGGGCATAGACCCTCGACCTTATACCCTAATGACCTTTGGTGGCGCTGGCGGCTTGCACGTGTGTGCGTTGGCGGATGCCTTAGAGATGCGAACGGCTATTGTACCGGTCAATTCGGGCGTGCTATCGGCCTTCGGCATGTTGGCGGCGCCAAGGTCGCGTGAGTTATCGCGTAGTTTATTGGGCGAATTATCAAAAATGCCAATTAGCGAAATCGAACACGGCTTCGCTACGATGTTAGAGGAAGGTCAGGCGCAGTTGTTGGCAGAAGGGGTAGCGATAGAAAAAATACAAACAAAATACTGGCTTGATTTAAGATACCTCGGCCAGTCTTATACCTTACCCGTCAGCTGGGAAAATAAGCGCTCAGCGATCCAGGCTTTTCATAAACTGCACAAGAGTCGTTATGGCCATGATTTAGATTTGGCCGTAGAACTGGTCAATCTCCGCCTGTCTTTATCGGCTGATATGCCAAAACCCGCCTTAATTAAACTATCCGCGCGGTCATTAGATAAGGCCTTAAAACTTAGTTCGGACGGTGATTTGGCTATTTATCAACGGCAGGATTTATTGCCAGATGACGTGATCGAGGGTGAAGCCTTGATCGTTGAACAAGTGGCCACTACTTACCTGGCGCCGGGTTGGTCTTGCGTGCTTGATATGTACGGTAATTTGGTTTTAACTAAAAATACGAAATAATAAAACCCGTCATAAGAACTGATACTATAAGCGTTAAGTTACTATTCAGGAGAAAACTAATATGTCTGCACAAACACATGAAGCAACCGTCAGGCAGTTTTGTTCTGCTTGGGATAACCTGGATTTAGAGGGTATTTTAGGCTTAATGAGTGAGGATGCCATCTACCACAACATGCCTTTAGACCCACTTATTGGGCAACAGCAAATTAAAGACTTTATTGGCGGTTTTTTCACGCTTACGAAGGCTTGCCGCTTTGAGATGTTAAATTTGACCGCCGATGATCAGCGAGTGGTCACAGAACGACTCGATACGTTTGACTTGCTAGATGGTTCGAGCATGAAGGAACTGCCGGTTCTCGGTATTTTTGAATTCGACGCCAATGGAAAGATCAGCGCCTGGCGTGAGTACTGGGATTTGCAACACTGGATAGATAGGGGCGGTCCGGCGTTATAATTTCGTCAGCATATAAAGCCAGCATGGCTTTAAGCTTTTACAAGGTAGGGAGAGTTAGGTGAACGAAAAAATGGATTGTTGTGGCGAGCCTGATGCCGCCGCGAATCAAGTGCAATTAAAAGACCCCGTATGTGGCATGGTCGTTAGCAAAGACACGCTGCATCATACGAGCTATAAGCAGCAATGGTACGGTTTTTGTTGTGAAGGCTGCTTGAATAAATTCAGCAAAGACCCAGAAGCCTATTTATCAGGCTCGTCGCGGTCGGAACCCATCGCCATCGCAGGGGCTACCTATATCTGCCCCATGTGCCCTGGAGTCGAAAGTGATGGGCCAGCGATTTGCCCAAAATGTGGCATGGCGCTGGAGCCAGAAAGCTTCGTGCCACCAGCTATTCGTACCGAGTATACCCGCCCGATGCACCCTGAGGTGGTAGAAGATGAACCGGGGCTATGTCCGAAATGTGGCATGAGCCTGGAGCCTCGTACGGTCGTTTTAGATGAAAAAAATCCCGAGTTAGACGATATGACGCGGCGCTTTAAAGTCAGCCTATTGTTTACCCTGCCACTGTTTCTGATCGCGATGTCAGAAATGTTAGTGGGTGATCTTTTTCTCAGACTGGCCTCAGCGAAAACCATGTTGTGGGTCCAGTTAGTATTGGCAGCGCCCGTAGTTATGTGGGCGGGCTGGCCTTTCTTTGAACGCGCCGTACAATCGATTAAAACATGGAATTTAAACATGTTTACCCTGATAGGGCTCGGTGTATCGGTTGCCTGGTCGTACAGTTTAGTGGCAGTGCTTGCGCCCGGTATATTTCCAGCGTCGATGCTGAGTTCGCAAGGCGTTATCCCGGTTTATTTTGAAGCGGCGGCGGTTATTATTACCCTGGTGTTATTAGGGCAGGTGCTCGAATTAGGCGCTCGCGGGCAAACCAATAAGGCGATTCATTTATTGCTGGGTTTATCGCCAACAACGGCGCGACGAGTTAACGAACAGGGCGAGGAAGAAGACGTTCCTCTACAAGATATTCGTGTTGGCGACGTGTTGCGGGTTCGCCCTGGTGAAAAAATTCCGGTAGATGGTAAATTACTGGAAGGCAACTCATCGATCGATGAGTCGATGGTGACCGGCGAGCCGATGCCGGTTGAAAAACTCGTCGATGATCCAGTGGTGGGTGGCACGCTAAATGGCACTGGAAGCTTTCTATTTGCCGCAGAACGGGTCGGCGGCGAAACGCTGTTGTCACAAATTATTCAAATGGTCAGCGAAGCGCAACGTAGTCGCGCGCCCATTCAAAAAGTAGTGGACGTGGTGGCGTCCTGGTTTGTACCTATCGTGGTGGGTATTTCGGTCATCACCTTCCTGGCCTGGTATTTTTTATCAACCGAGCAAGCGTTGGCGATGGCGGTTGTGAATGCCGTTGCGGTGCTCATTATCGCTTGTCCTTGCGCATTGGGCCTGGCAACGCCGATGTCGATCATGGTCGGTATGGGGCGAGGCGCAACGATGGGCGTATTAATCAAAAATGCCGAAGTGCTGGAGTTAATGGAAAAGGTGGACACCCTGGTGGTGGATAAAACCGGCACCTTAACCGCGGGTAAACCCAGTCTGGTAGGCATTAGAGTAACGCGCGACTTTGACGATAAAGTGATATTAAAGCTCGCCGCTAGTTTGGAAAAAGCCAGCGAGCACCCCTTAGCAGAGGCGGTAGTTAGAGCGGCGGTGGAGCAAAAGCTTTTTGATGTGAGTGACTTTGAATCGACGCCCGGCAAAGGCGTTGCTGGAACGGTTGATGGCCAGAAGGTGTTGTTGGGAAATTTGACGTTTATTAAGGATAATCAGGTTGATGCACAAGCGTTAGAGGTGTTTGTTGGTGATAGCTTTCAAGGTGCTACTCCACTCTATATGGCGCTTAACCAGCGCGCAGCGGGTGTGTTATTTTTAAAAGATGAAATTAAAGCATCTACCCCTGAAGCGGTTCGTCAATTACACGAAAACGGTATTAAGATTGTGATGCTAACGGGCGATCAACACGGCGCGGCGCAGCACGTAGCGAATCAGTTAGGCATTGATGAATTTAGAGCCGGTGTATTGCCGGCGCAAAAAGCAGAAATGGTCAAAGAGCTGCAAGCGGCGGGCAAAGTAGTGGCGATGGCTGGAGATGGTGTGAATGACGCGCCTGCTTTGGCGCAGGCTGATGTCGGGATCGCGATGGGTAATGGTTCGGACGTGGCGATAGAAAGTACCGGCATCATTCTGGTTAAAGGTGACCTGCGGGGTATCGTACGGGCACAGCAACTCAGTAGGGCGACGATGAGGAATATTAAACAAAACCTGGTGTTTGCTTTTCTTTATAACAGCCTGGGCGTTCCTGTCGCGGCGGGTGTTTTGTACCCCTTCTTCGGCCTGCTGCTGTCGCCAATGATCGCGGCGGCGGCGATGAGTTTGAGCTCGGTATCGGTGATAGCTAACGCACTCAGGTTAAAAAGGGTCAGGCTTTAACTTTATTTGTCTAGTAGCGTATCCAGCGGAGCTGGTTTGGCAATGTGATAGCCCTGCGCATAATCCACGCCGAGTTTCTTTAATAGCTGGAGTATGTCCTCGTTTTCAACAAATTCAGCGATGGTCTTCATGCCCATTACGTGAGCAATATCGTTTATTGAACGCGTCATCGCCAGGTCAATTGGGTCATCGGTGATGTCTCTAATGAAGGAGCCATCTACTTTAAGATGGTTAACGGGTAAGTGCTTGAGGTATGAAAACGAAGACATGCCGGTACCAAAATCATCGAGCGAAAAGGAGCAGCCCAGTTTTTGCATTTGGCCCATAAATTTGATTGCAGAATCCAGATTATGAATAGCAGATGTTTCGGTCACCTCAAAACAGATTTTCTTGCAGTCGATAGCGTAGGTTGAAAAACAATCGCTAACAAAGTTCGATAAAGTCTGATCGGATAAAGATAAAGCCGATAAATTAATGCTACATAAGTGAGTTTTATTTAATACGGTCGGGTTTTCAGATAGCCACTTAAAGGTGTTTTCGACGACCCAGCGATCGATTTTATTGATCATATTGTAACGCTCGGCAACCGGTAAAAAAGCGCCGGGCGAGATCAGTTCGCCGTCTTTGTTTTCCATTCTGAGTAACACTTCAAAATGTAAATGATCTTGTGTAATGTGGTCGATAGGCATAATGCTTTGCTGAAAAAGAACCAGGCGGTTTTCGTTTAAGGCGGTCTTTATCCGGCCAACCCAATGCATTTCTGCTTGTTGATTATCTGTATGGTTGAGAGGGTGCGAAATATCAACGTCAATAATCTGATTTCTACCACTATTTTTAGCTTTTTTGCAGGCACTTTTTGCGGCGATAATGGGGTCATTATTTTCGTCCAAAGGGTCGCTAGAAAAATAGGCGATGCCGAGGCTAGCGCCTATATCAAAGGAGGTGTCGCTCCATAAATAACGAAAATCTTGAATAGTCCTTAAAAGATCGTTAGCTATTTTCAGGGTGACTTTTTTAGGGCAATTTTCCAGTAACACAGCAAACTTATCGCTGCCAATTCGGGCGAGTGTGTCCCGGCCTCGAACTTTGGGTTGAAGTAACGCAGAAACCTGTTTTAGTAAATGATCACCTGCCTGGTAACCGCAGCTATCATTAATAGCCGTGAACTGGTCAAGGTCGATATAAATTAAACTGTGCATGGCATTAGAGCCGAACGACGAGGTTAGTAAATTTTTAAGTCGTTTGTTAAATTCGTCATGGTTAACTAAGCCCGTCAAACTATCGTGTGTTGACTGATGCTCCAGTTGAAGCGTCAGGTTATGGGTATCGCTGATATCACGAAAAGTGATGACCACACCGAGTGGCTTTTCGTGCTGGTCTAAAATGCTGGCCCAGTTCCAGTCGATAAATATCTCGTTGCCATCGAGCCTCCTAAGTACGGCCTGGCTGAGCACCTTGGTGTCATGTTTAACGGTATTATGGGTAGCGATTTGTTGCGCTAAGGGTATGGGTCGTTGTGCGTTATCATCAAAGAGTTGAAAAATACCTTCAACGGGTTTGTTGATAGCCTGTTGATGCGAAACGCCCAATAGCATTTCTGCTGATGGATTAATATAGTTGACGTTACCCACTGGGTCGACAGAGATAACCCCTTCACTGAGTGACGCTAAAATAGCGCGATTACGTTCTCTTTCTATCAGCAGTTCAGAGTTATTGGCTTGCAGCAGTTTTTCAGATTTTGACATTTTTTGTTGTAAAGCTACAGTTTTATATTGGCTTTAATCGTGTCAGTGTAAGGCTTAATAATATCAGTGACATTATACGGAGCTTGAATTTTGACGTTAAGATTTTGGCTCTTAATGACACTCGTTCTCTAGAACGAGTGTCAAGGTAATTGTAATAGTGTTTAGCTCTATCTTCACCTAAAGTTTATGTTTATGTGGCCGATGAAAAGTTACTGGTTCTAATGCAAAAAAGTGGGTTGCCCGTTTATAGCTACTTTTTCATGCTTACTTTTTTATATCTACTATAGTTGACGTATATCGTTGTTGAATTTATCTAGAAATAAAGGGAATAATTATATATGAGTAAGCTTTCACTTAAACTTCAAATTCTATTAATGACAATAGTCTCATTAATCGCCTTATCTGGTATTGCTAATTATATTTCATCATCAGAAACTACCGAAGCGCTGGTTAAGGTTTCTTACGACAGGTTAACCTCTGCCAGAGATATAAAAAAGAGTCAGCTTGAGTCTTTTTTTAATGCAAGGGCCGAAGATATATCGGTGTTATCTAAAAGCAATAATATTACAGACTTGGTCATCGATCTTTTAACGCTCTATGACGAATTAGGCGTGCGCGAAGACGCTTCGTTTCCAGTAAACCATGATCGGGTGAAGCAGCTGACGAGACGTCACGAAGATTTCTTTCAAGGGTATATAGATATATATGGTTACCACGATGTGTTTGTTATTAGTAAAAAACACGGCCACGTTATGTACTCTGCAGCAAAGCAATCTGATTACGGCGCCAACCTAAATTATGGGTCACTGAAAGACAGTGGCCTTGCAGAAGTATGGCGCAAAACGGTTGAAAATAACCGTACAACATTTGTTGATATGCGGCTCTACGCGCCGAGTAATAATGCGCCTGCCATGTTTGTTGGTGCCCCGCTTATCTTCAGTGGGCAAATTTACGCCGTTTTGGTGTTTCAGATCTCAGTTGAAAAAATCAATGCCGTTATGAAGTACCGTGAAGGCTATGGCGACTCGCAGGAAGATTATCTGGTAGGGCCCGATAATCTAATGCGCAGTGATAGTTTTCTTGATCAAACGAATCATACATTAAAAGCGTCATTTGCTAACCCGACGCTGGGCTCGGTGGACACGAAAGCAACGCAAAGTGCTTTTGCTGGGAAAACTAGCACTGAGATTGTGATCGATTATAACAACAACCCGGTGTTGTCGGCCTATTCTACGGTCAAGCTAGGCGAGGATGTTGAATGGGCGATACTGTCAGAAATTGATGAAGCCGAGGTGATGATTGTTCCCAATGAAATAAGCCAGCATCTCTTAATCGTATCGGTTGTCTTGCTGGGTATTTTTATTGCTCTTTCCCTTATGCTTGTTAATGTCGGGGTTATTAAGCCACTGAATAAATTTAAAGAAAAACTACTTCAAATTGGTGAAAATAAGGACATTACGCAATCACTGGATAATAATGCGCCAGAAGAATTGAGTGAGATGGCCGATGGCGTCAACGCTTTATTAAGTGCGCTTCAAGGCCTCATTGAGGCGGCCAAGCAATCGTCAACTGAAAACGCGTCGATTGCCCATGAGCTATCAACGAGCTCTTTGGGTGTAGGTAATAATGTTGAGAAGTCGGTAGTTATCATTAATGAAACCAGTGATCAAGCCATATTAATTAATGAGGAGATCGAACTCTCTATAAAAAATGCGCAGGTTAGCAAGGATGAAATGCTGGTGGCTAATAACACATTGTTGGCTGCGAGGGATGAAATTGTGCGCCTAACAAAAAATGTGCAGACCACAACCGATAGAGAAATTGCACTGGCAAAGGACGTAGCCAATTTATACGATGAAACATCAGAGGTGAAAAATGTTCTCGAGGTGATTTCGAATATCGCTGATCAAACTAATTTGTTAGCGCTGAATGCCGCGATTGAAGCCGCGCGAGCAGGTGAACATGGGCGCGGCTTTGCCGTGGTGGCAGATGAAGTGCGAAGTCTAGCTGGGCATACTCAAGCGAGTCTGGTTAAAATCGATGAAACGATTAGTAATGTCATTAAGTCGATTGAAAATGTTAGCAAGGATATGAACAAAAGCGCCGAAGAAATTCAAGAGTTATCCACTATTGCAGATAGTGTGGACGGAAGAATTAATGAGACGGTTGCTATGGTCATCAAGGCGTCGGAGGCTAGCGATAAAACGGTTGACGATTTTGAGAGTACCGGTAAAAAGGTTTCGGCCATCGTTGAAAAAATTGCAGAGATAAATTCACTTTCTGCCACTAATGCACGTAGCGTTGAAGAAATTGCCTCAGCTGCCGAGCACCTAAATACCATGACAGAAAACCTGAATTCGCAACTTGAAACTTTTAGAACCTAAGGCACTAATATTAATTGGCGCTTCGACCGGTGGGCCTGGACAAATACAAAAAATTGTTCAGGCCTTACCGGAGGACTTCGCGGCCACTATTGTTATTGCGCAACATATCGGCGACGAATATATCCCCAGTTTTGTGAATCAATTGCAACGCCGAAGCGCGTTAAAGGTGCTCGCCGTTTCGGATCAGCTAGCAGTTTTATCCGCTCATATTTATGTCTGTTCACATATGACGCAATTAGTCGTTAATACAAACCAGCTCGAGTTTAGTCAGGCAAAACAGGAAAACGCCCGCTATAACCCAGATATAGACCACTTGTTTGTATCCGCCGCTCAGTTAACCGCGGCCTATACGGTAGCAGGCATTATATTGACCGGCGTAGGCGACGACGGCGCCAGAGGCTGCAAAGCCTTATCCGACAGTGGTGTTCTATGTATAGCCGAAAGCGAAGCATCAGCAGTCGTATATGGCATGCCTTTACAGGCAAAACTACAAAGTAAGAATATTTTAGTCCGCAGTCTTGATGAAATAATTCAAAACATACGCAAGATTGGAGGCTAGATATGTTTGGCCTGTTTAGCAAAAAAAAACCGCCTGGGGTTACTCAAACGCCGATCAAGATCCAGCATGACTTTCATGATGTTCAATTTTTAGCTGAATACGTTAAAAATGAAACGGGGATTAATTTTGAAAAGCAGGCGAGTATTTTAAAAAGTAAGTTAAGTAGTTTCTGCAAGCAGAGAGGCAT
>JASJGO010000051.1:0-22553 GCA_033791505.1 Cycloclasticus sp.
CCTGTTCATTCAGCTTTGCGCGTAACGCCAGTAATACGTAAAACATAACGCCAACACCTGCCAGCGCTTTACTGGGGAATTCATCGCCCAATAACTGTGGGTTGACGATGGCGTGTGCATTCGGTAATTTTTTCGGCGGTAAATGATGATCGGTTACCACCACCTGACAGCCCTGCTCAACCGCGTAGGCCACGCCATCGACGCTGGATATGCCGTTATCAACGGTGATAATAAGATCTGGCTTGTGCTCTAGCGCGACGTCTACGATTTCCGGCGTTAAACCATAGCCGAACTTAAAGCGATCGGGGACGACAAAATCGAGATGTTTCGCGCCCAACATCCGCAAGCCTCTAATCGCCAAGGCGCACGAGGTGGCGCCGTCGGCGTCAAAGTCGGCGACGATAAGGATTTTTTGATCCGTTTGAATGGCGCGCAGAATAATATCGACCGCGCCGCTGATGCCAGATAAGCGCTGATAATTCGGCAGGTTTTTCAGCGTGCGATCGAGTTGATCGCTATGCGTTATACCCCTGTTCAGATAGACCTGACGTAGAACGGGGTGGATCTCGCTTAATAGCGTAACGTCGCTACTGATCGCTTCACGACGTTTAATTTTCGGGCTAGATGAGTTGCTTACTGAGTGATCACTCATCTAATTAGATAACCTACAGTTTATCGAGTATGGCGGCCTTTACAGACGCTAGTGAAGCGTCAATCGCTTTTGGATTCACCTCGCATTGTGCAATAGCGGTATCAGGGTCTTTTAAGCCGTGGCCGGTTAGCGTGCAGACGATGGTACTGCCTTCTGGAATTTTGCCGTTTTTAATATCGCGTATCGCGCCACCAACTGAAGCGGCTGATGCCGGTTCGCAGAAGATACCTTCTTTTTCTGTCAGTAATTTTTGCGTCGCTAAAATCTCTTCGTCGCTTAATGCGTCGAACCAGCCACCGGATTCTTTTTGTACCGCCCATGCACGATCCCACGATTGCGGATGGCCAATGCGAATAGCGGTTGCGATGGTTTCTGGATCGTCAATCAGTTCGCCTTTGATAAATGGCGCAGCACCTGCGGCTTGATAGCCGACCATGATTGGCCGCTTGTCTATTATCGGCTGTATATCGAACTGGCAATCGCCTTCACAAAAAGCGCAGGCATCGGTGACGTGTGTGCCAGCGGCTTGTGCCATTTCGCTATAGCCGATCCAGTGCGCGGTAATATTACCGGCGTTACCGACGGGTAGACAATGGTAGTCGGGCGCTTTACCCAGCGCCTCTACGATCTCGTAAGACGCCGTTTTTTGGCCCTGTAAGCGATAAGGGTTAATTGAATTAACGATGGTAACCGGCGCGTGTTCGGCTACTTCTTTAACCAGCTGCATACCTTCATCAAAATTACCCTTGATTTGAATGATTTCGGCGCCGTGAATCATCGCCTGCGCGAGTTTGCCAAGCGCGATTTTACCTTCCGGGATAAGCACAAAGGCTTTAATGCCCGCGCGAGCGGCGTATGCCGCAGCAGAGGCCGAGGTGTTGCCCGTTGAAGCGCAGATAATTGCTTTACTGCCCTCTTCTACCGCTTTGGTCACCGCCATCGTCATGCCACGGTCTTTGAACGAACCGGTGGGGTTTAGGCCTTCGTATTTGACATAAATGTCTACGTTTTTACCGATCAACGCCGGTATGTTTTCCAGTTTGATGAGTGGCGTATTGCCTTCACCCAAACTGATAAAACGCGTACTGTCTGAAACGGGCAGTACTTTTTTATACTTATCGATTAAACCAATGTAACGATTACCTGCAGTCATGATAGTTCCTATTGTAATGATTCAACACGGATGCGAACGGCAGGGCCGACGGTTGTATCGAGTGATTCAATTTCTTCAAGCGCTGACATCAATGATTTTTCTAGCACGCTATCGGTAAGTAAAATAACCAACGTGTTAGCGCTGTTTTGTTCAGCTACTTTTTGTAATACCGCTTCAATGCTGATACCGTTATCGGCCAAAATAGTCGTAATAGCCGCCATAACACCGGATTTATCGGCAACCGAAAGGCGCAGATAAAACGCGGTTTTTACTTGTTCTATGGACAGTAGCGGTAGTTCCTCTAACTGATCGTTTAAAAAGCCTAACGACGGTACCTGATGATCTGCCGAGACGTCTATTTGACGGCAAATATCCACCATGTCGGCGACCACCGCTGAAGCGGTAGCATCTGCGCCAGCACCGGGGCCGTAATACATCGTTGCGCCTACCGCGTTACCTTTTACCAATACCGCATTCATCACGCCATTAACATTGGCGATAAGCCGTTTAGCAGGAATAAGAGTCGGATGGACGCGCATTTCGACGCCCTGCTCCGTTTTTCTGGCGATACCCAGGTGTTTGATTCGATAACCTAATTCTTCGGCGTAGGTGAGGTCTAATGGCGTTACCTTAGAGATACCTTCGGTGTACACACCTGCAAAATTAAGTGGTGTACCAAACGCCAATGAAGCGAGAATGCAAAGTTTATGCGCAGCGTCTATGCCTTCAACATCAAAAGTAGGGTCGGCTTCGGCGTAGCCCAGTTCTTGCGCTTGTTGCAATACGTCTTTAAAGGCGCTGCCTTTATCGCGCATTTCGCTAAGAATGAAATTTCCAGTGCCGTTTATGATGCCGGCTAACCATTCAATTTTATTTCCGCTGAGGCCTTCGCGCATCGCTTTAACGATAGGGATGCCACCGGCAATGGCCGCTTCATAAGCCAAAATAACATTATGTTTAGCCGCTGCGGCGAATAACTCATTACCGTGCAGTGCGATTAACGCCTTGTTTGCCGTGACGACGTGCTTACCCTGTGCAAAAGCAGCCAGAATTAATGACTTTGCAGGTTCTTCACCGCCCATTACTTCAAGTACTATTTGAATGTCTGGGTCGTTAATGATGTCGTAGGGGTTGGTGCTTAGCTGAATGCCCTGGGTATTACAAATGCGTTCGAGCTTAATATCTCTGGCGCAAGCTTTTGTTACGAGTAACTGACAGCCACTACGACGAGAAATTTCCCGGCCATTTCTTTCCAGCACATTGACGGTACCGCCACCAACAGTACCAAGGCCTAATATGCCAACTTTTACAACGTTCAACAGCTTCCCCTCAGGTAGTTCATTAAAAGGGGCTCATTATATAGGAAGACAGATGCCACTTAAATAACAGATAGCAGCTAGACGTCGTTTCAAGCTCGCTCGTTAGACGATACCGTCGTTTCGGAACATCTGTTTAATACCACGAACCGCCTGGCGTGTTCTATGGGTGTTTTCTATTAAACCAAAACGCACGTAGTCGTCGCCAAATTCGCCAAATCCGATACCTGGTGATACCGCGACTTTAGCTTCCTTGAGTAATTTTTTTGAAAACTCTAGCGAACCCATTTCACGGTATTTTTCGGGCATTTTCGCCCATACAAACATCGTCGCTTTTGGCTTTTCAACCGCCCAACCAATCGCATTAAGCCCCTCGCACAATACGTCTCTGCGTTCTTTATACAGCGCTCTTATTTCATTTACGCAGTCTTGCGGGCCTTCTAGCGCTGCAATAGCGGCTATCTGTATCGGTGTAAACATACCATAATCTAAATACGATTTGATACGCGCCAGCGCAGCGACCAGCTCTTTATTGCCACACATAAAGCCTACGCGCCAACCGGGCATATTGTAGGTTTTAGATAATGAATAAAATTCAACCGCGATATCTTTCGCGCCGGGCACCTGTAGTATGGATGGCGCTTTATAGCCATCAAATACAATTTCTGCGTAAGCGTTATCGTGTACCACCCATATATCGTGCTCTTTAGCCATTTTTATGACTTTTTCAAAGAACTCTAGATCCACGCACTGTGTCGTTGGGTTACCCGGAAAATTCAGCACCAGCATTTTTGGTTTTGGGTACGAGGTTTTAATCGCTTTTTCTAATTCGCAGAAGAAATCCACGTCTGGACTAATCGGTACGTGACGGATATCTGCGCCAGCGATAACAAAACCATACGGATGAATGGGATAAGCGGGATTAGGTACTAAAACGGCATCGCCAGGACCTAAGGTAGCCAGCGCTAAATGAGCCAGCCCTTCTTTTGAACCGATGGTAACGATGGCTTCGGTATCAAAATCTAGGTCTACGTCGTACGACTTTTTGTACCAGCCACAAATGGCCTTGCGCAAACGTGGAATACCACGAGAAACCGAATAACGGTGGGTGTCCCCACGTTGAGCCGATTCTGTTAGTTTATCTACGATATGCTGTGGTGTCGGCTGGTCGGGGTTACCCATGCCAAAATCAATAATATCTTCACCCGCAGCACGAGCCTGCGCTTTTAAATCATTGACGATATTAAATACGTAAGGAGGAAGGCGTTTAATTCTGGCAAAATCATGCATGGTAATTACAGTTTAACTGACACAGATAGGAGCGCGATACATTACTCATCTGTATTTTACCTGTCAATGTAAACCGTATAAAAACGAGATATTTTAGCGTTTTTAATGCAGCAGCAACGATGGCGAAAAACCTTCGTTTTCAAGTATCACTCTTAACGATTTTAACGCACTCATTTGCACCTGTCTTACACGCTCACGCGTTACGCCCATTTCATTGGCGACTTGCTCTAGTGTTGAAGCATGATGGCCACGAATACCGAAGCGTCGAGAAATAACTTCTTTTTGTCTATCGGTCAGAAGTTCAATCCAGTTTTCCAGGTTTTCTTTAATTTCTTCTGATTGCAAAATATCTGTTGGCTCACTCGCGCCCTCGTCGGCCACCGTGTCGAGCAACTGTTGATCGCTATCTTTAGACGATGTCACGTCCAGTGATGTGACGTTTTCAGCATACATACGAAACATTCTTTCTATTTCTTCAACGGGCTTGCCGGTTACCGCAGCGACGTCTTCGGCGTTGGCTTCTCGGTCAAGTTCTAGACTGAGTTCGCGGGCTTTTTTAAGATAAATATTCATCTCTTTAATAATATGAATAGGCAAACGAATGGTTCTGGTTTGATTCATAATCGCCCTTTCGATGGTTTGACGTATCCACCAGGTCGCGTAGGTTGAAAAGCGGAAGCCTTTTTCGGGATCAAACTTTTCTACCGCACGGATCAAGCCTAAATTACCTTCTTCAATCAGGTCGAGCATAGGCAAGCCGCGATTTATGTATTTTCTTGATATTTTCACCACCAGCCGTAAATTACTTTCAATCATTCGCTGGCGTGCAGGTTGATCACCTTTTTGAACTAGACGACCTAAATGGATTTCTTCTTCTGCGGTTAGCAGAACGGACTTACTGAGTTCGTTTAAATAAATTTGCGTAGGGTCATTAACTGAATTGGTTTTGGCTTTAGTTTTAACCGTACTTTTTACTGAATAATTCATAGTCGACTCTTCGTTTAACTCTTTTAATTTAGTTGCCCGCATTTCTATCTCCCCTTTTTTGGCAAATACTCGGTAACCGATACCGCTTTACCTCGTCGCCTAATTTCAAAAAACAGTGCCGGGCGGTTTTTATTATCTTTGCCTATTTCGGCTATCGCCTGACCCTTTCTTACAACACTACCTTCTTTTACTAATAACCTTTTGTTGTAGCCATAGGCGGTTAAAAACTCGTCTCTATGTTTAACAATCAACAGGTTCCCATAACCTTTTAAACCATCACCAGCGTAGACAACCTTTCCGCTTTCACTACTACGAACCAGTTCTCCCGCTTTACCAACTAAAGTGACGCCTGTTTTAACCACACCTTTCTCTAGTTGCCTGACTTGTATCGGCCACTGCCAGGATAACTTTAACTCTTTTTGATAATTATTTGAAGTAGTTGCTGTTATTCTTTGTTTTTTAACAGTTTTCTTACTTGAATAAACTGTCGAAACGACGTTTTTCTTACTCACTTTAGTCGCTACTAAGGTTAATTTTTGCCCCTTATAAATGGTGTAAGGATGATTAATACCATTCCAACTTGCTAATTCTTTGTAATCACGTCCAATTTGCCAGGCAATGGAATACAGGGTATCCCCTCTCTGAACGATATGCGATGTGGCGGATGGTTTAACTGAATGACGATTACTACCCACGGGGGCGTATATATTGGACGTGCTGCACGAGATAATCGAAAAACAGCAAGCAATAAACAAAATTACCGAATAAATTGCCGATTTATTTTTCAAATTTACCTGTTATTGGAATTTGTAAATTAATAGACCTACGACCAGTATCGCAGCACAGCACCAGCCAATGATTTCTATATAGTCCTTTAACTTATTGCGTAGTTTCTCGCCGCCTAACGACACCAAACCTGCAAGCAGAAAAAAACGCGCGCCACGGCCAATAATGGACGCAATAACAAAAGGAATAAACGCCATACCGAGTAGACCAGCGGCGATAGTAAAAAGTTTATAAGGAATAGGCGAAAAGCCAGCAATTAAAATGGCCCAGAAACCCCAGTCCGCAAACCAAAGTTTCACAAGATCAAATTTTTCGCCATATTTCAGCCATTCAATAAAGGGTTCTACCAGTTCAAAAGAAAACATACCTATCAGATAGCCGAATATCCCACCTAAGACTGAAGCGACGGTTGTTAATAACGCGTAATAGTAGCCTTTGTTCGGTTTTGCCAGGCACATCGGTGCCAGCATAACGTCTGGTGGAATGGGGAAAAAAGAAGACTCAGCAAAACTTAACGCCAGCAGGAAACGATTTGCTTTTGGGTGTGCCGCCCATATTAAAACTCGATTGTATAGACGTTCAAACACCCTTATGACTCCTAAGCACGGCCCTTTAGAAAAGGAACAAAACTAACTGGCTCAATGGTTTCAACTTCGTACGCTGATTCAGTTCGAGTAACCCGTTGTAAAACTTGCTGACCCTCAACGCCAATTGGAATAACCAGCTTAGCGCCTATTTCCAGCTGTTCCAGCAAATTAACCGGTATTTCAGCGGGTGCCGCAGCAGCCAGAATACCTTGGTAAGGACCACAGGCTTTCCAGCCCCAGCCGCCATCTGAGTGTTTAAAGCTAATATTTCTAATTCCTATATCAGACAATACAATTTTTGCCTTTTCCTGCAGCGGGCGTATGCGTTCAACGGAGAAAACCCGCGGGATCAAACTGGCTAATACAGCCGACTGGTATCCCGACCCCGTACCTACTTCCAGCACGTTCTCGGGCATCCCATCTTCGATCAACAACTCGGTCATACGGGCGACCATATACGGCTGAGAAATAGTCTGCCCCTGCCCAATGGGTAACGAGTTGTTTTCATAAGCGCGACTCGCCAACGCTTCAGCAACAAATAGGTGTCGGGGTATTTGCTTCATCACATCCAGTACGCGCTGATCTTTAATACCCAGCTTCTGCAACTGCTGGATAAGACGATCACGCGTGCGCTGTGAGGTCATACCGATGCCTAAATGGCCATTCATAGTGTTATCCCTTTGAGCCAGTTATTTACGTCAGTCAATCGATTGTAGTTTGTTAAATCAATTTGCAGTGGTGTAATGGAAACATATTGGTTCTCAACCGCATGGAAGTCGGTTCCTTCACCGGCGTCTTGTTGCCCACCGGGCGGCCCCACCCAATATATTATTTTATTTCTTGGATCACGCGCTTCAATCACAGATTCTGATCGGTGGCGCTGGCCCAATCGGGTTGCTTTAAATCCCTTGATTTCACTTAACGGCAGGTCAGGGACGTTGACGTTTAAAATCGTATCATTTGGAAGCTTCTCATTTAACAGGCCTTTAAATAACTGAACTGCCACGTAGGCGGCTGTTTCGTAGTGCGTCGGCTGACTAGAGTTCATTGAGATGGCAATCGATGGCAAGCCCATAAAACGCCCCTCTGTTGCCGCCGCTACCGTGCCGGAATACAGCACGTCATCACCCATATTTTCACCGTTATTGATACCTGAAAAAACGATATCCGGCTCAATATCGAGCAAACCCGTAATGGCTAAATGAACACAATCTGTTGGTGTGCCGTCTACGCTAAAAAAACCATTCTCCATTTGCTGAACACGCAGCGGCATTTCCAGTGTTAAAGAGTTACTGGCCGCACTTCTATTTCTGTCGGGTGCCACTACTGTAACCTCAGCAACAGCAGCCAAACTTTTGGCTAGCGCTAATAGGCCAGGAGCGAGATATCCATCATCATTACTTATTAAAATATGCATTAAAACTGTTTGTTAGCGATTTTTAAAAAAATATCAACATTTATTATTTGCTAAACTCTTATTATGCCTGAAGATAAAAACAAACACCTGAGTTCAAATGAAGATTCTAATTTATTTAAACAGTCTATGGGTGATGTAAAACCGCTTTCGCACGATAAGCACAACCTTCTTGAAAGCAAACTCAAGCCCAAGCCGGTGAAAAAACCCGTTCATCAGCTGCCGATAGCAGATCAAAACGTTTTTTATGAGGTTAATGATATACAAAGTGATGAGCAATTATTCTTCGCCAGGCAAGGCATTCAACACAAACTCATAAGACAATTAAAGCGTGGCGACATAAGGGTCGACGAAAAAATAGATTTGCATGGCTTAACGCAACTCGAAGCACAACAATTATTAGATGAGTTTCTAGCGCATCAACTAGAGCAACGCCACCGTTGTATTCTAGTGGTCCATGGCAAAGGTATCGGCTCGTTAAATAACCGGCCCGTGCTTAAGAACTTAGTTTTTAATCTGTTGAAAAATGATCCCGCTGTACTGGCCTTATCATCGGCCCAGCAACGCGACGGAGGAACCGGCGCGCTGTACGTGCTGCTAAAGAAAGAGCCTTTAATTGGCGTAGAAATATAATAAAAGCGCGCCCAGTAAGAATCTATAAATAACAAACGGCAGCATGCCTATTTTCTCAACCATCTTGAGGAATAATGCAATACAG
Organism: Cycloclasticus sp.; assembly: GCA_033791505.1. Classification (GTDB taxonomy): domain Bacteria; phylum Pseudomonadota; class Gammaproteobacteria; order Methylococcales; family Cycloclasticaceae; genus Cycloclasticus. Next base: position 8,904 of record JASJGO010000051.1, read on the forward strand.
GCAAACGCACTGAGCGCTGAAACAGCAACAGCGGCGCCAATTGAAAACCAGTCGATAAGTAACGGGCTTTCCAGCAATTCCCGTGCCTTAAAGCTGCCAGCTAAAAAAATCAGCGGTACGGATAATAAAAAAGAAAACCTGGCTGAGGCCTCGCGTGTTAAACCGAGGAAAAGTCCGCCGGTCATCGTAATGCCAGAACGCGATGTACCAGGTATTAGGGCTAATACCTGAAATAAACCAATAATAACGGCGTCTTTAAAATTCAAATCATTCTGCGTTCTATCGCGCTGCCCTTTAGCGTCTGAACGCCAAAGTAACAGGCCAAATATAATCGTCGTTGCGGCAATCACCAATGGTGACCTTAAATAAACCTCAATCAGGCTGGATGAAAAGAGCCCTACCAATCCGACCGGAATCGTTCCTATAATTATCAACCACGCTAAACGACTATCATGATTGTGTTGGCGTTTAAAAACAGAGGCAAACCAGCCCGTTACTAATCGGTACAGGTCTTTTCTAAGATAGCTGATAATGGCTATTAAAGTACCCACGTGCACCGCAATATCAAAGGCTAAGCCCTGATCTTCCCAGCCGAAAAGAATCGGTAATAATATTAAATGCGCTGAACTGGATATCGGTAGAAATTCCGTTAACCCTTGTAGTAAACCCAAGCCTATAATTTGTTCGTAATCCAAGATGGTTCCTTTATATATTAACTTAGCGTCGTATTGACGAGCTCGCGTAGCACCGCCGTCGCATAACTTCCAGATTGTAATCTAAAACTGATTTGCAGCCTGTCGTTATCCAGAAAATTTAATTCAAAGTTTTGCGGGACCACCCTCAACGAGCGTCTGGCTGATTCAACTTTCTGTTTTTTTAGTCCTTCACAAAAAACAATATTATCAGAAAAGACCGCTTCTTCACTCTCTCTAACGCCGTACTTAACGACGCTTTCACTGCTACCAAAAAGTGGCCCAGAGGGATGAATGTCGTGTTCAATCATTCGAGCCTGTATGTCAGTCGATACCGCCTCATTCTGAAAAAATTGCCGGCTACCATCCAGTACAAATACGTCACCTTCAAGCGCCTGATCCCAGGTATGACTCGACACCCGCCTAGCTAAAACCTGATTGAACAAAAAAGATCTCGCCGATGATAAAAAAAGGCCTCTGGTTTTTTTGTTTTTTATCGGCTGTTTTTTCAAAAACAGTTCGTATGCGCGATTCAGGTTTTGACAGAGGTAGCCAAACCGCTGTTGCATAAAGTAATTGGGCACGCCCAACTTTATAATGCTTTCTGCGCGCTGTTCTATAAATTGTCTATCAGCGTCTAACTGAGAAATGATAATCTCAAATTGATTGAATTTTATCGCGCCTCTTTTGAGTTTTTTTGAGTGTCGCGTAATGCGCTCAAACTGTATATCTGCATTATCCAGTTGCTGCCAATCTGGCCCAGACTGACCTGGTAATTGCACGCTGAACCACTGTTTTGTCACCGCCTGACGATCCTTCATGCCGGCAAATGAAACCGAAGATCTGGGCACGCCAGCGTATTGCGCCAATATTTTCACCACGTCTTCGGTATTTAAACCTGTTTTCTGAATATAAAGAAAAACGTGTTCGCCTTCGCCCGAGGGTTCAAAAGACAGCTCCTCGTTAACCTTGAAATTTTCCGCCCGCTCCCTAATCACCCCTGAGCCAACAGGCACGCCATGGGCATAAGGCAGCCCTTCGACGTGAGATTGGTAAGTCATCGAGCTTTATTATTTAGCAACAAGTAATACCACGGCGTGCGCTTCAATACCTTCTTTTCGACCAGCAAAGCCCATGCCTTCTGTGGTTGTCGCCTTGATATTTATTTGCGCCACCTGGCTTTTCAAATCAGCCGCAATAGTCAACGACATCTGAGGTAAATAGGCCGCTAATTTAGGCGCTTGCGCGATAATGGTTAAATCAGTATTGGCTAAGACGTAGCCTGCTTTTTCAACCAGCTGATATACGCGTCGCAATAGAATTCGACTATCGATATTACTATAATCGTCACTGCTATCTGGAAAGTGCTGCCCTATATCACCCCGACCAATTGCACCAAGTAACGCATCACACAAGGCGTGTAAGGCAACGTCACCGTCCGAATGCGCTAGCAAACCAAATTCATGCGGAATTTCAACCCCACCCAAGACTAATGTTTTGTCCTTTTCAAACCGATGAGCGTCGTAACCATGGCCTATTCGCATTGTTGTTTTTCCTGTTCGTCGATATAAAAATTGGCAAGCAGTAAATCATTTGGCGAAGTGATTTTAATATTATCAGCGCGCCCTTCAAGCACTTGAACTGGTTTATTTAGCCCTTCCATAGCGCTTGCTTCATCCGTTACCACGAATCCTTTTTGTTTCGCGTGTAGCAACGCCTGCTCAAGATCCGCCAGTTTAAATATTTGTGGCGTTAAGGCGCGCCACATATGTGACCTATCCAGCGTAGACGAAGACAAGCCAGCTATTACTTCTTTTACTGTGTCATTAATCGGCGTCGCTAAAATAGCGCCCGAATGGCCTTCTAATGCCGCAGCAATGAGTCGGTCAATATCAGCCGGATGAACACAGGGCCGTGCGGCATCGTGAACCATCACCCAATCACCCTCCTGTGCCTGTGATTTAATAGCTGCAATGCCATTTAGCACCGAATCGGCTCTTTCGGCACCACCTGCGGCGATGGTTATATTTTCATCCGATGCATAGGCGCTATCTGGCCAAAATTCATCAGCGGCTTGAATCACCACGACCAGATTTTCAATATAGCGGCTGGACAGTAAACGACTGAGCGTTACATCCAGAATTGTTGAAGAACGAAACGGCAGGTACTGCTTAGGACAACCAGCCTGCATTCTTGAGCCGATACCGGCCGCTGGAACAATGCAAAAAATCTTTTCGCTATTATTTATCATCCGTCGGCTCTATAAACTGAAAAAACGTTTCTTCTTTGCCAACCCAGCCGAATTCTTGCCGGGCTTTTTCTTCGATAACGTCCAGACCACTTTTAAGATTTTCTACTTCGGCCTGCAGTGTATGATTGCGCTGCATAAGGCTTTCATTTTCACTTTTCAGAGACTCTATACGCTCTTTAAGCGCCCATAAATCCTGAACTTTCCCTTCGGCTATCCACAATTTATATTGTAAAAAGCCGAAAAGGAAAACAAGAAGAATGAGTAGCGCTCTCAACTTAGCTTAGGTATTTAAAAGCCTTTTTACCAGCGTATATCGCATTCGCACCAAGTTCGTGTTCTATACCCAATAAACGGTTGTATTTAGCAACGCGATCAGATCGGCACAGTGACCCCGTTTTGATTTGTCCAGAGCAGGTAGCAACGGCTAAATCAGCGATAGTGGTATCTTCTGTTTCACCTGAACGATGCGATACCACAGAGCTATAACCCGCCTCATGCGCCATTTTGATAGCCGCCAGGGTCTCGGATAAGGTACCAATTTGATTCACTTTGATCAAAATTGAGTTGGCTATATTTTTATCAATTCCCTGTTTGAAAATTTCCGGGTTAGTGACGAATAAATCATCGCCCACCAGTTGCACTTTATGGCCTACTTTTTCTGTCAGGTATTTCCAGCCATCCCAATCATTTTCGTCTAAACCATCTTCAATACTGATAATCGGGTATTGATCCACCCAATTCGCTAAAAAGTCGGACATTTGCTGCGAGTTAAAGCGTTTATTTTCCGACGCCAGGAAATATTCGCCATTTTTGCAAAATTCGGAACTCGCCACATCCAGTCCTAATGCGATATCGTCGCCAATTCTTAGACCCACTTTATCAATCGCTTGTAAAATAACGTCTATCGCTTCCTGGTTTGAAGATAGATCTGGTGCAAAGCCACCTTCATCACCTACTGAGGTGCTTAGCCCCTTGGCCATTAATACTGATTTCAAGGCGTGAAAGACTTCTGCGCCATAACGTATGGCTTCACTAAAATTAGGCGCGCCAACCGGAAGAATCATAAATTCCTGTAAATCTACGCTGTTATCGGCGTGTGAGCCGCCATTAATGATATTCATCATCGGCACGGGAAGCAAAAATTCATTCCCGCCAAGGTAGCGGTACAGCGGAACACCACCTTCATTAGCCGCAGCGTGCGCGTTTGCAAGGGAAATACCCAGCGTTGCATTCGCTCCAAGACGCGCCTTATTAGGCGTGCCGTCCAGTTCGATCATTTTATTATCAATCGCTAATTGATCAGTCGCATCCATACCCACTAAAGCATCTCTTAACTCACCATTAACGTGACTGATAGCTTTTAAAACACCTTTACCGCCATAACGACTTTGGTCCCCGTCTCTAAGCTCTATCGCTTCGCGTTCACCGGTAGATGCGCCCGATGGCACCATCGCGCTACCCACTACTCCTGATGCTAGCTCTACGTACGCTTGCAGGGTTGGATTGCCTCGTGAGTCTAAAATTTCACGCGCTTTTATATCAACTATCTGTGCCATAACTTCCTTAACTTATCTGTAATTAAAATTCGTTTTCTAGTAAACCAGCCTGTTTAACCGCCGCATCAATCGTTTTCATGATACTGAGTAATTCTTTCATTCTACCCAGTGGTACTGAGTTGGGTCCGTCGCTTAAGGCCTTATCTGGATCTGGATGCGTTTCCATAAATACACCTGATATACCCGCCGCGACTGCCGCTCTCGCCAGGGTGGGGACAAACTCACGCTGGCCGCCAGAAGTACTGCCCTGACCGCCCGGCAATTGAACCGAATGCGTCGCGTCAAACACGACGGGGGCGCCGGTTTCACGCATAACCGCTAGCGAACGCATATCAGACACCAGGTTGTTATAACCAAATGAAGCGCCCCTTTCACACACCATGATGTTCTGATTACCCGTGGAACGAGCCTTATCGACCACGTGCTTCATATCCCAGGGGGCCAGAAACTGTCCTTTTTTAATATTCACCGGCAAGCCCGTTGACGCCACGCGCTGTATGTAATTGGTCTGCCGACATAAGAAAGCTGGCGTCTGTAACACATCGACCACTGAGGCCACTTCGTCCATCGGCGTATCTTCATGCACGTCGGTGAGTACCGGCACGCCTAATTGATCTTTAACTGCCTGCAGAACTCTCAACCCTTCCTCAATACCCGGCCCTCTAAAGCTGTCTATTGAGGAGCGATTGGCTTTATCAAAGGATGATTTGTAAATAAAAGGAATACCCAACTCATCGGTCATTTCTTTTAAGGCGCCTGCGGTGTCTATCGTCATTTGCTCGCTTTCCACCACACAAGTACCAGCAATCAGGAAAAATGGCTGATCAATACCTACCTCAAATCCACATAGTTTCATTGTTGTTTAGCCTTGTCGTCTGATGAAGAGTATTCAATGGCCGCAGAAATAAAGCCATTAAAAAGCGGGTGTCCCGTTCTCGGTTTAGAGGTAAATTCTGGGTGGAATTGACACGCTAAAAACCACCTGTGTTCAGGAATTTCAACTATCTCAACCAGTCGTCCATCCATTGATTTACCCGATATTTTCAAACCAGCAGATTCAAATTGTTCTAAAAAGGTATTATTAAATTCATACCGGTGCCTATGCCGCTCAGTAATAACATCCGTGCCGTACACCCGGTGCGCTAAAGAGCCGGAAACTAATTGACACTTCTGACTACCCAGGCGCATCGTACCGCCAAGGTCGGATGATTCGTCGCGTTGTTCCAGTCGCCCTTCTTCGCTTAACCATTCTGTGATCAAGCCAATCACAGGATAAGGACAATCCGCCATAAATTCTGTGCTATTAGCACCTTCTAACGCCATTTTATTTCTCGCGTATTCAATCACCGCCGACTGCATACCTAAACAAATACCCAGATAAGGCACATTATTCTCGCGTGCGAATCGAATCGCGGCTATCTTGCCGTCCACGCCCCGCTCGCCAAAACCACCAGGGACCAAAATTGCATCGACACCGTTAAGCACTGAAGTGCCTTTCTGTTCGATATCTTCAGAATCAATTTTAACCACGTCAATTTTTGTCTGGGTTTTAATACCCGCGTGTATCAGTGCCTCTGTTAACGATTTATAGGCATCGGCGTGATCAACGTATTTGCCGACCAAAGCTACTTTAACGGTGCCCGTTGGCGAAAATAAGTTTTCTACAACGCGTTCCCAGTCGGATAAATCGGCGGGCTTAGCGTCCAGATGTAATCTTTTAACAACAATTTGATCAAGCCCCTGTTCGTGCAGCATCATCGGAATGCGGTAAATACTATCGGCATCGAGGGCTGTGATTACCGCATTTTCTTGCACATTGGTAAATAAGGCTATTTTTTTACGATCTGACAGTGGAATGGGACGCTCTGAGCGACAAATTAAAATATCCGGCTGGATACCAATAGTTCTTAGTTCTTTAACCGAATGCTGTGTCGGTTTGGTTTTAATTTCTTTCGCTGAGCTAATATACGGCACCAATGTTAAATGAATAAACAAGCAACGCTCATCACCCAGTTCAACACGCATTTGTCGAATAGCCTCTAGAAAAGGTAGTGACTCGATATCGCCTACCGTTCCACCAATCTCAATTAATGCTACGTCAACGCCCTCGGCGCTTTCAATGATTTTACTTTTTATTTCATCGGTAATATGCGGAATAACTTGCACCGTTCCACCCAGGTAGTCACCGCGCCTTTCTTTTTTAATCACCGCTTCATATATCTGACCGGTGGTGAAGTTGTTCGATTTAGACATTTTGCTATTGCTAAAGCGCTCATAGTGTCCTAAATCAAGATCCGTTTCGGCGCCATCGTCTGTCACATACACTTCACCGTGCTGGAAAGGGCTCATCGTGCCCGGATCAACATTAATATACGGATCGAGCTTGGTCATGGTTATTTTCAAACCACGAGCCTCAAGAATCGTGGCTAAAGATGAGGCGCAAATACCCTTGCCCAGGGAAGACACCACACCACCGGTAATAAAAATAAACTTAGCCATACGAACCTATGAAGTTAACATTAATTTGCGATAATTATACGTGATTAGAAACGGAAGAAAGTACCCACATTGAATAAAATTACGGGGGCCGCGTATTTCTTGCTTATTGGATCTTTAAATGGGGGTGTGTCCATTCAATCTTATAGCCTGGCTGATCTTTTTTTGCGGCAAACCGTTCGTCGATCCAAATATCAGCGACGGCCGCTAGTTTGTCACCCAGATAAATCAATGGGATAAGGTCTCGCAGCCAGGGATAATAGCCACTTTCACGGAAAAGATCTTTTAGTTTTTTACTGCCTGGCCTCGCCAACAGTCGGATACGCTCGCCACCTGACCTTGGCCGTATTGAAATACTGGACGAGTCCCATATCGCTTTACTGATCCCTTCACCTGTAAGCTCTTTAATACTGAGAAAACCCATTTCATTGGGTAGTAGAACACCCTCACTGTTCCATGGTGTTAGTAAAAATGGGCTGTTATCCTTCGTTTTATGCAATAAAAAAAACTTATTGTCGAATGCTCTTATTTGATACCTGTGCCATTCAACCAGCCCTGAATTCGTATGGATCATCAGTTGCATCTGTTCGAGCACCTTTTGTGATGGCAAACGCACTTCGTTTTTTGATAGCCACTGGCGAAGTACCAGGCGCTGAGTCTCATCGCTTAATTCTGCCATAGACGAATAATTCAGCACCCCTGCTCTTTCTTCTAACAGATAATTTGACGCATAGCCCGACAACACCTGCATCGCTTCAGCGCAATGTGCCGCGCTTCTAGACGTTGTTTTTGAAAAGGCTGGCCACCTTTTTTGAATCAATGGAATGACCTGTTGGCGTAAAAAATTTCTATCTAAAGACACATCAAGATTGCTCGGATCTTCGATCCACTCCAGGCCCTCTTGCTCTGCGTAATTTAAAATAGTTTTTTTGCTGATAGGTAGGAAAGGACGGCCTAATAAACCGTCTCCAAATGGGCTTAACGCCGGCATACCGGACAAACCTTTAACGCCCGCCCCTCGCAGCAACTGAAGCATAAGGGTTTCTGCCTGATCGTCTTCGTGCTGGGCGGTGAGCACTATCGTAGACTTGTTTGCAAACGTTAATAAAGCCTCATAACGGGCGTGTCGAGCTGCCTGCTCCGGACCCTCACCTTTTAGGTCAACGGCGTTCACTTTGATAGAATAAAACTCGACGGCTAGATCGTTTGACACCTGTTCGCAATGATCTCGCCATTGCTGGGCGTCCTGATGCAAACCATGATTAATATAAACAGACTGAACAATTAAGTTATCCGTAGTTTTTTGCAGCATGGCACAACAGTGCAATAAAACGTGAGAATCGACACCGCCGCTATACGCAACAATAAGCCTGTTAACATGGGTGGTAGAGGCTATAAGCTGCTCAACACTTTTAACGAGCTGGTTCAAGACAATATCCTATTAAAAAATAAGCCGACTATTGTTTGTAAACGTCGCTTATCGAACTTAAAAGAAATTAGGCTTCAGTGAATCGACCGTAACTCATCAAACGCTTATATCGTTGCGCCAGCAAATCATCCACTGACTTTGCTGTCAGCGTCTCAACCTCAGCAAGCAGTGTTTGTTTTATTTGAGCTTTCATAAAAGACAGGTTTCTATGTGCGCCACCCAAAGGCTCTTCAATAACCCCATCAATTAAACCGAGAGCTAACAGTTTGCTGGAGGTAATAGCCATTGCCTCGGCAGCCTGGGGTGCTTTTTCGGCGCTTTTCCACAAGATCGACGCGCAACCTTCAGGAGAAATAACCGAATAAGTACTGTATTTCAATAAAAACAATTTGTCGCAAACGCCTAATGCCAGCGCGCCACCAGAACCGCCCTCGCCAATAACGATACTGATAATAGGTGTTTTTAATTTAGACATTTCAAACAAGTTTCTCGCAATCGCTTCACTCTGACCACGTTCTTCAGCACCGACACCCGGATAGGCTCCTGGCGTATCAATAAAGGTAATAACAGGCAGCTCAAAACGTTCGGCCATGTGCATTAAACGCAGCGCCTTCCTATACCCTTCGGGGCGAGGCATACCAAAGTTACGCTTCAGTTTTTCTTTGGTATCGCGGCCTTTTTGGTGACCAATCACCATCACTGGCAGGCCATCAAGCCGTGCTAGACCACCGACGATCGCCGCATCATCTGCGTAATGCCTATCACCATGAAGTTCGATAAAGCCATCCACGACGCCGTTAAAATAGTCCAGCGAGTAAGGCCGCTTAGGGTGCCTCGATAGTTTGGATATTTGCCAGTCAGTGAGTTTAGAAAAGATCGATTCTGTAAGCGTCAGGCTTTTTTCTTGCAAGCGGCTGATCTCTTTTTGGATATCTATTTCGTTATCTGTCCCGACGCGCCTTAACTCTTCGATTTTTTCTTCGAGTTCGACAATGGGCTGTTCAAAATCTAAATAATTTAAGTTCATGGCGTTTATTTTATCGTGGCTTGTCTTTTTCGGCTAGCAGTATTCAATACCGAACAAAGATTTGTTGGTCAGGGAATGTTTTTTGAAGTTCTTTTAACAAGTTATCTTTCGGCATAATGGACCATTTTTCTGCTAATCGTATAACAGATGACGCTCCAGCCAGTTCAACTTTCATGGTAACCGGGCAGGAACCACCGAGAAACTCAGTAAACAATGAGTGTAATTGTTTAATTTTTTGCTCTGGGTCGATCACTGCCGGGTTCAGCTCTATGACTAAATCTTTTACAAACCTTTCGCGCGCCTGTTCAACCGTCATAACGGTTTCGATTGACACCCGGTTTTGTCCTGCAAAATCATCAAACGAGAGCCCCCCTTCAATTACCACCATTTGTTCGCTAACGAGCTGGTCTCTGTAGTTGTCGAATGTTTCACTATACGCTACCGCCTCTAATCTTGCGCTACCATCATCTAAAATCACCGTCGCTATCTTAGAACCATTTTTAGTTGGCCGGGTTCTGACTTCGAGAATCAAACCCGCAACAATAACGGGTTTGCCTTTACTTCTGCGGTACTGGCCACCACTATTCGATGAGGCCATTTCCATCTCAAGCATCGCGGATAATTTACCCGATACTACCGATGACATTTCTTCTTTTACCGAGTCGAAAGGATGGCCTGTCAAATAAAGCCCTAAGGTGATTTTCTCTCCTTTCAGACGTTCGTGCTCCGTCCAGGGCTCTATCTCTATATCATTTAGTGCCTTAGGAGGCGCGATGACCGTTAGGCCGAACAGGTCATTCTGACCAGCCGAATCGCTTTTGTTTTGCTGTTCGGCAATTTGCAGCACGTTAGGCAGCCGTTGCATTAATGCCGCCCGATTAGAGTCAAAACAATCCAGCGCTCCCGATCTAATCAGCGCGTCCTGCACGCGTCGATTGGCCTTTCTTAAATCGATACGATGGACGAGATTTTCATGATCGACAAAAGGACCAGCTTCTTTACGTTGCTCAATAATCGACTCAATAGCCGCTTCACCAACTCCTTTGATGGCGCCTAAACCATAAATAATTTGCCCTTCGTCGTTGGTGGTAAAGTGATACGCAGAGCTGTTCACGTCGGGCGGCAGGATGTCCAGGCCCATTTCACGGCACTCATCAATAAACATAACGACTTTATCGGTATTATCCATATCAGAAGAAAGCACCGCCGCCATAAATTCGGAGGGGTAATGCGCCTTTAACCAGGCCGTTTGATACGCTATCAACGCATAAGCCGCGGAGTGGGATTTATTGAATCCGTAACCAGCAAATTTTTCCATCAAATCAACAATATACGTCGCCGTATTTTGATCGACCTGATTTGCAACCGCGCCTGTAGTAAACATTTCTCGCTGTTTCGCCATCTCTTCTGGCTTTTTCTTACCCATTGCTCGACGTAATAAATCGGCCGAACCCAAACTATAACCGGCTAAGTCCTGAGCAATTTGCATCACTTGTTCCTGATACAAAATAACGCCATTAGTGGGTTTTAAAATGGCGATTAAGGAAGGGTGTGCGTACTCGGCTTTTTTGCGCCCATGTTTGACGTTAATGTAATCGTCTACCATGCCGGATTGCAGCGGTCCTGGTCTAAACAAGGCGACCAATGCAATAACGTCTTCAAATGAATCGGGGCGTAATCGACGAATAAGGTCTTTCATACCCCTTGATTCAAGTTGAAAAACGGCCGTCGTCGCATATTTCTTTAGCAGCTCAAAGGTTTTTTCATCGTCTCTCGCTAAGGTATCAATATTGACCTTAGCCTCTCCTTTGGCCTCGAGTCGCTGGTTTATGTTTTGTACCGCCCAGTCAATAATGGTCAGCGTGCGTAGGCCCAAAAAGTCAAATTTAACCAGACCCACTGCTTCGATATCATCCTTATCAAACTGGGTGACTAAATTAGAGCCCCCCTGTTCGCAGTATAACGGGCTGAAATCGGTTAATTTGCTGGGTGATATCACCACACCACCGGCGTGTTTACCTGCATTTCTTGCAATACCCTCGAGTTTCATCGCCAGATCAATCAGCTCTCTTACTTCGACTTCTTCTTTATACGCACTTAACAGATCAGGGCTTTCCTCAAGGGCTTTAGTGAGTGTCATGCCTATTTCGAATGGAATGGCTTTCGCTAATCTGTCTACAAAACCATAAGGGTGGCCTAAAACCCTTCCTACGTCGCGAATAACGGCCTTTGCCGCCATGCTGCCGTAGGTAATAATCTGTGATACTTTATCGCGCCCATAGCGCTCTCCGACGTAATCAATGACCCTGTCGCGCCCTTCCATACAAAAGTCGACGTCAAAATCGGGCATTGATACCCGTTCGGGGTTAAGAAAGCGTTCAAACAGAAGATCAAACTCGATCGGGTCTAAATCTGTAATTCTCAATGCGTAAGCAACGATGGAACCCGCACCTGAACCACGGCCAGGACCGACCGGCACGCCGTTATCCTTTGCCCACTGGATAAAGTCCGCAACAATCAGGAAATACCCTGGAAAACCCATTTGACATATGACGTCCAATTCGCGCTTTAGTCGGGCTTGATACACGGCTAACCTGTCGTCATTAAAGTCGAGCCTTTCAGAGGTTTCTTCAATACGCTTAGTTAGCCCTTCTTGCGCCAAATTTGAAAAATACTCGTCCGTCGTTAAACCATCCGGAATCGGGAAGTTAGGTAAAAAGTTTTTACCCAGGTTCAACTCAATATTACAACGCTTGGCTATTTCGACTGAATTTTCAATCGCTTCGGGTAAGTCAGAAAACAATTCGAGCATTTCTTCCTGACTTTTTAAGTATTGTTGCTCGGTATGCGTTTTAGCGCGACGACTATCGGATAAAACGCGACCCTGGTTAATACAAACCCGCGCCTCATGCGCCTCAAACTCATCGCGAGTTAAAAAACACGATCCATTGGTGGCCACCATTGGTAGTTGATGCTTTATTGCTAGCTCCACCATTCGATTGATCAGGGCCTCCTCTCCTGCTCGCCCTACTCGTTGCACTTCAAGATAAAAGCGGTCAGCAAAAACCTGCTTCCAGTTATTAACCATTTGTTCAGCAACGGCGATATCACTGGAAGAGGCGCATTCAGCCAAAATGCCATCGGTGCAGCCAGAAAGTACAATCAGGCCACTATTTTTATCCAGAATTTTTTTTGTCGTTAAATACGGTACGCCCTTATCCTGGCCATTTAAATACGATTCTGAAATCAGTTCCGACAGGCCTAAATAGCCCTGTTTATTCTGCACCAGCAAGGTCACTATATAAGGCTTTTTTTGATCAACCGTGTCTTTGATGAGTACGTCTGCGCCTAAAATAGGCTTTACCCCAGCCGCCTGAGCCGCCTTGTAAAACTTTACCGCCGCAAACAAGTTTGACTGGTCTGTTACCGCAATTGCAGGCATGTTTAACTCAACCGCTCGTTTGACTAACGGCTTTACGCGAATAATGCCATCCACCAGTGAATACTCGGTGTGATTTCGTAAGTGAATAAATTTTACGGCTTCACTCATAGTAACAAGCCTTTGACAGGAGCGAACGACTGACGATAAATGGCAATGACGCCTTTTTCGCTAAGCAGTTTTTTGTGCTCTGGGGTAGGATACCCCTGATGTTTGGATAGTTTATAACCTGGATACAGAGTGTCCAGCAATAACATATGCTCGTCTCGGTAAACCTTCGCGATGATCGAGGCGGCAGATATTTCTGCAATCAGCGCATCCCCACCTTTAATGCATTCACCAGGAATATTGATATCCGGGTAAAAGGTACCGTCTACCTGAGCAATATCAACCTTCAGCGTTAGGCCATTAAACGCCCTTTGCATTGCTAATAAGCTGGCCTGCAAGATGTTAATATCGTCAATTTCAGACGCTTCCGCGCGCCCAATCGACCAATCCAGCGCCCTCTCCTGTATTAATGCAGAGAGCTCGTCTCTTTTTGTCTTCGTTAGTTTCTTTGAATCCGCCAAACCAGCAATAGGTTTTTTGCTATCAAGAATAACCGCAGCCGCAACGACTGGGCCAGCGATGCAACCCCTGCCAACCTCATCTAAGCCTACGATAATATTCACTTAAACTCGCCTTCAATAACGCGTGCAACAATACTCGCTGCCTGCTTGTCGGCATCACGCGTAAGCTTCACCTTCATCTTGGCAAATTC